>JBGCFB010000154.1:0-43034 GCA_045106685.1 Bacteroidia bacterium | reverse complement strand
TATTATCAAAATTGTCATTTCGACTCGCGGAGCTGAGGAGAAATCTTGACTTTATCGACTAATTGGCTAAAAGTCAAGATGTCTCGCCAGCTTCGCGGCTCGACATGACAACCCTTTTGGGTTTCGTTAGACAACTTCATTGAAAGGGATTTCGAAGATATAAAAAGCATCATGCTTTTTGGAACAAAACTTCGTCTTAAAAACTCCTTATTGGCAGGTAAATTTTGTAACTTAAAGCTTACAAAAACACCTCCAATATGAACCTTAACTGGCAAGAGTGGCGTGATCATATTCGCAAAAGACCAGGAATGTATATTGGCTCGCTGGACTTCAAAGGTTTTGCGAAATTGATCCAAGGAAGTCTTCCTGAATTGCTCCTGAATATTCAGCCATCAAGGCTAGACTGTGTATTTGATGGAAAGGGAAAAGGCTCTTTTTGTTTTCACAAACCCGCCAGTTCCATCAACAATAACACAGCCACTAAACTCCATGCAAATATTCATTTTGCCTTAGGTCTTCTATGCTTAAATGCGCTGAGTGAGCGATTTCTTATCAAAGGTTTTGATAAATATAACAAGCTACTATTCTCAAATATTTTTGAGGAAGGGAAGCTGATCAACGGGTCTGTAGATGATACGCTATTTCCCTGCGACTCACTTTATATCGAGTTTCAGCTTGAAGAAGGTATTTTTCATGCTAAAACTGATTGGAACAGCACCTTCCTTTTACATGAAATAGAAAGGCTGGCATTTTTCTTTCCTAAGGTTACTATTGACGTACAACATACCACTTCAAACAAAAATATCGTGTCCCAATTTCATTTTCCAAATGGTCTTATGGATATGCTGGAGCTAGAAAGTATAGGTACTATAAGTGGAAGTTACTTTGCTAATCATGTCATCCTGAATAACCCTGCATTTTCTATCGAAATTGCGTATGCATTTCCAGAATATTCAATGGATATCCCCACTATCAGGTCCTTTGTTAATTTTGAAAAAAGCCCAAAACACGGCACGCATGTCAAGGGAGTTCTTAAAGGGCTTAAATCTGGACTTAAGCAGTACCTGGAGAACGGTGGTCTTACCAAGAAGTATAAAAGATCTAAGAAAGAGCTAACCAAGAATCTTCTCCTCATGATTCATATTCAGTTGAAGGAACCCATCTTTGCGGGAGCAGTGAAACATGAACTTTTGAATGAAGAAATTCTTCAACCTATTTCTGAGGGAGTTTCAAACTCATTCCTCAACCAACTGGAAGAACAAGCTCAAAGAACTCGGGAACTGCTCAGAGGCTTCTATTAAAAGTAATAGTGCATAATAGAAAATGGAAAGTTCAAAAGGGCGTTTCAAGCACTTCTAAACTTTCCATTTTCCACTATTCACTTTCAACTCCTGCTACGCCTACATACGCGCTTCCACCTCGCGAAGTACTTGCTCCTTACGTGCAGAAGATTCCTGCAACATGCGCTGAGTTCCTGTGCGGAGCATTTCCACAAAGGCTTCATCACGAATGCTACCAAGGTTAATGCGCACATTCAGTGCTGAGCCTTCCACAGCGGTGTGCGCCAGATGAGCACCTACACCAACATCGGTGATGGATGCTTCAAGGCCGTCTTTGGCCATTGCTTCAAGCAGATCATATAGCTCAAGGGTTGTTTCCATGATAGCATAAGGAGTCTTAGCCGCTCCCTGATTTGCGTGTTCAATCGCTTCTTTACGGCTTGCCTTTTCCTCATCGCTACCCTTAGGCAGACGATACGCTGCCAGTACAGCATTGAAGGCAGCAGTGTCAGCATCGACGAGATACAATAGACGCTCCTTCAGGCCCTGGCCTTTGCGGCCCCATTCGCTGAATCCGGGAGTGCGCGCATCCCATCCACGCTTATTTCCGCTCAGGTTGGCAACCATCGTGCCGAGACCGGCAGCAAGGGCACCTGCAAGTGCAGAAGCAGAGCCACCGCCTGGCGCGGGTGCATCCGATGCCAGCATATCTACAAAGCCGGTGACTGTAAGGTCTACAAGGCCATCAGCCTCGCCAGCATTCATCGCATACTCCACCACTTTTTTATCCAAATCAAACTCGCCTAGCTCATCCAAACCCAGCGACTTAACCGCGATCTTCATGACCTCACGCTCCGACATTCCTTGGGCAACGCCTTGCTGCTCCAGATAGTAATATCCCGCGTCGAGCAATGCTGCCTTAGGAATCAGGCCTACAAGCTCTGACCCCGTCACGCGCATGCCACGATTATTGGCGGACGTACGAGAAGCTTCAAATACAGTGTGGACTGGCGTCTCTTTGATATTGGTGAGGTTGGCAGAAACCTGCGCGATACCATACTCATCCATGTACCAACCGATGGCTTTGACATGCTTACACATCCCTGCCTCACGCACTTGTTCTCCATTTTCGTCCAAAACCTTCTTTCCCCAAGGCGTACCATCCTCAGTTTTAGCGCGACCTTTTTCTCTGATATCAAACGCTACAGAATTAGCCCTGCGGACAGAGGTCGTATTGAGGTTAACATTGTATGCCACGAGGAAGTCGCGCACGCCGATCACAGTCTGACCGCTAAAGGCGTTGTAGACTGCTTTTCCATAATCTGGCTTCCATTCTGGCTGAAGGATTTTCTCTGCAAAGCCTTCGTACTCACCGGCTCTGATCACTGCAAGGTTTTGGCGCTGCGGGCTGGTGGCGGCTTCTTCGTATAAATAAATCGGGATATCGAGTTCTTCTCCTACACGTTTGGCGAGCTTATGCGCATAGGCTACGGCCTCCTCGGCAGTGATTCCACTAATAGGAACCAGCGGGCATACATCGGTCGCACCCATACGAGGGTGTGCCCCTTTTTGCTTACGCATATCGATGAGTTCCCCTGCTTTTTTAATCGCCAAAAAAGCAGCTTCAATAACGGCGTCAGGACTACCAACAAATGTGACAACCGTACGGTTCGTGGATGCTCCCGGGTCGACATCGAGGAGCTTGGCTCCTTCTACTGATTCGATTTGATCGGTAATTTGACGGATGATGGCCAGATCGCGGCCTTCACTGAAATTAGGAATACATTCTAAGATTGGAGTCATCGCGGTTTTTTGTTTTGTTAAAAGTAGCGGTGCAAAGGTCTGGGAATAATTTTTGTGAGGCAAAGGAAATGACAAAAGCCCTTTAAAAATCGTTACTTGCAGTAGCGCAATATTTAAGTTGATATAAGATGAAAATAAAGGCAGCAATGATTATTGTCCTGGCCGTACTTTTGGCCGGGGACATAATAGGGCAAAATAAAGGAGCAGTGTTGCAGATCGGAGTTACTGGAACAGGATATTATGGTGATCTGAATGCAGGCGAGAAGGGCCTTTTTTCGGCAACCTATTTTAGCGTATCGCCGGGATTTGATATTACGCTTCAACCATCTACCTGGGGAAAATTTGCTCCTCAGATAAGAGTCGGCTACGCACGCTTCCAGGCTCAGGACCCCGATGCCCGCGCCAATCCGCCGGAGCCAATTTCAACTTCGGAAGGCGTCATTATTCCTAATGCTTTTGCAGATGTAACACTTCCATACCTAGCGCTGGGCGTAGAATGGCATCTTTTCAAACGTAAGAGGCGATTTTCTCCTTTAGCTTCTTTTGGGGTTCGCATTTTGAGTTTTTCTAGCAAAAATGAAGAAGGAACACCACTTGCTCAATTGTGGACTACCCGTCTCCCTGTGGAGCGTAGCCTTCCTAGCCTGAGTCCATCGCTTGACCTGGGACTTGGCTTTGAGTCGCGACTCAACGAGCGCTTGCGTCTTATCTTTGTGTACCACCACATTCGTTCTGGTTCCGACTATCTCGACAACCTGGGAGCCCTGGGCCGCCTTGAAGGAAATGATCGCTTACATAGCTTGCGCGTTTCGCTAGGGTTTGATTTGGGGAAAGACTAACATTCGTGACTTTTAATTGATCATTAGTCATTAGCAATGAACTTTTCTCAGTAGATTTTTTTACGAACTATTTGCACAGGTTCCCCGTTCAGACTAAGTTGTGCCAGAACTTTCAAATATTTCTGTAAATATCATTTTTTCAATACCCTACATTCTAATTGCCCAAAAGTCATGCAACTCGACGAAGCCAAAGAACGATTTATCCAATCATGGGGAGCACTAGGCTCAGCCTGGGGTATCAACCGTACGATGGCGCAGGTTCACGCACTGCTCCTCATATCGCCGGAGCCATTGAGCGCTGAGGAAATCATGACTTTGCTTAATATTTCGCGCGGAAACGCTAATATGAATGTGCGCGCCCTTATCGATTGGGGCCTCGTGCGCAAGGAGCACAAGGCAGGAGAGCGCCGCGAGTACTTTGTAGCAGAGAAGGATATTTGGCGTGTAGCGATGCAGGTGACTATGGAACGCAGAAAGCGTGAAATCGCTCCCGTTCTACAAATGCTTGGAGAAGTCCAGCAGGTAGAAGGTGACAAGTCTGATCCTGAAGTGAAGTCTTTTGTAGGCGCGGTAGAAAATCTACAGCAAATCGTCGGCCAGGCGGATGCATTTTTAGACATACTTCTTAAGGCTGACCAGGACTGGTTCGCCAATAGTATGATGAAGGTATTCAAGAAGTAAAACTAGTTCAGCTATTAGCGGTTGGCTTTTGGTCGGAACAATGTGCATTTACCTGAAAAGGCTTCTCTTTTTTTGAAAAAGGCGGATAAACATTTGCCTTAAAAACCAGAAGCCAATCGCTAAAAGCCAACAGCTGGACCAATTATTTTTGAGGCGCGACTTCGATTATATCGTCCCAGGAAACGGAGCTTGCAACCTTGCGCACGACACCTCTGGGATCTATCAATATGACTGTCGGATACTGCCGGATGCGGTAGTTCTCAAGGAACCGTCGGTCTGCCAGAAGTTGCGTCCAGATCATTCCGTCTTGCTGAATAGCCTCATGCCAGTCATTGCGGTTTTTATCATTGGCGATGCTTACAAAACGGATATTCCGACCTTCCTCGCGGCAACGCGCTTCCACGTCTTTGAGCTTCTTATTATGAAGGCGACATGGCTTACACCATGAGCCCCATACGTCAATGACGATCGCCTGATTATCGGAGAGTAATTCTGCCAAGGAAATCGAATCGCCTGTTACGCTGTACAAATAAAAACTAGGCGCAGGACTCAGTTCCAACGATTCTACGATATCGCTTAGCTCTTTTTTAAGCTTTATGAGCGAAGTATTGTCAGGGTATCGTCCTGTTATTTCGAAGAGCTTATTCAGATAAATGCCCTTATCATTTTCAGAGAGTCGCGAGTACGTATTTTGTTCCAAAAGCAGCCTCGACATTTCTGCATAGAGTACTTCAGGTGTTTTGCTTTTAGATGCCTCCAGACTATTTATGGCATAGGCAAAATCGCTGAGGCTTGCTTGTTCTGCATTGCGATACATAGGGTCTGTGATGGTATTCAAATTAAAATGCACCATCAGATTTTTATACCCTTCAAAACCCATGAACTGCTCTTTGTTAATGGGTAAGTCAAAAAAGTCATTCATCTGAAACACCTTGGGCCCTGCATGCTCAATGGAGAATCCATAATCATGACGCAACACAAACACATAATTCAAGCGTTCTGCTAGCGCAAATACCTTGGTCGTAGAGTCATCACCGATATATGGCTGTCCCACGATGAACTCTTCGATATCGCGAATGGAAGAAGGGCCGGTTGGCTTATTCAGGTAATGATTGTCCAGAAAGTCTTTCGCTTTTTTAAACCCGTGGCTACGATGGCTGGGCAATCTCAAAAAGACACGGTCTCCAAGGTCTGGGTCTGAGACCAGTTCAGCCTCGATGGTGATGTCACCAAAGATGAACATATCTGCTTTGAGCATTTCGTAGCCTTCTCCATATACCAGTGTGAACATCGCAGGGTGGGCATGCGAGCCATAGTACACAAAACTGCCGTCCTCAGCGACTGATATTGTGCGTTCGCCAAACCATGCAGGCGAGCTTAGCGTGACATGATCGACCTGAAGACCACTGGCAATTCCTTTGATGGTGAATTGGTACGAAAAAGCCTGGGAAATGCAGAGCATACCCAGGCTAAATATTGTTATTGCGAAACGAATATGCTTACGGATGTCCATCCGCACAATTTATCTCATTATATACATTTTTCCCCAACCATTTTTGAAATATTTGGAAGTTGACTCACCATTTATTTCAAGTTCTTCGCCAGGAAGTTTCAGAATTACGCGGTACAAATAGACTCCGTTGGCCAATTTGTCTCCAAACTCATCTGTTCCATCCCATGCATATTCAGTGATATTATTGCCAAATTTCACCTCACCCAACTCAACCAAATCGACAACCTTAACGATCTTACCTGAGATGGTATAGACGTGAATTTGGAAAACTTCAGGAAGCTCGCTCCCTGTCAAGGTGTAGACAAATCGGGTATTCGTAGAAAATGGATTCGGATAATTCAGTACGTGGGTAATCGTCGACTCGTCGATTACCTTGAAGGTAACCTCGTAGTAGGTATTGAATGAACCCGTGGTATTCTCAGCAGCATCCGCCCCATTGAGGCGAAGGATGTAGCCGTCGTTTATTTCTGCCAGTGGCTCGAAGAGTCCAGGGCGGAAAATGATGCGCGCTCTGTTTTCTGGAAGCTCTCCAGGAATAAAGGTGACTCTTGGGTCAGAAAGGCTAATTTTCTCTGGAGGAGTAGAAATAGAGCGTGAATTAGGCCCAAACTGAATTTCCAGAATAGTTGAATCTGCAAGGGCAATGAACTCATTCTCATCTTTCAGTTCGATAACAATCTCAGGAATAGGCGAGATAATATCACCGTCGATAATATGCTTACCATCGAAGGTAACATCGATCATCGGGTTGGTTCTGTCGGCTTTCACATAAAAGGGCTGGACGAATACATTATTGAATGTATTACGCTCAGGTTGATCAAGGCCGGGATTAATTTCGACCTCCAGGTCAACTACGCCTTTCAGGTCCTTTCCATTTGTATTAAACCTATAATCAAACTCAACATTGCCGCCACCTAAAAGAGGAGCAGTGCGAATTGAGTCCAGAATCAGTGTGCTCCTGTCTGAACGGATTAAGGTAAAGCGCACGAGCATGCTGTCCATATCAAACGGTGTAACATTTTCTGCGCCCAGGCGGATGTAAATATCTTGCCCTTCCTGAATCGTGTCTGATTCGAAGGCAAAATTTGTGGCAGGGTCGATGACGGCATCTGGTGCAGCCTCAAAGAATACGTGCCAATTGTCTAGTTGAGGAGCAGTGAAGTTGACACTGTCAGTGATGTTTAAGGCAAACTGCACGTATGGGAATCGCTCTGAATCGAGAGCTTGGAGGTCATAAAAATCACGCTTGCCTATATTTTCAGCAAAAACAGAATCTTCACCATCCTTACGAATTGCAATCAGGTCGAGCTGCGCATTTTCCTGCACATTTTGATCCAGACTTTTCCAATCCCACCAAGCTTCTGCCCACTTCATAGCAGGACCGATACGTGGAGAGGAAATTTCAGCCTGATGATAAGGTGCTGTAAGAAGTTTGTTAATAAAGTGGCGGTTTTTGTCGCCTACTCCTTTATAAATTTCAGTAGCGGTTCCTACCGGGCTTCCTTTTCTTCCAAAAAATAAGAAGGGATCATTGCTCATACTTCGTACCGTACCAGATACTCCAATATCGGAAAGCAGGTCATACATCTCTTCATCCCACTGGGCTACGTGTGAAGACTGAACCGCAGAAATCACGACGTAGTCGCCTTCTTTAGCACTTCGTAGCCATTGCTTGACCAGGTTGAAGTTACTGGCAGGATTTGCCACGCTTTGGGCGCCTCCTGGGAAGACTGGTTCAAGCGTTTGACCATCAATCACACCAACAACATAATAATCTCGTACGATTCCATCTACTTCCCGCTCTCCACCTACCGTCATTGAAAAGACAAGGTCGCTTGAAGCGCGTTCTGAAAGTTCAAATTCGAAGTCGACAGCGTAGTTATCAAAGTCCCAACGCTTACGCACAAGATCAATATCGACTTTGTCGGTCTCGTTCAGTTCAAATTGAGGTTCCTTGGCCTGTGCCCAACCTGTACGGTCTTCCAGGTAGCGGAATGAGGAGGTTCCCCAGAAGCTAGGCTCAACGTCGACAAGGCGTACACGCCAGAAATACACGGTACTGTCCTGTAACAAGAACGGCAGGTCCCAGCGCACATAACCAGCTTTACCAGTCACGTTACCAGAATTTACCTTTGAAGGTGAGTTGAAATTTGCTGTTGTGTCTATTTCGAAAAAATAACGCACATCATCATCTCTGGTAATGAAGAATGCCGACGCGTCAAGGTGATTTTGGGCTTCGCCCACTACCGCAAACTCGCCAGGATACAGAATAGCAGGAATATTACCAGGAACGATTTTGGTTAAATTTATTCGGTTATTTTCTTCCGAATATTCCTCATACTCTTCATCGGAATCTACCCAAATATCGTATGTATTTCGGCCTGCAAGTCGGCTTTCGACAGGATTGATATGCGGCAATACGAACGTATCGCGGAAAGCAGGAGTACGAAACCTGAAGCGTGGATGCTCATAGCTACTTCCATCGGGTAATCTCTGGACAACACGTACAGAGAAACTATCATCTACAGCCATCCCGTAATTATTCACGATCAGGTTCATATCATAATTGACATCCTCAGCAGTAAAATTCAAAGGATTAAAAAACACACTTGTCTCGCTAATCGCAAGGTCTACTTTGGTAGGATATTTAATCACAACAGAAGGATCACCCTGCAAGTTCATCTGGCGGCAATGGTTACGAGTCTGAATACCAGGTACAGAGTCGGAATATTTGCTCATTGTTGCCGAGATAATATCACCAATAGGTTCAAGTGGCATCTGGTTGTGGCGAATTTGATAGAAAATTTCACCATACGTTTTGAGTGGACTCAGATAACCCGCGCTTGAGTTAGCAAGGTATCCGATTGCTCCTCGCTTAGGCTCAGCTACCCAGCGCTCGCCAAAGCTACTTTCAGCAGTAAAATCTCCTCCAAAACAGCCCATCGCTACCATAAATGGATAGCGGCGGAAGTTGTTGTAACCGTCAGCATTACGAATACTCACATCCAGAATATTACTGGAAGAGTGCCCGAAGAAGTGAATCACCGAAACCCCTTCACTGATACGGTCATGATAGGTGTCTCCTGTAATCGTAGTATTGTTATTTTGCTTTTGGAAGTACACATAATTGCCCCCAAACGAAATGTCTTCAAAGTTGGAAATGAAATTCTTGATTCCAAGACCAATCGCGCTTTGCTCTCCCACACTGGCTCCTCCACCTAAAAAGACACCTTCTTTCATCCATGGGCTAAAAGGCATATGCTCATATTCGTTTAGCTTAAAAAGGAAATCTCTACCTTCTTTATCACTTCGAATATTGACTCGACCAATGGCTGCTTCCGGTTTGATATTTACCCGATCAAATCTAAAATTGCTAACAAACTCATGGTCAGAAACCGGGAAGCCAAATGATGGCACCAGGTTTTCAAATTGGGACTCGCGGATATCGTCACTTCCTTTACCCCACATCATAAAGTAACGCGGCTTAGGAGTCCAGTTATCAATGGTGTATTTACAAAAGCGCTTTATCGCCCAAGGCGTCGCACTTCCATAACCAAACTCGTCATAAATTTCATCGATATACACGATCGTAGCCTTAAGCGGATTTACTGTTGCCGTGTCACGATAGTTTTTATACTCTTCAGCTGAAGCTTGTAGCTTGCGATTGGTAATAATGACAAAGTCAGCACCTTTTGTAGGCTCAAACAGCTTTTTCAAGGTTGGCTTTTGCAACAACGGAGTTTTGATCCCTTTATCGGTAGTTACATATAGATTACGCTTTCCGGCTCCGAAAGAAGGCACTATTACCTGCGCTGTTCCATTGTTTATTATTCCTTTTGAGCGGACCAAGGTGGTCAAGTCGTACACGATCACGGTATCATTACCATCCACGTTGGTAAAACGAAAATATGCTTCAGTACTTTTATCAAAGTCCTTGATATTGGTAAAAATCTCTCCGTTGAAATTTGTGTTACGGCGGTAGCTTACAGAGGCCCAACAAAGGTGATTATTATCTGCAGGCCCATTGCCTAAAGCCTCAAAGCGAAGCTTTGTTGTATTATTAATATTGCGTGTGAGCTCACGTGAATATGTGTTTACATAAATTGTGTTCGACGGCCAAAGCGTATCAATTACCGGCGTACTTGCTCCATCAATAGAGACGCGCAAGCGGTGAGTCGTATTCGAGCGTCCAAACACTCTGAAGTCATATTTAGCAGCAGTACCATCATTGAGTGCTCCTGGAGTAGGTATAGAAAATTCCACGGGGTCACGCTGCCCAAAACTGGCCTTTGACACATAACCTTCCCCTACAATATAATCAGTGTTCAAGGCATTAAACGAGTCATAAGCACTACCTCCAGAAACCACATTTAGTGTGGTATTCTTATTTGTAGGATCAAAAGAGAGACGGCCCTCATAGGTGTAGCCATCTTCAGGATTTCCGGTATAAAGGATATTGAGGTAATCAAAATAACGCCTTCCCTGACGGCCGCTATTATATGTCAAAAAGTATGCTGACGTATCTGAGGAAAGGCTATACTCCTTATTAGGCTGACCGCTGGCATTATGAATACCAACAATATTGTCTCTATACATCAACGAGTCAACCCGTCCATCATTACGCCTCCCGTAAAACTCCAGGTAATTAAGGCTTCCGTCGGAATTTTTGTTGATATAACGAGTTACCTCTTCTCCACGGTAAAATAGACGCAAGGTATTCGGGTTAACATTACTCACATCAAAGTCTGATGCGGATAACTGTGTTGCTGTCACACGGTAAACACCGTCCTCGGTAACCAGAATCTTAATGAAAGGTTGGTCAGCGATCTGGCTATACCAATCATTCCCGTTTCGTATGTTCTGCCCCAGTGTGATAAGCGCTACACCAGTAAATAGTAAAAGAAAAAAAATACGCTTCATTGTGATGGTGTTTAAAATATCGACTATAGTATTACTAAACGAGATAGAGGGCTGTTTTGGATTTATTCAAATAGGTCATCGGTCAGACAAAGTGTTTACCGAATACGAACATTAAGACTTACCACGTGGGTAAGTAGGTCACTTCCCAACGTAGTAAAGCCAGCAGAAGAACCTGCCGAGAGTTGCTGGAAGTTTGTGAGTGCATAATCAAGCTCAAAATTATTGACTCGAAGTCCGATTCCCATCGTAGGAAAGACGTCACTTACCGATGTTTCTTCCGATCCAAGATCGAGGTACTGAAAGTTGTAGATGCCTCCACGGAGGAAAGCTACTTTACGACCAAGGTCGTTGGTATAAGCAAGCTCGAGACCCAAGTGCGGATCAAGGCTGATATTATCAAAATTGGCAAAGGCGGCAACGCGCTCACCATCAAAAAACACATCAAAATCAAGCGCTGGCGTTAAGTCAAAACGCTTTCCGAGCGATAGTTCGTAGGCTAATCCCAAACGGACAGAAGGGCGCGTAATCTCTACACGGTTTTGAGGAATTTCCTGTCCTGCATTAATAAATGCCTCCTCGAAGGTTTCGGTATTATAGGTCCAGGCCGTAAAGGTCTGCGTAATATCCTTCGTCATAATACCGAGGGTAAAATTGTTACGCTGATAGCGCAAGCCTGCATCCAGGCCAAAGCCCCAGGCATTACCAAACCGGCCTGCTCCACGATAAACGACCTTGCCGTTTACACCAAAGCTGAAAGGGCTTTCGCCCTTTGGGCGCCAGCCGTAGGAAAATATCGCGGCAAAGTCTGAAATCGAAAAGCTGCGGATTTCGTCAAGATTGAATGAGCCATCGGGCATCCTGAAGTAAAGCGTATTCGCAATATCATCCACACCGATACGGACCAGGCTTAAGCCAAATCGCTTGCGACCTGCCGAGTCGATCGGCATGGCAAAACCGACATAGTTGTACGCTGCAACATTACCGAAGTAGGCTGCATGCATAAGCGAGACTTCAGGGTCAAGCGAGGCTTCGCGAGCGGCAAGTCCTGCTGGATTCCAATACCCGGCAGTTACACCTGTAGCGAGGGCTGTCTGGGTATTACCCATTCCCAGCGCACGAGCACCTACACCGATATTAAGAAATTCATTCGCGTATTTGCGGGCTTCAGCGCTTTGTTGAGCACAAAGCGTTGTCGTGGCCATCAATAGGCCGATTAGTACTGCACGTGCAAGCATCATATATTATCAACAGAGAGTTTATCCTTCAAAGATACCAAAGCGTCCGTTACCCAAAAAAGGGTAAAAATTTTTCCACCTTTTAGCTACTAGCCGACGCTTTTCTCATGTTGTCGAAAAATAGTGCCAAATCCTTCAGCGGGTCGAAATATGTTCGATGGGTCTTAATTTTTTTTGAATCGAAGCCAAACCCTTCTCCATTTCCGGTTCCATGAGCGATTCACATGTAACAAGATGATCGACAAAGCTTGGATCGTCAAGGTATTCGCAACCCGACTCAGGGATACCTACCATCATGAGGATGCGCTTCAATACCCGAACGATATATTCAGGATCTTTGTATCGCGGGAGATAGGGGTGTTCCAAAAAGCGTTTTAAAAAATCGCGATACCCTGGAAGAGGTTGCCCGGCAAGTGAGGCTGTCAACCCTGTCAAAGCTTCCAGATTATAGTGTCTAAAATGTTCGTAGAACCTATCGACCAAACCTGGGTGCAGCTTCATGAGAATGCGGTCAATGCACAACTCAAATAGGACATGGCCTACAAAAAAGCTTCTTGCGACATCGTACTGGGGGAAAGTTTCACGCAGATTGCGGGCTATTCGAGATGATTCTTTTTTAAAAAAAGGAGAATCATGAAAAATGCCATCTGCTTCAAAGTGTCGTTTTACTCCTTTCAACAAGGAATATTGCTCTACACTCAACGTTTTACCCTGAAGTGCAAGATTAATATCACGCTCACGAAAGCGGACATCACGACTATATAGTGATACAAGATCTGGTGTAACCAAGCCAATGACAAATAGGCTATCCTTAGACTGATTGTCCAGATAATAATGCGCAAGAAAATTCATGCGGGCTAAATAAGTAGGCGGTTTCATTTAGGCCATGTCTGAAATTCAAACATGATCTTAGTAAAGATTCAAAAACATCCTGCTCTATCACTTGCTCTTTTCCAATGTCTCATCGTCATAAATTCCTCAGATAGCGCGCTATCTTTCGGTTTTCTTCCTTGATTCATCAAAAAATAGCTGCGTGCTGGATTTGGCTATTTTTTCATCTTTACTTAGGCGCTGCAAATATAGTGGTTTTTCGCTATTCTGCTTTTAGCTGCCATTCCAACACCTCTACGGTGTCTTCAAAAATTAGCCAGAGGTCGTTTTTGGTAAGCTGACGAATATCAAAAGCTACTGCCTGAGCATCTACTCCCAAAGAGTCACCACTTGGTTCAAATATGAGGTTAAGCTCCTGCTTTTTGGACACAAGTGCCCATGTTCCACTTGTGCCGTAACGCGACTCGTTCCAACTTCCGTCATCATTAAACTGAAAGGAGGAGCCTGTCAAGCGACTACTTAGATTTTCTGTTACGCCATTGGATGTACGGCGAGCTAGCACCCAATTCCAATTGCGGGCCAAGCGTTCTTTAGCAGGAAAGACGCTCAAAAACGGGCCTTCTTCATACTTATTGGAACAGCTAAATATCAAGCTTCCAAACAAAAACACGAGAGCAATGCGAAGGTTCATAGGGATATATTGTAAAAAAACCTCTGAAAGCACATGATACATGAGGCTTTCAGAGGCTGGATGATTTGTTCTAGATTTAACTACGAATTAGCGCATGAGCACTAGATTGGCTCCAGCTTGAGCGAGAGCGATTCGCTGCGCAACCAGAATTCTTCTGCTGTGAGGCGTGTGATTTCCCACTGCTCATAAATTTCAGCATCATACATGATTTCTGGATCAAACAAATCTTTATATGAGAAGCGATAAAGCACCTCTATTTGATTATTTGCATCGAGGAAGTTCCAGGTGCCTACACCAAGAATAGGAATAGTATCGCTTTTGGTAAATGGGGGTGACGTAATGATTTTTGCGCTTTCAAGGTATGAATAGGCGCCTAGCTCTTCGAATGTAATAACATCACTGGCATAGGTAGCCGTAACGTCAGTGCCATTCATAATCGCCTCGGATACGGCCCAGGTATTATTCATATTCTTTGCTGCCGCCTTAAAACTAATAGCAGGCCCAGACTCAAATCCGGTGCAGCTTACAAGCGAGGATACAATCAGGAGAATCGGAAGTACGTATTTCATCATTGGAAAAGCCAGGTTGAGTTTTGCCCAAAAGTAACAAAGAAAGTTTTAATTATTGTAGCTGCAAGGAAATTAGGTAGGGAAACACACCTGAAAACCATATAGGAATCGCTTTGCCTCACTCGGTAAAACAGCATTATAGAATACCCAGAACTGCACGTTTCACAAACAACACAAACCTCTGTATATCAACCTATTAACCATTTGATAACCGTGTTTACACGGTATTGCTTTTGATTAACTTCCGTGATCAAGACACACCATTTGTTCATCGTAATGAGGCCAGGGTTGGTGATTTTTGTAAAAACATTCTTAACCCCATACCCATGAAAGATTATCCAAACACCTCTATTCGCTGCTGGGCAGTAGAAGATCGGCCGCGAGAAAAGGCGCTAAACAAAGGCCACGAAGCCCTTACGGATGCTGAACTATTGGCTATTATTGTAGGAAGTGGCGTCTCAGGCGGAAGTACGAAACGCTCTGCGGTGGAACTTGCTCGCGAGCTTATCGATCGTTACGGCGGCCTTCCAGGACTGGCACGCGCCAGTGTGCGCGATCTCTGCCGTACACGAGGCATCGGGCCAGCAAAAGCAATCGCCATCACTGCGGCCTTTGAGCTAGCCAATCGTAAAACACGCGCGCAAGCGCGCCCTTGCGTACGCCTGAGCAATTCACCCAGCATCGCCAATTACCTAATCCCACGACTCGCCGATCACAAGCAAGAGCTATTCTTGGTACTCTTCTTCAACCGAAATAGCGAAATCATCGGAGAGGAAATTCTTTTTACAGGAGGCATCACCTCAACCGTAGTCGATATCAAACTCATTTTACACAAAACCCTGGAGCACCTCGCCACTTCCATCGTCGTAGCACATAATCACCCTTCAGGAAATTTAACTCCAAGCCAGGCAGACATCGATATTACACGTCGCTTGAAACGAGCAGCCCATAGTCTGGAAATCAGACTTTCAGACCATCTCATCATTTCACATCGTGGCTATTATTCTTTTTATGAAAGTGGAACGTTATAAGTGCTCCAATTTATGTTTTGGTTCCTGGCTCCTATTCTTCGTAGGCACGAATCTCCTCAAGGTATTCGCGGACAGCCTCCGGCACAAGGTAGCGAATCGATTTCCCGCTGCGGATAGTCTCACGAATGTAGGTCGCTGAAATATCAAGCAGTGGTGCTTTGAAAAAGGAAACATTAGGATGATTATCCAGCTCCGTCTCAGGAGTATCCTTACCGCGTGGATATACGATTATGTTGTAATGCTTCAGGATCGCTTCATAGTTTTTCCACTTATGAAAATGTACAAGATTATCTTGTCCCATGATAAGTGAAAAAGTGTGGTTCGGATATTTTTCTCTTAAATATGTAAGCGTATCAATCGTATAGGAAGGTTTCGGTAGACGAAATTCAATATTCGAAGCTTTCATGCGGACGCTGTCGCCGATTCCAAGCTCAGCCATCCGGAGACGGTTATACTCGGAAAGAAGGTTCGCTTTTTTCTTGAAAGGATTCTGTGGCGATACGATCATCCAACAACGATCAATATCCGTATGATTGAGCGCTGCCTCAGCGATGATCAGGTGCCCGACGTGGACAGGGTTAAATGAACCAAAAAATAGACCTATGTGCATATTCCAAAAATAGGACTTGTGTCGGACTTTGTGAAGCACTCTATTACTTTTGCAAAAATATCCGTCTGAAAGAAAGCGTATTAAACAATCATGAAAAAGTCCACCTGGTCTTCCTTTATACTTTCGGCGTATGCGCCCATTGGCGCTATGCTTCTCCTATGCTTCCTCCCAGGACTTTTGTCTGCACAAGAAGGGCCCGAGGCTCGTGGCTCCTTCCCCCGCGGTGGCGCCAACGAGATCATTCGGAATGCATTCATTTCAGTACTGGTCAGTGGCGGCCCACTGGACTCCGCAAGTGTGAGTACGCAACATGTAAAACTCTATCCTATCGGGCGACCTGAGCAGGCTGTGCCCGCATTTGTGATTTACCGCGAAGATCTACGCAATATCACACTGGAGCCTTTTGGCCTTTTGTTACCCAAAACAGGATACACATTCGAAATATCAAGTGGCGTTACTGATAAAAAAGGAAATCCATTTAAGCCTTATATCGCAACATTCAACACCGGAGAAAAGGCACTGCGTAAAATGATCTCCATGGACAAAGGCGAAACCTTTGGCTCGCCTCCGGGCGTCATTCCTAGCGACACTACGACATACATCGACGTAGATGCGCTGCTCGCCAAGATCGAGGCCCAGTGGGCAGAAGAGGAAAAGGAGCTGCGCAAAGTCATCCCTGCAATTGAGACAGTGATGGTGCCCAATGTGAGCATTTCGACGACCAAGCCCGCTTCTATTCTTGTCGCCACCAAAATTGACCCTATCGAAATTCCTGAAATACCCGCAACAAAACCTGACCTCACAGGCATCACACTGCGCCCTATCCAGTTACGTTCTGATGCATTTGATCTTGAAAACGAATTAAGCCTCTTGTTTCTACCTATGGTTGATAAAGTGTCGCCCATTCCTGCCTCTATCGACCCGGAAGTGCTTGCCATTCTGCTTAGTCAAGCCCTTGATGAAGAGGAGCTTCCCTCCGACGAGGATCTGGCTATGGGACTGGAGGCTGGCGAAAACGAAACTACAGTCGTTACGCCTGGCTTGAGTGCAGCAGGTAGGATTTTATTTGAAAATGGGAGTAGGGTACGTTTGGGACAAAGCCTGGAAATCACCTTTGATTTTGAGCTAGATGAATATGTTACAATGAAGCTTCGCACTTATGACGGCAAGGTGGTGCTTACCGAAAAAGGCTGGGTGTATCCAGGACGCCGTACGCGTTTTGTCAAAATCACAAGACTGGCTCCAGGAACTTATTACGCGGTATTTGAATCAGAAAGCTTTAAAACTACACGCAAGGTGGTAATAACGCCGTAGAGGGGGCTGGTGCGCAAGTAAAAAAAGTCTATTTTTACAGATAGAATTCATATGCTTTAAAATGAGTGACCTAAAAGACCGCTACATTAATCCATTAACGGACTTTGGTTTCAAAAAACTTTTTGGAACAGAGCCTAATAAAATCCTCTTGATCGATTTTCTCAATCAGATTTTACCTGATAGAAAGATCAAGGATTTATCATATGCGTCAAGCGAAAAGCAAGGCTTAACAGAGGTAGATAGAAAAGCAATTTTCGATTTATATTGTATTGGAGATAATGGAGAGCGGTTCATCGTTGAGATGCAGAAAGCTAAGCAGAACTATTTTAAAGATAGAAGCCTTTTTTATGCCTCTTTTCCAATTCAAGAACAAGGCAGAAAAAATCAATGGGACTACAAGCTTGCTCCGGTGTATTCTGTGGGGATTTTAGATTTTATTTTTGATGATCATAAAAATGAAAAAGACCTTCTACATATCGTCGAGTTAAAAAATCAACGATGTGAAGTTTTTTATGACAAATTGAAATTCGTCTACATTGAGCTTCCAAAATTCAAAAAAACAGAAGCGGAGTTAAATAGCCAGTTTGACAAATGGATGTATGTTTTTACTCATCTTTCCCAATTACAAGATCGTCCAGAGAAGTTGCAAGATCGAATTTTCACAAAGCTTTTCCACGCAGCAGAAATTGCCAAATTCAGCCCTAAAGAGAGGGAAGCATATGAGGAAAGCTTGAAGTATTATCGAGATATTAAGAACGTAGTTGACACCTCTAGATTTGAAGGCAAGATTGAGGGCAAGATTGAGGGCAAGATTGAAATTGCAAAAGAAATGAAGCTAAATGGCGAATCTTTGGAGAAAATTGCTCGATATACAGGTTTATCAAAAGTGGAAATTAAAGACCTCTAAAAAATAAGGCATCAAAATGTCGTTTTACAATGCACATTACTGACGAACTTCTTGATAAAATGGCTCGACTGGCGCGATTACATATCGCACCGGAGGAGCGCGCATCCATGCGGGAGGATTTTCAGCAGATGCTAAATTTCGTGGATAAGCTTCAGGAAGTGGATACGGAAGGCGTAGCGCCTCTCGTATACATGACCGATGATAGGACAAATCGCTGGGAAGAAGATGCTGCCCAGCCTCCACTCGGTAACGAGCTTGTCACCAAACATGCTCCCGACGCATCAAACCATGCATTTCGAGTTCCTCGCATTCGATAATGTAACCTTTCACAAAAATTGCATTAATTACGGCAGATGGATGTAACCCGCCCGCCTTTTCTACCCCTTAATTTTTTCTGGAAACAATACAGCTCCGCGCAACGCAGTCTGTTTGTCTTTCTGATGGCCGCCTGCATATTTGCAGCAGGCTTTTTCCTGTTTGCATATCAGAATCCGACCTTCTGGTCGCTGGATATGCAGGAGGCAACTGCCTATACCGCCACGGAGGTTCCAGTAACCACGATTACAGAAAATTACAGGGAGTATCCGCTCCAGCTGGAAGCCTGGGAAGGTGTAACCTCATACGTGAGCGGCCCTTTGCTTCCCAAAGCAACTCCGGTATTGCTGTTTACGCTACTTCAACTCCTTATGTGGGGAGCCTTTCTCACAGCCATGAGTTATGTAAAGTCCAATTGGATTTTTGGAGGACTATTTCTTTTTGCTATCCACACTCACCTGACCAAAGCCACCCTCATGCTCATCGAAGGGCCCTGGGGATATGCTGCGGAACTAGGAGTTTTGATCCTTTTTCTAGGGGTGCCCTATGCATTTACTGCTGGGTGGATTCGAGCAAGCTTGTGGGTGCGCTTTCTGAGCATCGTTGTGATGATAGGCTTATTGTGGGGCGCAGTCATGTATCAGTTTGGCTGGCAAGGGGCGCATGCCCTCGCGGCTAATTCATACCCCAGTCTTATCTTCTGGGCAGGCTTTGCTACTTTTTTCATTGCGATGGGCCCCATCAATGTTATTATTGCTGCTGCAACCAATCGCCGTCAAAAGATTGCACGCTTCTCGTATGGACTCACTTTCACGCTGATGATAGTGTGGCTGCTGTGCGCATTGTTTTTACTGAACGACTACCTGCAATTTTCTTTTTTGTTGAAAGGTCTGGGAAGTATCAAACCTGCATACATCCTTATTCCTATTGCTTTAGCCACGCCTTTTCTTGCTCAAAATCATTTCCATTTTGTGCGTAAGATTTTGGGTGAAAATATCGTGTACACACTCGTCTTACTTGCCGCAGTATTATTCGTCCTGTCACATGGAGCATTGCAAAGCGCGCTAGGTGATACGAGTGGAATGTATGGCTTCGACCGACTTGCCGCTGGCGCTTTTCTATTTGTAGGAATTGGCCAGTTTTCATACATCATCACCAACCACAGACAGCTACTTTACAATCGCGTCAACATCTATTTCCTCATGCCTTTTGGGCCGGTTGTCCGTTTCATGTTTGTTTGGATGCTGGCATTTGCAGGTTGGATCATCGTTGAGTCTCTTGGTGTATGGTCTGGTTCCAATATGGCACTTCACAGTTACCAGCTTCGCCTTGCCGACCAAAATGTACTAGAGGGCAAAACCGACAATGCTGTTAATCGCTACCGTTACGCATCTAATAAAGTTCTCAACAGCACAAAAGCTCACTACAACCTCGGCTCGATTCTCATGGTTCCATCTGCTGTTCCGGGGTCCTATAATGATCATGCACAGGAAGCACTTGAAGCTTTTAACAAAATCCCTCGCTTCCCGCTGGCCGGACTTGCCAAGAGCAACCTTTGGAGCCTCACAAACAGACAAGACCGGGCACGTAGCGTACTACGTCAGCAATATGAGATTACGCCTGACGCATATGTCGCTGCAAATCTTTCCGCGAGCTTCATGGGAGACTCGCTACCTGACTCTGTTATTGTTTGGGGTAAAAAAGCCTTGTTGCTAGACGGAAACCTTTCTGCAGTCTGTGCAAATCTGGGGCTTTTGTATGATAATGAAGGCTATACTGAAACTGCCCAGGAGTTTTATGAAGCGTCACTTCAAACTACCGACATTGCTCCCGTTGCCCGTGTAAATAATATTGCTTTTGCGCTCAGGCACCAAAAGCCCATTACAAAATCTACGATTATCCCTGACTCACTCGGTAGTCTAGAATGGCAATACAATTACCTCCTAAGCAAACTCGCCCTTAGTGAGGGCAACGAACTCGAGCTCGCAGCTCAGGCCCGAAAATTGGCCGATAGCTATCCCGGCGTAAACACCTATATACTAGATAGTTGGCTTCGATTCGAACAAGGAAAGTATGAAGAGGCAATTAGTCGCCTGGATTATGCCCGAAGTCAATTTTCTAAGCAAGATAACGGCCGTACGACGCAACTTACAGCGCTCGCATACCTTCGTGAAGGCGTACCCGAAATGGCGCTACCATACTTTGAAGACGCTTATCAGGCGGGGAATGTGCAAGCAGGTTTGTATCGTGCGTTTTTGGAGCTTGACCTTGGTCTGGCTGATAGCGCGCAGCGTCACCTGAGCTTGATGCGGGTTTATCATCCTGAGCTTTGGCAGCAAGCCTCCAAGGAGTTGTCTCTCCTACTGCTATCGCAGGGCGAACCTGTCTTTGCAGCGACCGAATATGATCCTTCTAAGCTCAAAGCTTTTGACTGGATCAAGGCCGGCCAATATGCCGATAGCGTAAGGCAATATATTCCTGCTTTGGAGAATTTCCGCAGGGCGATTACGCTCGATTCGAGCCTTGCGGCGCCGTATATTGAGATGGCAAATATTTACAATCGTTACGACGATCCTGCCGGAATCGAGAATGCGCAGTATGGATTGAATGAGTTTCCAGATTCGCGCCCACTACGCGAATCGCTGGCGATGGCTTATCTTAAAAACAAGAACCTGGACGCCGCCGCCGCACAGCTCGACTCCATCAAGAACCCAGGAAAGGTTTCACGTCTGTTACGAGCTAAGCTTACTGTCGCTCAGGGCGACACAGCCACTGGGCAAGCCATGCTCGAAACCCTGGTGGCCGATCAGAGTCTGTATCAGGATGCCGTTCTGGAATTAGCATCGGTATATTTTTCTCAAAACAAGCTGGATGAAGGGCAAGCGCTCATTGCAGATGCACTCGACCTAAACAATCGCAATGCAGAAATTTGGTACAACTATGCCCGCTACTTTCAAGCTTGGAGCCAAGAAGAAGACACTGGATATGGCGCGCTGAAAGCCATTGAACTCAGCCCGTCTCCAGAACGCAAGCAAGCGCTTCAAAAGCAATTTGCAGAGGAGATTAAGGCCGTGATCAAGTAACTGGACACCTATTTTACATAAAAAAAGCGTCCAGCTCGATGTATCGAGCTGGACGCTTTTTCAAATCTGGTGATTCCACTAGAGGCGATAGTTATATTTTTTATACACCATATTATAACCGCCATCCTCAAGCTCCTTTACACACTTCTCTATCATCCAGTTTTCCTCTTCTTCCGGATCATATTTCTTATTGATATTGATCCCGTACATCGTACCGAGTGATTGCCAGAAAGATGCTGTTATGCCGCTTTTTACTTCTTTGATAAGGTGGAAAAGGGTTTGGCCAGTTTCGCGATAAATGAGCTTGACGAGGATTTTGCCCTGGTTTTTACTCATTTTACGAAGACGGTCTTCATAATCTTCAAATAGCTGCTGCTTCTTTGCCTTGAGGTACTTGCGACGCTTCACAGTATCCGGCAAGGTCGCTAGCTCACTATCGATTTGTTGCAAAACATCGCTTAGCTTAACTGCATATGGATATACCTTGTGCACATGCCAGCGAACACGTGTGTAGCGCTTGAGGCGGGCGGCGGCTTTTCGGGCCTTGCGCTCTTTTGACTTTTTACGCTTAATCTTTACCGGCTTCATGTCCACCACACCTACCTGCTCACCATTCACGGTGTAGACCCGCATTTTGGATTCGGTAGTATCGGGCGGAGTAGTCGTTCCCTGTGCTAAAGCAACGGCCCCAATAAGGAAGGCTAAGGTAATAATGAGTATTTTTTTCATGGCTTTTCAGTTTAAAAGGTGCCCGAAAAATAATCTTCCAGGTACGATTTTGTAATTCAAGCTTACGATATTAGGACGTAAAGGATAAGCGCTGTCACTGCACACTGTTCGGATCGTATATAAACGTGTAGAATGATTGATTAGTAGTGCAAAATAGCGAAAGCCACACTGAAAAATCCAGTGTGGCTTTCGCAAAAGAAAAAAATACTTAACGCAAGGTCTAGTTTGTTTTAACCACCTTGACGCCCGCGCTCTGCCCATCTGCTTCAAGACGAATCAGATATGTTCCCGCAGGGACTTCAGGTGTAATTTTCAGTTGAGCGGTAATGTTGTCAAATGGTTTTTCATAGACTTTTTTACCTACCATATCATAGAGAATTACTTTCCCTTTTTTCTCAAGAAATGCCTTCGAAACATCAATGTAGAGTTCCTCATTGAACGGATTAGGATACACTGCTATATTCTCGCCGAGTTCTTCTTCCAGTCCCAATACAGGCGTGACGACCTCCGAGCTTCCCGATGGAGCAGCAGGACCACAACTTCCTTCAAACACTTTTACATTGCGGAAATAGGCATTTCCATTCTTTGCGCCACCATCGTGATCGCACGTAAAAGTCAGCCTATTAAACACACCAGTATAAAACGTTCCCACTGGAATCGTGTACGTCTTCCATGCAGTAGGGCTGTAGTTATCATAGTTTGTATAACCCCAACCCTGCGTGCCGTGAACCTTGAAAGTCCGGTTGCTACTGATACTGTTATCGTTATCAAAACCAATACCGTGGATTTCACCCTCGATCGTAGAGCGGAAATCAAACTCAATCATCGTGTTGCTAGTGACGGTGTAATTGTAGTTGATCGCTTTCCATGCATTGTTTCGCAGATAGAGTGTGGCACCAGCATCCTGTACTGTAACCAAGCCCTGATCCTGAGTACCTCCATAGGTAATAGGCGCATTGGTATTGAAGTTCAGTGCAGGACAATCGGCACTCGCTTCCATGCGGACATCATCTAGGGCGATATCACTTGTATAAGCCGTACCGGTTACTCCTGTAAAGCGAATGCGAATCGTCTGGCCGGTGTAGACATCTAGATTCACACTGGCTTGCTGCCAGCTATTACCCTGGTCGCCACTCAGGCTCCAGACATTGCCAGACCAGGATATGCCACCGTTTGTGCTTACCTGCACTGAAAGTGAACCCGTACCTGCGCCCCACATATGATACCAAAAACTCAAAGTTGAGGTGCTCATCCCACTTAGGTTGAAGCAAGGGCTCGTTACCTGAAGGCTCTTACTGTAGCAACTGGATGCTTCTGTGAAAAGATACTTCCCGCTTCCAGACGTATGGTCGGAAGTAGGCCCTGTATTTCCAGAAGGGCTATTGGCATCGTCGACGCTCCAGTCGCCATCGTCACCAGCGACATTGGTCCAGCCTCCGTTGAGGCTACAGGTGCCGTTAGCTACACATGCGTAAACAGTGTTGCCGCAAAGCGTCTGCCCGTCGAAGTTGTGGGTATACGGATAGCCGACTACCGTAAGGCCACAGCCCGAACCTGCACTCGTCGTGAAGTTTGACCCACTGAGATATCCAGAATTAGTGGTACCACAGCTCGTGCGTATCCGCCAGTTATAAGTAGTATTTGCTGTAAGGCCTAATATGGTGTAATTCGTACCTGTGGCATTGGTAATATTAGACCATGTCGAAGTCCCATTTACACGATACTGAATATCATAGTTACTGGCCCCAAGTACTGCAGCCCAATTAAATCGTGCTGAATTACTGGTGATATTGCTTATGGTCCGGCTTCCGGGAGCATTACATGGCACAGAGCCTGACACCATAATATCATCCACACACATATCGCCTTGATAACTGCTACCACTCGTGCCACGGAAGCGTAGGCGAAGTTGTGTCGCATTGGTATAGGTATTCAGGCTTACTGTACTCGATAACCAGTTACTTCCTTGTGTACCTGAACGTGACCACACAGGAGACCATGCACTTCCGTTGGTGCTAGCCTCAAGCAGTAGCGTTCCGGTATTGCTACCCAGCATATGATACTGGAAGCTAATTGTAGGATTTGATATAGAAGTAAGGTTGAAACAAGGAGCGTTGAGGATTGCTGACTTGGTCGGGTAATTCGGTGCAGAAACCTCCATATAGGCATACCATGTTCCTTGAGCTGCGCCTGTAGGACCAGTGCCACTTGAAGTGGTTCCGCCAGTCTGTCTTGTCCAGTCGAAATCGTCACCCGAAGTAGTATTACTCCAGCCGAGACTACTTTCAAAATTGTTGGTATACGGATAGCTGCTGATCGTACCTGAGCAACCTGTTACGATGGTCGGAGTAGTGAAATTAGGTCCGTTCACATAGGCAGTATTGGTAGCGCCGCAGCTGGTGCGGATTTGCCAGTTGTACGTTGTACTTGATGTTAAACCAGTAAGGGTTCTACTGGTTCCGGTTACATTACTGATGTCGATCCAAACGGGCGAGCCGCTTATTCGATAGCGAAGGTCATAGTTGGTAGCGCCTGTCGCAGCAGACCAATTAAGTGTAGCAGAGCTGCCCGTGATGCCGCTAACCGTGCGATTTCCAGCATCTGCACAAGCTGCGCCGTCGGCTTCGTCATACATCTGAGACTGCCAGAGGCCGCGACCATAGGTTCCAACACGAACTTTTTTGGTACCGCCATTTCCGTAATAAAGCTCTATTTCATCAATATCAACTTTAGGCAAATTCACATTAAAGGTCACCCAGTTTGTCAAGGTGCTATTTTTAAAATAAACCCCGCCATCAATTGCCACATACATACCACCATTTGAAGAACGGTCAAGTACACAGGAAATAAAAGGACTACTCGGTAAGCCTGACTGAATTTCAGATTTTGTAGCCAATCCATCTGTACTCAAATACAATCTACCTGAAGAGGTACATACAATTAGGCGGTTGTGATCATAAGGGTCGACTGCGACATCGTTGATAGATCCGGTGAAGCCCGTGTATGTTGACCAGGTTGGGCTTGCAGAGGTAATGTTTGTTGACTTATACACCGTGTTAGAAACGAATACATAGATCGCATCACTATTGCTTGGACAGGTTTCGATACCGCGAAGCTTTCCGCTCCAGCTTACGTTTTGGGAAACATTCACCCAGCTGCCGCTGGTAGCGGCATTGTCATGACGATACAAGTCGACATAACCCGCATAGAGGCGGTTTCCATTATTAGGATCCACCGCAATCGGAGTCACCCAGTTTCCACTCCCGTTCTCAGGAGGCGTGACCAGACTACTAGTACTTGCTCCACCATTGGTAGTTTTGAACATGCTACCATACTGAATGCAACCCCACATGATATTCGCATTGGAAGGATTAACTGCGCAGTCCATTCCGTCCGCACCGCGAATATTCAACCAGTCGAAAGCAGCGTTACTACTAGCAAACGTTCCGTTATCCTGCGTGCCACCGATCACCCTATATGGGTCTGTCTGTGAACTATGGATGCGGTAAAACTGTGTGACTGCCAAGCCAAAGGAAAGATCGCTAAAATCGTCACCGTCATTGGTGCTTTTCCAAATACCACCATCAGAACCGACATAAATATTTCCATTGATGTACTGCATAACTTCAATGTCAGCGTGTACATAGCTCCAGTCATTGGAACTGGTGCTACCGCCTGGTGCTGTGCTCGGATAGTACCAGTCGCACTCCTGTGTAAATGAGGTTCCGCCATTATTAGACACATACATATCCAGGCCTCCAATATGCACCTGGTTAACATTACTTGTATTTACTGCAATAGCCATATCGCGCGAAGCCTGGCTACCGATAAAGTTGCCATCTGAGGCGTCAGACTGTGTCGTAAAACTTGTTCCACTATTCGTCGAACGGTAGAGATAACCGAAGCCACTACCTTGCGATTGTAGCACATATACATAATTCGCATTGGCTGGTGATACTGCAAGCTTCATTCGTGAAGTAGACTGGAATCCATTTGTGATCTGAGACCAATTTGCTCCACCGTCCGTACTCTTCCAAAAGGTGCCACCACAGGTGTACATCGTAGAGGTGCTGCCGGGTTTGTACACGACGTCTTCCATGCCTGCTGTAACGACTTCCGTCCAGGTGCTTCCCCCGTCAGTCGTGCGAAATAGCCCTGCATAGCGCTGAGCTACATGGATGATATTGGCATTGGTAGGGTGAAAGAGAATGGTGGTTACCCGACTCGTCCCCGGACGACCTACGAGCGTAAAAGTGGAGCCGCCATTTGTAGTTTTCCATACTTCTCCGATTGCATTTCCATAGAACACAATGTTGCTGTTAGTAGGGTGGAAAGCAATGGCCCAGATGTCCATATTGTCAAAGTCATCCCCCAGTGGTGTCCAGGTAGAGCCACTATTGGTGGTCTTCCAGAGGCCGCCGGTAGGCGAACCCACATAGATCAAATTTTGGTTAGAGGGATTTACCGCAACTGCGGTGATACGGCCAACCCCAGGATTGTATCCTCGGCTACCATTGGTCCACGAAGTAGGCCCGAGTTGTTCCCAATCAGAAACGCCGTTTTTAGCCTTCGTACGTGAATTTCTGAGAATCTTAGCCTGGCGTGCCTCACTGGCTACGCGGCCATCTTCCATCACACGATAGGAGTTGCGCCACTCCCAGCGTTTGTAGATTTTGTAACCGGTTCCTTTTCCCCGGCCTGCTACATCAAAATAGTTTTTGGCTTCACGTTGCACATCTTTGTACACAACGTTGTCTTGGTCGATTAGCTCAAGGATTTTCTGGCCCGAAAGCTCCTGAGTCATACATAGTGCGGCGAAAAACAAGGCAATAGTTACCATGCCCGCCTTGGCGTGCTGTAGATAATTAAACATAAACAATAAGGAATTAAGAGATTATAGGTTGATAGAAACGTAAATGAGTATCTCGATGCTTATATGCTTACAGCAATGTATAAAAAAACTTTCATATGTCGGGCCTTTTTATTCCCTTTTTTGAAAATTTAATCTTCTCGTTACATATATTTCGAATTTCTAAAAATAACCCGCTTCTTCTCCAAATTCCACCGCCAGAAACACAACAAGGGCAATGACTGCAACGAGTAAAACTGTCAATGCAATCTTGGTTGGGGAAAGCGGTTTCTTACCTGAAACCTTACCTGTCTGCCCGTTTATCAAAAACTGATAAGGCTTCTCTTTATACTGATATGCAGCCACCCAGCAAGGCAATAGAAGGTGCTTATACTTATGGCCGGTCTTCTGGGTGCGGATTTTGAGAAAACGATAGGTATCACCAGGCAGGTCGCGGACGATCATCTGCTTTATTTTCGTGTCCATAATGCCGTCAGCTACCCGAAAGCTTTCCTTGAGATCCAGGTTATATAGCTCTGCTTCCCAGCCTAGCATATAATGGGGAGCAAAAGGCACAACAGCCTCCAAATCAAAAGGCATAACCCCTGTGGCGCTACTTTGAGTCACACCTTTCGAAGCGATCACCAATTCATCATCGAAAAACCACTGGTGGCTTCCACTTCCTGATCGCCACCTCACTTTCTGTACTTGACGTGATTGCTGGTTGCCGTTCGCGTCGCGATAGTACTGCGTTTCATAATAATAGCGTCCTATATCAGCAGACCAGTCCGAAGCCGTTTTTGCATCAAAGGTCCAAAAGGGCAAATAGATGCCTTCCAGTTTTTCTAATGAAGCCAGCTTTTTCAAATTATCCGGCACAAACCAGCCCTTGCCCAGCCAGGTTTTAAAGCGAGTGTAGGCATCTTCTTTCGATATGACAAATGGTCCAATACCATCCGGCTGAATATATCGCGTTTCAGTAGCACTTTCATTTACAGACTCAGATGCACAAAAGGGACAGGTAAGCGTCACCTGATCCTCAGGCAGCATACGCTCCGAACCGCAGTTCCCACAGTGAAAAACCTTCTCTTTTGTCTCGACTTTTACGTAAAAATCCGCCATCGTCAGCCCTTCCTGAAGTGGATGTTCTACGATGGCGCCTTCGACAGGCGGCAGCGAAATCGTCGTTTCACAAAATTCACAGACGATCTTCCCAAACTGCTCGTCATAGCGAAGTTGCGAACTACTGCAATTGGGACATGTGGTGATTACCTGATTTCGGCTCATGTGTTATTATAGATGTGAAGTGATCGACTTCCAAGCGCTTTCAATATGGCTAAGTTGCATATGTACTCCTGAAGTGACGACGCGCAAACAATACTTCCCTTTTACTTTGGTGTGGGTGAGATAAAGCTTTCCAGATGCATTGAGTTGTTCTAAAAGCGTCGCGTTCATTTCGTCTAGTTCATCTTCTGTTTTATTAGGCTCAAAATAACGAAAACAGACCAAGGTCAAGGTACGTGGAGCCAACATCTCAAAACGATCATCGGCGACGACTTGTCCTTCGAGCCATGTGGCATAACTGATGTGGTCACGCAAGCGTGCCCTCAGTCCATCCAAGCCATAACTCCGCAGGACAAACCACAACTTCAGCGCTCTGAATCGTCGCCCTAATGGGATTCCCCAATCACGATAATGGTTGACGCCACGTGCTTTTGTTTTGAGGTATTCTGGCAAAATTTCAAAGGTGCGAACAAGCGTCGCTGCGTCCTTTACAAAGTAGGCCGTGCAATCAAAGTTGGTGAACATCCACTTATGTGGATTGAATACAAGGCTGTCAGCCTTTTCGATTCCACTGACGAGGTGCTGATACTCAGGCAAAGCCAACGCCGTTCCGGCGTAGGCCGCATCGATATGGAGCCACAGTTTTTCTTTTTCACAAAACTCCGCCATCGCCTCAACCGGATCCATCGCAGTGACGCCGGTCGTTCCAAGTGTCGCGACGACACAGAGCGGCGTGTATCCAGCTTCTCTATCTTTTTGTACCAAATTTGCCAAGGCTTCCACATCCAATTCGAAGCGATCATTGACGGGCACTTTTACAAAATTGGTAGCACCGAGGCCCGCAATTTTAATCGCTTTTTCAATCGATGAATGCGTCTCTGCCGAGGCATAAATGCGATAGCGAGGCGAAGCCTGAAGGCCTTCCAGGTTGATATTCCACGATGAGGCGCGCTCGCGTGCGCTGAGGATAGCAGCAAGTGTCGCAGTAGAAGCGGTATCCTGGATAACGCCGGTCCAAGATGTAGGAAAACCGCAAGCCGCTTTCAGCCAATCCATCATACGCTCCTCCAATTCCGCCGCAGCAGGCGAAGTGTCCCAACTCATACATTGCGCACCCAGCGTCGCAGTAAGCATCTCCGCCAGCACAGACGGATAGCTACTATTGGCAGGAAAATAAGCGAAAAAGCCAGGGCTCTGCCAGTGCGTAATTCCAGGCATGATGATCGACTCAAAATCCTTAAAAATTGCCTCCATTGATTCGGCTTCATTGGGAGCGTGTTCAGGTATTTGGTCAAATATATCGCGCGGAGCAACCTGTGACTTCACAGGATATTGATCTACATTTTCCAGATAATCAGCCATCCAGTCTACAAACTGATGCGCTTGCTGGCGAAAGGACTTTGCGTCGAGTCCAGGATTGAGTTTTTCCATGAACTAAAACTAGGGAATATCTAATTGTCAAATGCATCATTCTCTTTTTGAAAAACAAAAACGCTGTAATAATGCTCAAAGATTACAGAATTCGCTCCTTCGTCACTAGCTTCGCAACATGCTTACTGATGACTATTATATGCGGGCAGCATTGCGAGAAGCAGCGCGCGCATTTGAAGATGACGAAGTGCCCATCGGGGCAGTGGTTGCTTGCGGAGGCCAAATTATAGGCAAAGGCCATAACCAAACAGAGCGCTTGCAGGACCCCACGGCTCATGCCGAAATGATTGCAATCACAGCAGCATGCAATTTTATGGGGAGTAAATATCTTCCAGAGTGCGAGCTTTATGTCACGGTGGAACCATGTGTGATGTGCGCCGGAGCCTCACGCTGGGCGCAGGTGAGTCGCATAATTGTAGGTGCGCCGGAGCCTAAGACTGGCTTCAGTCGACTTGGAAACGGCATTATCCATCCCAAAACGCTGATCACTACCGGAATTCTTGAAGAAGAGTGTGTAGCACTGATGCAGGAGTTTTTTAGAAAAAAACGGAAGTAGGAGGCTCGTCTTCTTGCCGACCTTCAAAATCTAGAAATTACACGTACTTTTGCGCACCCACGCCCTGCCGGCCTTATTCGCGTAAATTTTTACCGGCTCATGCTGCTTTCTATTTTCGAAGTTATTGTATTTGCGATCTATCTGCTCTCGCTTACATGCATTGTCGTGTACAGTTTGGGACAGGCACATTTGGTATATCTTTTTATAAAAAACAGGAAACATCATCTTCCGGAAAAAGCCCTGGAAGGCAATGATGTTCCTTTTGTCACCATACAGTTGCCTATCTATAATGAGCGCTATGTGGTGGAGCGACTGCTCGATGCCTGCGCAGCGCAGGATTACCCAAAGGATAAATTTGAGATTCAGCTCCTCGACGATTCAAATGATGAAACGCTGGAAATAGCCGCAGCGAAGGTTGCCGAGCTAACGGCTCAGGGATACCTGGTGGAGCATGTTCGTCGTCCAGAACGCACCGGTTTCAAAGCTGGCGCGCTAGCCTATGGCTTAGACTTCGCCAAAGGCGATTTTGTCGCCATCTTCGACGCAGATTTTCTTCCACGCCCTGAGCACCTTCGCACCGCAATGGCGCAATTCACAGCACCCGATGTTGGAGTCGTCCAAGCACGCTGGGAGCATATCAACCGGTCGTATTCGATGTTTACAGAGATGCAGGCCTTCCACCTCGATGCGCACTTTACCGTGGAGCAACTAGGCAGAAATTCAGGAGGCATGTGCATCAACTTCAATGGAACGGCAGGCATTTGGCGTAAAGAAACCATCAGAGACGCAGGCAACTGGCAAGCCGATACGCTTACAGAGGACCTTGACCTTAGTTATCGTGCACAAATAAAAGGATGGCGCTTTCGCTACATCGACGCACTCGGAGCACCTGCTGAGCTTCCCGCTGAAATGGGAGCGATCAAGAGTCAGCAATATCGCTGGATGAAAGGCGGTGCCGAAGTCGCACGCAAAATGCTGGGGCAGTTATGGCGCTCAGAGCTTTCGTTTATGCACAAGGTCCACGGAACGCTTCACTTACTGAGCAGCTCGGTATTTGTAGTCGTGCTTTTACTGGGAGCATCATCGGTTCCACTTATTTATTTGAAGCATGCTGTTTTTGATGGAAAAATTGGCTTTTTATTGGTTCCTGTAATGTTCCTCATTGCCAGTTTTTTCAGCTTGGGGATTTTCTACTTGGTGACCATGCTCCACCGAGAAAAAAACCTGTTTGCCTCGCTACGGAGATGGGGCTTGCATTACCTCCCTTTTCTTTCTCTTTCGATGGGAATGTCCTTGCACAATACCATTGCCGTTTTACAGGGATTTTCAGGTAAAAAAACGCCTTTTATACGCACACCCAAATTCAATATTGTAAACAAAGCCGATCGCTGGCAACATGTGACATACAAGAATCGCAAGATCAAACCAAGCGTATTTGCCGAGTTGTTGATGGCGGCATATTTTGGGCTTGGAATATACTTCTGCATTCATTTTGACGACATGGCAGTCTTGCCATTTCTCGTTATGCAGAGCATCGGGTTTGCCACGATAGGCGCCATGAGCGTCAGACATGCGTTTAGTTAACGCAGACGGCGCTACATTTTGGAAAAACATCGTGCAAGATACGTGAGTATCGAGCAGCAAGGATCAAGTATCAAAGGAATAACAACCTATTCTTACTTTCCTTCTTCAATTTGTAATCGCTAATCCACACGGATTAAGCGGAGAATTGCGTTTGATATTTACGTAAAGTCTATATTTGTTTACATGAGGCCGCCACACGCCCAGCCAGATTCTCCAACTTCCGCTAGTGATTCCCCTGTTCCGTCGGGTGGCAATCGCCGGAAACGCATGTGGCGAAGGGGAAGTATCGCACTCGTTATACTGGCCTTACTGGTAGGTGGATACTGCTTTGTGAGCTATTGGCTTGGGCCTATTTTAGCAGAGCGCCTCAGTGATCAAATCCACGAAAAAACCGATGGCGTATATAGCGTCGAAGTCGACGCTGCGCGAATCAATCTTCTGACAAACAGCTTGCTGATTCGTGACGTGCGCGTGCGCGCAGATTCTTCCAAGACAAATGACTTCCGTGTCGAAGCTGATATTCCGCTGGTTCAGATCACCTTGCCTTTTGATCAAATTTGGAAAAAACAGCCACTTTCACTTGAGCATGTTCGTCTATTTCAACCTAATGTTTGGGCAGGCGGCAGGTTCAATAAGACAAAATCAGAAAGTAATATAGCAGACTTATTTTCTCAGCAAATCGACGTTGATGAACTCGCAATCGAAGGCGGCACGTTTACCTTGCGAGGCAGAAAAGAAGCACTTGCTATACGCGACCTGAGTCTGGTACTCGATGGCCTTCACATCGCCGATAGCAGCTGGCGATATGAACGACTCGAAGTCGGAGCTAGCCTTGAAGATCTCAACTGGCCACTTCCCGACAGCCTGCATCAGGTTACCCTTGGCAGCTTGACGTTTTCCTCCACCGACGAAAGTCTTATTGCCCAAAACCTGAATTTAAAGCCACTACGCTACGACAGTACAACACTCCAGGCCTCGGTGGCAGTCCCGCGCTTATCCTTTGATGGCCTTCAGTTACAGGACTTTTTTCAGACAAAAAAACTCCACCTCGAACGCATCGAAATAGGAACGCCCGATATAAGGCTCGTAGGACAAGCAGAGGAGAAACCATTTTCGAGGGAGCTTTCCCGCGATTTTCTTGACGCACTTTATCCTAAAATTGAGCCTTTTGTAAAAAGCCTAAAAGCTGAAGAAATCGCCATTCAGGATGCCCGGTTTGTTCAGTATAGTCATTCAAATCAGCGCCTGAGGCAGGTAGAAGGGCTTGATATCGCCTTGAAAGATTTTGCACTAAACGCCACCAGTAATCAAAAAATTCTGCATTCGGAGGACATACGCCTTGAAGCGGACGCCTACTACCTGATGATAGGTGATGATTATGAGTTGTCGGGCAAAAGTGTTTGGCTTTCTACTTTGAGTCGCTTTTTCCAAACAGACAGCATCAAACTCCGTCCCCAGCATCCTCGCGCAGCATATGACATCGAAGTACCTTCACTGATGATCGAAGGTCTTGATGCCAATGAGGCATGGTTTGATCGCAAAATTGCTGTTCAAAAAATCCACATTGCGGAGCCAGCCGTCGCCGTACGGCGCGCGCCTGGAATTGAAGCGGCAAACATCGCCGACCTCGCAGATCGAGATCTGTACTCACTCATTTCAGGCAAGCTTAACTCGCTGGAGATAAAAGACCTGGAACTGGAAGGAGGCACTGTCAGCGTAAAATTAGAAGAAGGAAATAAGGCGCCTTTTACCGCTAAAGATGTAGGCCTTTGGATTCGTGATTTCAAATTGGCTCCAAATCAAAATAAAGAAGATGCGCGCCCATTCAATGCGGAAGATGTAAAGCTGGCCCTCAATGCCGACACCTACAGCTTCACCTTGCCAGACAGTAGCCATCAGGTTCAGCTACAAGGAATTCAGGTATCGACGGCAGATTCTGCGATCATTGTGGATTCGCTCATGCTGCATCCGCTCGCGACGAGTACGGCGGCAGACAACCTAAGCCTCGTCGCTCCATCTATAGTCCTGTATGGCCTCAATGCGCTTTCATTGATTCGGGATGGACAACTGGAAGTGGACCGCGTGCATATCGCCAAACCGACGGCCCATTTCACCCAAAAACAAAATACCAAAGCAAAGGCTATCTCACCGCAAAATGTGCACGCCTGGGCTACCCGCCGTCTGCGCGCGATCGGGCTTCGCACCTTTGAGATCGAAGATGCCGAATTCTCTTATACTCGAGGCATCGACACCTTCCACATTCCTTCGCTAGACTTTGGGCTGGAAAATGTGCTCGTGAGCTCGATCTTGCCGCCGGAAGGAAACGACTGGCGCTTCGCCGATGCGGTAAGCTTTACGCTCAGGCAGATCGATGAAATCACACCCGATGGTCGCTTTCATGCGAAGGCAGATTCCGTCTATTTCAATTCCAATGAAGGCCTGATCCAGGCTATTGGCACTCATATACACGAGCAGGATAGTCAGGGAATGCGGGCATATATCGATGTGCTTGAAGCTGGTGGTTTTAATATTTTTGAACTCATCGAAAAAAGGAAACTCGACCTTGATGTCATTCGCCTGATAGCACCGCAGCTTACCTTTCAGCAAAACGATGACACTACACAGGTAAAATGGGAGACGCTGAGTGAGCAACTAGCGCTTCCTCCCTGGATCGACATGGCGCGTGTGCAGGGAATTCAGGTAGAACATGGTGGCATAACGCTCCAAAAGCAAGGCCAATCCATCGAAGAGGCCCTGAGCGTGCAACAAATAGAAGTACAGGTTTTGGGAGTTACGCTTACAGCGGACCAAGCCAAACCAAGGCTACTTTCAGATGATATTTCACTCGCTTTTCAAATCGACGATGCGCAGTTTGTTTCTGCTGATAGTAGTGTAAAAGTACGCCTGGGCCACATCGGCGTGCAGCAAAGTGGCCGGGTTGTATTGCTGGACAGCATTTTTGTTCAGCCTTATGATGAAGACAAGGCTTCGGCCTTTGAGGCTTTTGTGCCACGATTGGTGCTGGAAGGTGTGGACATTCAGGAGATCGTAAAAAAACGCAAAGCCGCGCTTGATGCGATTCGCATTGTGGAACCATCCATCCGCTTGGGAGGAGACGGAACAACCGAAATAAAGCGAAGCGATATTCAGGCGTATGTGCAAGGAAAAGGGCTTTTCCCACTTATCAATATCTGGTTGGACACCTTGCAATGTAAGCAACTAAGCGTCGAACAGGCGAGCCTCGCTGCAAGTCCCGCCAAAGGCATGCGTTGGAATGCGCAGGCGGTAAACCTCAATCTACACGATCTCCTCGTGGATCGATATTCGCGCGTAAATCGATATTTCTACGCCAAGAATTTCGACGCACAAACCGGAGGTATCTCCCTTATTTTGCCCGATAGCCTTTATAATATTCGTCTGGCTAAATCTAATTTCAATTCTGAAAAAGGCCGCATCGACCTTGAAGGAATATTCCTGGAGCCAAGGCTCGGCCTTTATGAATTTGCTCAATCAAAAGGCTACGCCCTCGACCGGGCGAACTTGCATATTCCACGCTTGCGTGTGATCGATTTTGACACAGAAGCACTTCTCACTCGTCAGGCCGTTCACCTTGGACAAATCCAAATTTTGTCGCCTTCGCTAGAGCTTTTCAGAAACGCCCAGCTTCCTGATTCTTTCCCGCCCAAACAGGCGAGTATGCAGGAATTGCTGCGCAATGTACCTTTCCCACTCACGGTGGATTCGACCTACATCAACAATGCCCGCATTCGCTACCAGCTTCATGAAGACGGCTCAGACAGGCCGGGGATTCTCTCTTTTGATGACATCTCGCTTACGAGCAACACCTTCAGCAATGACAGCATTTTCCTTCCAAATCACCCCGAAACACGCTTTGATGGACGTTGTAGAGTGATGGATAGTGTTGATCTGGAGTTGCGTTTTCGTTTTGATAATGAAAGCGAAACAGACGAATATACGATAACAGGACTGATGGCTACTGCTCCAGATCTACGTGTATTCAATCCGATGCTGGAACCTGCGGGATTTGTTTCTATTCGGGATGGCTCTGCTGAAAAGCTGGCCTTCAGTATTGATGCGAATATGTATGGCGCATCTGGTCGAATGAAGTTCTATTATGAAGATTTGCGGGTTAAAGTGCTGAGCAAAAAGAAAGAAACCTTCAAGGGTTTTGAGTCTTTTATGGCGAACTCTTTTGTCCTTAGAAAATACAACCCAGGCTCTCGTTTCCTACGCGTGGGTCGTATTTGTTACAGGCGCGATCTACGGCGTTCTGTTTTTCGTTTTTGGGCAAAATCTTTTCTTTCCGGCATTCAGTCTAGCCTTGGCCTTCGTGCCAAAGAGGACCGGATCAAGAATCTGTTTCGGCTGAAGAAGTAACCACTTCTGGAAGTTCTGGTTCTTTAAGAATCGGATTCTTTACACTTCCGAGTGCCGTATCTACCAATGGCTTTATTTCTTCACGACGCTTGAATACGTCCAGGGCGATGTGTACTGCTTCGCGAAAACTTGCCACGTGGGCTTTGCCTTCACCTGCAATATCATACGCGACTCCATGATCCGGCGATGTGCGTACAATCGGCATTCCAGCGGTGAAGTTGACACCGTGAAAACCAGACATCAATTTGAATGGAACAAGGCCCTGATCGTGATACATGGCAAGCACTGCATCGAACTTACGGTAGGTCAACGAACCGAAAAATCCATCGGCAGGGAAAGGCCCTACCGCCATGATGCCTTTGTTCTTGGCCTCTTCGATTGCAGGGATGATGATCTCTGCTTCTTCTTTACCTAGCAAGCCATGATCGCCAGCGTGTGGGTTAAGTCCCAGGACTGCAATTTTACCTTTAGAAATACCAAAGTCATTGTGCAGGCTGCGATGTAAAAGCTCGAGCTTTTGAACGATTTTCTTGGTTGAGACATTCTTTGCCACATTAGCAATCGAGAGGTGATTGGTAGCGAGGCCTACGCGCATGTCTTCCGACACCATCATCATAAGCGGGTCTGGCGCGCCAAAGGCATTGCCCAGCATTTCGGTATGACCCGTAAAGTCTTCCACAAGTTGCTGGAGGCTTGCCTTGTCGACAGGCAGTGTCACAAGTGCATCGAGTGAGCCATGCTGCGCATCGGCGATGGCGGCCTGGAGCGCTTCGAGCGCGACACGTGCGCCACCTCGTGAAGGCACACCTACTTCGATGCGATCCACCTCAGGGCTACAGTCGATGACATTGAGTCTTCCCGGCCTGGCCTGATCCACATTTGAGATAACAGAATAGGGTAGCTTGGGAAAGTCTAGTACCTTGCGATGTATATTGAGTACACGGGCTGAGCCATACAGAATGGCGATGCAGCGTTTTTGAATATACTCTTCCAGAAACGCTTTTATGATGAGCTCTGGTCCGATTCCATTGGCATCACCCATGGTGATTCCGAGGCGGATAGGCTTACTTTGCTGATTACTCATGGTGCGGAAATAATGAAACGTAAGGACGAAACTACAACTTCCCATGCATAATGTGAAACCCAAGAAGCATCTCGGACAACACTTCCTGAAGGACAAAGCTGCTGCCGAACGCATCGTCAAGATGCTGGAGGCGGAAGCCGAGGCGACTGTCGTCGAGATTGGTCCAGGGAAGGGAGTCCTTACCGATTTCTTAGTACCAAAATATCCAGGGCTAAGACTGGTCGAAATCGACGACGAGTCCGTGCGATATTTGAAGCATTACTTTGGTACAAAATGCCCCCCAATTCACGAAACTGACATCCTGAAGTGGAATATTCCTGAGCAGGTTCCTAAAGACAGCTTTTTCATTTCAAATCTGCCCTACAACATCAGCTCGCCTGTCATGTTCGTTTTTTTGGAGCAGCGTGAATATGTAAAGGAAGGTGTATTTATGGTGCAAAAGGAAGTGGCTCACCGCATTTGCTCACCACCAGGAAGCAAGCAGTTTGGGATACTCAGTGTACTTATAGGCGCGTACTACGACTTGACGCTTGGCTTCAATGTGCCTCCGGGATCATTTGACCCGCCGCCCAAAGTGCAAAGCGCAGTTTTTAGAATGCGACGTAAAGAAACAGCACCCGACATTGAATTTGCGCTATTAAAAAAGGTGGTAAAAACGGCCTTCAATCAACGACGCAAAACACTTCGCAATGCCCTCAAAAGCCTCAATGTAAATTGGGAAAGTCATCATGATGAACTACTGTCGCGTCGCGCAGAGACACTGAGTGTCGATGAGTTTGTTGCCTTGGCGAAAGATGTGGAGAGACTGGCTGCTGAATAAACAGATTGCAGATTGGAAATTGCAGAATAGTGATTGGAGATGGGCACTTAGTTTTTCTACACGCCCAAGCGCTTCCCCAGCACCTTGAGCGCCGGGCGATCTGGTGCAAGCTTGACCAAACGGTCATATAAACTACGCGCATCTGACTGCTGCCCCAGTTGAAGATTCAACCAAATACTGGTTTCCAATGCCTCTACATAATCAGGTTCCAATTTTAAGGCTTCATCCAAATGATACTGAGCTTGGGCAAGCTCACCCATATTGAGTGCTATGAAACCGAGGTTGTTATGAACCCGATGGTCAAAAGGCCTTTTTTGAAGTAATTCGGCAAATCGCGGCCTCGCTTCGCGCAGCACAGCAGCCTCTCCAGGGCGAGATTTCAACAATGAAACCGCCGCCTGAAAGGCAGCTTCGCTCGCCTCTGGCGCTACACGCACGGCCTTATCAAATACTTTCGATGCTTGCGCATATTCCCCCTGGGCCATCAGGATTTCGCCATGAAGCGTAAGCAAATCAGGCCAGTCCTCATTGGTAGCGAGTTCAGACTCGACCAAGGCACGTGCCTGAATAAGATTGCCCTGCCGCATGGCCATCCGCGCGCGATAAAAGCGACTTTCTGGTGCGAGCAAACTATCAATAGATTGCAAATACCCCGGATCACTACGGTGCTCTTCGAAATAGCGCAGTAAAGCGCGACCTTCGGCATCGGCATCAGGGGTTCCCGTGGCGCAACGCAGGCGGTCGGCCAGCGCATTGATCGCGCGGACGGGAAGGCTATCGTCGCCTACCACCCGAATTTTATGATCATGAAAAAAGACATGCGGAATATCGCGTGTGCCGCGCTCCGGCATGTGGCAAGAAATACAGTTTCCATTTTCTACCGCTAACACAGAGTCAAGCTCCCCGCAATCTGGGATCATGGCATCAGCGTGACATTGCTCGCACTGGCGGATATAGACTTCTTCGGATGTGACGGCGATACTTTTGTGCGGATCATGGCAGGTCGTACAGGTGAGCTTTCCGTCGCTGTTGATAAAGCAGGCGCTCGCCTGAAGGCGCTCGGCATGCGAGGCGATTCCAAATGCGTCTGGATTTTCGGGTTGTTCCAAAAAGACGTGAAATGCATCTGAAAGCGCCATGCCCGGACGGAAGTCTCGCACCGAAGCGCGGTCGGCGAGCGCATTCACACCCTGCAGGTGACACTGCTGACATACATCAAATTGCAGATTGGTAGGAAGCTTCGCCGGATTGACAATCGTGTAGTCCGTTTCGATACCAACGTCGATCAGCTGGCCGCCCTCGATTGCTTTTACGTGGGCTGATCCGGGGCCATGACACTGCTCGCAGTCGATGCCCATGTTGATATTATCGTAGCGGTTTTTGCTGCCTTCGGCAAGGTCAAAATTGCCGGTATGGCAGGTAAGGCATTCTTCGCCTATTTCGCGCGAAAACCTGCTGTTGTTCCCATTGTCGTAGCCAGGACTCAGGTCCCAAATGGCTTTGGTCACGTACCAGGTGATGGGCATTTCATATACATAACCATTGCGCTCCATTAAGTATGAGCGCGTTTGATGACCCGAGCCAACGACGAAGCTGACTTCTTCTATTCGCTCAAAAATAGTGTCGCCTGCCGCTGTACGAAACTCCCGAATGAACATTTTTCCATCCTCCCAAAAAGGCTGATAATACATGTCCTCAAACTTGTCATACACTACAGACTCTGGACCAAATTTTTCAATAATATTGTTTGGATCAGGAGCGTAGAGTGAACGGCCCATGCCGGTTTCACCGTAGTTTTTGAATATTTTTTTGTGGCAAGGCTCGCAGCTCTGACTCCCCACATAGGTTGTCTCAGGTTTTAGACTCGCAAAGGTTTTTGCCTTGGCATCGCCACAACGTACATACAGCACCGCGGTAAGCATCGCCAGCGGAATAAGCCATTTGATATGTTGGGTTTTGCTTAGCAAATCGTTGAGCGGAAGCATTTATCGATGAAATCTCGGAGTATCACTCCGAGATTTCATCGATAAATGGTGTTTTGCCTAAAAAGAAACTCTTACTCAGTCCTGCTGAACTTGAGCGGTGGGCGAGCAGATGATAGTAACAGTATCAGACTATCGGCATCGGCGCGCATAATCTGATAGCATGTTTTGACGCCATTATTTAGAACAAGGTATGGGCCATCTGTTTCCTGGGTACATGGGCTCGTATCGACTACTTCGTATGTGCCTTTGCGAAGCTCAACTCCTGAACGTGCAACTGTCTTGGTTTCGCCGTTCTGGATTTCGAGAACTTCTTCAGCAGGATTCTTCCAGCGGCCTTCGATGCCTTCCTGGCGAATGGTGCCTTTGGTGACGGCTTCACGCTTTTGTACCATAGCGGATTCGTCGCCTTCGACGGGCGCCTGAGAGGCGGCAGTATCTTCTCCTCCACAACTGGCCAAAAGAGCAGCCAGGCAGAGTACGAGTATAGAGAGTTTGTTCATTGTTTTAAAAATAGTGATTACCTGTTTAGTGTTGTGAGTTTGGTGTTTTGAGTTGAAGGCTTTTGTTCAAAAATAAAGTTGAAACTCAAAACACATAACCCTAAACTCAAAACAGAAAATAGTTTCTGTTTTCCCAAAGGTACGATTGCATTTTTGAAAAAAATAAAGACACGTGTATGGAAAAAACCAACACGCTTGCTCTTAAGAGTATTACAGGTCAGTTATCAGGTGTTGCGGATTGCAGGGATGCCAATACGTTTGCCTTCTGATTTCATTTTTCACTTCGTGGCTTTTGGCAAATAGCCAACAGCTCTACACAAATCACTTTCCACCATGGCACAGATCCATGAGGGCGGGGCAGGTCATGCTCGCACCCGAGGTCGTCCCATCCGCACGCGAAGCCGTGCGTACGTCGATATGACCGCAATGGTCGACGTTGCATTCCTGCTTTTGACATTTTTTGTCCTTACAGCGGTGATCGGTAAAGACTATGTAATGGACTTTATCTCACCACCCCAAGATGCTCCTACGACCATTCAGCAAGAGCAAAAAGTACTTAGCGTCATTTTGGACAAAGACAACAAAGCCTTCTACTATGTCGGGATCACCGATCCAGAAGTAAAAGAAGCCTATGTAGGCTCGACCAGTTTCCGGCGCATCATTCAGGCACATCTGAATAAGGACGAAAAAGCCTCCATTTTGATTAAGCCACGCGACACCAGCAACTACGGAACCCTGGTCAACATGCTAGATGAGTTATTGATTACCGACGCAAAGCGACACGCCCTTGCGCCATTCACCGAAGCTGACAGTCTCCTTATTTTTCACACCACTGGAATTTGAAATTCCCAACCTAAAATCCACACAAAACAATGTCAAAACCATCCAATATTCAGCGCGCCGATCTTACCGATATGGTATTTGAAGATCGCAGCCGTAGCTACGGCGCATATCGCCTTCGCAAACTGTATGACCAGCGCCTCTTGCTAGCGACTTTCGTAGGCCTGGGACTTTTCTTCGCAGGTATCACCGCTCCTAATCTGATGAAAGCGGAGCCAGTCGTAGAAATCAAAAAGGCCCACCCTATATTTTGCGAGGACTGTTTAAAAAACGTCGAAAAACTCAAAGAAGACAAACCTGACCCTATCATCCATCCTCCCAGAATCGAACCACCCAAGCCGCCCGCAACCGTAGCGTTTAGAATTCCTGAACCTACTCCCGAAGATCAGATCGAGCCAGAAACTGAGCCGACTATGCCAGACATGAACCAACTCGCCAATGCGAACATGCTAGGCCTGGACGATATTGATGGCGAGGCACTTGAGTATATTGAAATACCGGACGAAACGGGCAATGGCGCACCAAGTGTGATTGAAACGCAAGCTCCAAAGGAGCCGGGTTTGGAGGATTTCATTTTTGCTTCGCAAGAGCCAGCAGCCATCAATATGGATGATATCAAAGAGCTTATCGGCTATCCTGCTGTGGCGCGCGAAGCGAATATCCAGGGCACGGTGATTGTTCGCATTTTGATAGACGAATATGGCGAGTATCGTCGCCACAAGGTGATCAAAAAGTCGCATCCTATCCTTGCCCAGGCTGTTGAAAAGCGGATTGCTCGCCTAAAATTCACACCGGCTTTACAGGGTAAAAAGGCTATTATGTTTTGGGTAAATGTGCCATTTACCTTTGCTCTGTTGGATTAATTTTTACGCTTGCTATACCTCTGTCAGTGCAAAATTTCATTGTCTATAGCACTGACAGAGGTAACGCAAGCCTTTGAGAACCAATTCATATGTTAAAATTATACATCACTCTTTTCCTGCTTTCGGGTTTTATTTTGGGGCAAAATCAGGATAGTCTACATTTTTCCATAAAACAAAGCTCACCTGTCGTTCAGTATCTTGATTCCGTTTTGAATTTGATCGCTGAGGATGAGGAAGGGTTGGAGGTAGAAAAACGATTCCTCTCAGAGCCTGAACTTAATTCGGAGAACTTTATAATCTGCGGCCCAGCATATGACCCACAACCGCTCAACTACGACTCCGTTCGCGCCCTCATTGGCTATCCAAATGCTGAAATTGTAGGAACCGTAATCGTCCGATTACTCATAGATGAAGAAGGATATTGCAAGATGTATAAATTGATCAAAAAGGCCCATCCCTTGCTTTGGGAAGGAGTAGAACCATTTATTA
>JBGCFB010000153.1:0-3019 GCA_045106685.1 Bacteroidia bacterium | reverse complement strand
GTTGAATTTAATAACCAACTTCACATATCTTACTGTCCATTACTGTGAGGAAGTCCATAATCTATATGTATACTCCCTCTATAATTGGAATGATTGAATGTGCATTGTCTAACCGTTCCAATTATAGAGGAAGAGTATCTGGCCCCAAAAATATAACGAACAATGAAGAAAGGTCCTAAATTCAACAATCAGGAATTAGTGAAACGGCTCACAAAAAACCCAAAGTCATTTATTAATTATTCTTGTGCCTGTTGGCTCTGGATTACTGAATAGTCACCCTTGCAGAAATCTTTAAAAAAGAGCTTTTTAGAGGAATGAAAAAAAAGCACTACTTCATCTTCATTTGCTCATTTTTTTTACTAAAAAGTTTTTTTTCTCAAGATAGAATTTCACTTGAAAATATAGAAGAAACCACTCTTCAGCAAAATATCCCTAAGTGGAAGGACTATCATCTTTTTGAAGACAGCACAGCTGGTAGTAAAAAGAAGTTTCTTCTTGGGGTACTTGCAACTTCTTATAATGAGGCTCCGCCTGAGTTTTTCAAAGAACTTGGGAATGTTTATTATGAGTTATCAAAAATAGACTCCTCGATACATTGGCTTTCAGAAGCATCCCATCGCCTTGACCAAAACGAAAGCCCTTCTGCTCTTGAACTTTTTGAAGTCAGGAACAAACTCGCTATTATTTTTTCGAATGATAAACAAAACCCTCCAAAGGCCTTAGAAATGCTAGATGGGATAATATCCCGAGACCAATTTCAAGAATTGCCATTTGAAACTAGAATAGTGGCGCTTTACAACAAATCATTATACTTAATAGGGATTGAAGATTTCCAAGGAGCCTATTTTTTAGCTAAGCAAACAAGCTTATTAGCTTTTGACTCTATTTCTTCAGATACGTATTATGCCTTTTATTGCATTAGGTTGGAACGGTTAGCTGCATTCTGTTCCTTACAATCAGAAGCCTTTGACGCTTCTAAGAAGTCACTGGATTTTGCCACTCATCTAAACAATACTTTCCAACCAAAAATGCTTAACGAGATGGCGGATATCGAGAGATTTAAAGGGTGGCTTTTTTTTGAAATGGGAAATTATGGTGATGCGCTAAGATATGGGGAAAAGTGTTATTATTTCTTTAAAAAAGCTTTTCCAAAAGGGATTCCGTATATAAACATTGCAACTGCCAACTCTCTTCTTGGAGAATCCACAAACTGGCTAGGTAAACCTACAGAAGCGGCATCCTATCTAACAGATGCACTTAGGGCTATTTATTTGGCTTTTCCTTCAAAGTCAAATGACAGAAATCAGCAAAAGGGCAATATTCACCTCAAGCTAGCCGATGCATATTCAGCTCTTCGTCTCCCCGAGTCCGCCACCCGCCAAGACGATTCCGCCACCGTCCACTACCGCAAGGCGCTCTACCACTACTCCGATCACTTTGATCCCGACAGCAGCGATGCGCTGATTCCGGATGAGACGGACTTGGGGCGTAATTCGCGGATGCTGCGTATCTGCCTGGATAATTTCACGAAGGTGCTGCGCCGCAAGGCTCGGCGAACCGGGCTGGCCAGCGATTGGCAGGATGCCTATATGACGCAGCGCCTTTCGGTGATTTCGCTGGAGAATATGCGCAATCGCGTGGGGCCGGACAGTCGCCGGATTATGGCGAAGCTGGGTCGGAAGACCTACGAACAAGCCATCGCGCTGGCCTTCGAAATGGCGGAAGCCCAACAGGCTGATAGCATGTACGCCATCGCTTTTCAGTGGGCGGAGGCCGCCAAGGCTTTTGAGCTGCGCATGCATTTGCAGGATGCGGAGGTAGCCCTCCAGGCTGGTGCACCGGATAGCGTCGCGACGCAAGGTCGTCGCCTGAAGCTGGCCCGCAATTATTACGAAAACGAATATCAAAATCTCAAGCGCAGCCCGAAGGCTGACTCTGCCCGACTCGCCGAGCTCGAAAAGCAGCTTTACGAATCACAAGCGGAGCTTCGCGTCTGGGAAAACCAGATGAAGGACCTCATCCCGACGAGCTTGCGTCGCCATGAACCACCCGCGCTTTCCGCAACCGATATTCAGCGTAAGCTCAAGCCGCAAGAAGCCATGCTGAGCTTTTTCTATGGCGACAGCGCCGTATACGCGTTTTTGGTGCAGCCTGGGAGAGTGCAAGCGCATCGCCTGGGACGAACAGCTGATGTCGATGTTCTCGTTCGTAGCGTGATCGATCAGTTGTATAAGCCGGCTGGTTTTGGAAGCTTTGCCGAAGCTTCCAGTGCGCTGTATCAGGCTATTTTTCCTCATTTTGACAATATCGAACAGGCGCGTGATCTCCTAATTTGTCCGGATGGACTGATGGGATATGTACCGTTTAGCTGCCTGCTGACAGAAGATATCGAGCTGGATGCAGCTGCGACGAGCAGCGTGTATCGGAGCTTACCATATTTGCAAAACACCTATAGCACACGATATGCTTACGGTGCTGCTTTGCACTTTCAATCCTACAAAGCGAGTGCTTCAAATCGCATGCTGGCCTTTGCGCCGGAGTATGAAGGCGAGCCACGTCTTGCGTTTAATATGCCGCAGGCGATAGCCATCGCAGATCGATGGGATGGAGACTTATTTCTGGCTCAGGATGCGCAGGAAACGCGCTTCCGCCAGTCGTTTCAGGATTACGATATTCTGCACCTTGCTCAGCACGGCGAAGCCAATCTGGAGCAGCCGCTTGCTTCTCGCCTGCGCTTTAGCCTTTCGGGTGATACCGTACCGGAGCATGATGGCATGTTGCACGCTTACGAAATCTACGCGTTGGAAATACCAGCCAAGCTGGTGGTACTCGCCTCCTGCGAAAGCGGCTATGGTCCACTCGCCCAGGGCGAAGGCGTGATGAGCCTGGCGCGCGCCTTTCGTTCGGCCGGAGCACAAAGTGTACTCAATACCGCCTGGGAAGTAGACGGTCGCGTGGCGATGCCTTTGATGGAAGCATTTTATGATCAACTTGCCGACGGCAAAACGCCAAGCCGCGC
>JBGCFB010000152.1:0-17629 GCA_045106685.1 Bacteroidia bacterium | reverse complement strand
AGGTACTTGCTCCTCGGATGGACGCAGTTCTTCAAACCAGGCATTGACTTCCTCAAGGCTCGCCTTGCGGATGATATATTGATTCTGATCAACTTTATAATACACGAAGTCATTGAGCAGATCAGCAATCGAGTCGATCTCCAGGGGATTGCGAATAAACGCGTTAGGCGTTTGGTCCTGGATCGCCCGAAGGTTCACGTGTGAAAGTGGCGACTGAATCGCTGATGTCATGATGCCGCCGACGCGCGGAAGCTCGTTCGGGACGGATTCGTAGAGCACCACATCTCTGGGACCGGGCGTTTCTTCCAAATCCATTTTTCGAAAAAAGCCAAAACCTTCTGCTTGATTCAGTGCCCAGTAATCCACCTCGGCATATACATCATCTTCCAGCAAAACCGGCACGCGCGATTGCTCATAGAGCGTTTCATCGCGATCGTATTCGTCCTTACTATTGGTGGTTACAAAATAGGAAAGGTTGTTTTTGAGCAAAGGCATATTGATCGCGAGCAGCTCATGGCATTTTTGTACAACCTCAAAATCGTCTCCATGCCCATTGCTGAAGCCAAAGGTGAAAGTTCCCAGCGTTCCATTGTTAGAAACTGTCGTCGGGTGGTATATGATCTCTCCTTTTCGGACATTTTCGCCCAGTGATTCTACGTCGATTGCATCTCCAAAGTCTTTGTGGAAGCGATGGGTTTCTGTGTTGATATAAAAGACCTTTGGCTTGTCGGTTTTCCAGTCTGTAATCAGGTATTTGACAAAGCTTTTGCCGTTGAGGTATTCAGCCCACTGGACGCGCTCCTTGGTGACGGCCAGTTTCCTGAATGTCGACAGGCTGTCCACGGCTACAGTGCCATCTTTGATGTCGATAGGCGGAGCTGGATTGAGTGGAGCCTGGGTGGGAATATTGTTGAATTCGGTGATGTCATCGACGCCGTCATCGTCGCTATCGATGGGCGAAGCGATCGGGTATTCCAGCACGCGATAACGCTCAAGCGGATACTGCGACAGTGGCTCGGTGATGGTCGTCGTGCCAGCTTCTCCCAGCGTCATGGAAGTGATCAGATCAAAATCGCCTCCAGGCGTATGCTTGATCTCAAGGATATAATAATGATCCGTATCCGAATTGATCTCCAACTGCACCTGCCCATTCAGGTCGACGGTGTACTTCTGGATGGCGACTTCCTGGCTATACAGGTAGCCGCATACGCTGAACAGGCACAGCAGAATAAGGCGATATAGTGTTGTCACGCTAGACATGTGATGTGTTTTTGTGGGATAACGAAGGTAGGGCTTTAGTTGTTAGTAGAGACGACGATTTATCGCGTCTCTTTATGGAAATTTATCGTAGAGACGACGATTTGTCGCGTCTCCGATTCTGGACCTGAGACGTGATAGATGGCGTCTTTAATGATAGACCTAAGACGCGATAAATCGCGTCTCTACTCCACACGCTTTACGATCATGCGAATTTGGCCCATATGGTTAGCCTGATGCTCCATCACGTGGTACCATGCCCAGTGATTATTCATATTTGTCTTGCCGACTTTGGCTTTGAACCACTTGTCGTCTTTCGTTTTCAAAAGTCGCAGTGTCTCTTTACGCACCTCATTCCAAATGTCGAGATAATAGGAAATCGGCTTGCCTTTGAGCTCTGCACGGCCACGGTCGCCCAGATTCATGGCTGCGCCCCACTTGGCTTTCTCCTCACTGTTGAAGGTTCTTCCTTCAAAGGTGTAGAGCTGGTAGTACCTTTCTGTAGCCGCAAGGTGAAGAATAAGCGCACCGATACTATTGGCATTTTCATCGAGCAAAAAATCAGTCTCTTTTTGTGAAAGGTTAACGACGCTTCTCGTGACACGAGCTTTCAGGTCTTCCAGCATAGCGACGGTTACGCCGATATGTGGTGAATAGCCTTTGGCTGGTTTGATGACCTGCGCCTGCAAGGTTGAGCAGAGAATGGTAAACAGGATGATGATACTGGTAAATTGTTTCATAATGTAAGTTTTATAAAAGACGCAAGGAGAAAAAGCGGCGTTGCATAGAGAAGACGAGTACGTGAGTACATGAAATCTGAGTAGAGAAGCTTGAGGCCTGTACTTCTAAATTCATATATTCTGAAATCTGATATTATGTATTCAAGAATATTCCCACAAGACCCTTTTGCCCATTTTAATTGCCTTCTCCAAAAAGTCAAAACACTTCTTGAAGTCTGGCTGAAACTGCTCTGATTTGGTTATTGATTGTGTGAAATAACGCGTGCCGTTGACTTCGATAACAGGCTGTACATCAATGAGGAAATCGACTTTGCCATGATCATCCATATAACTCTTTACACTAAGCTTATTTCGGATCACATGATAATCATCATAATAGTGTAGATCGCCTTCGAATATTGCCTCAACTCCATCAATCATGATAGCACTTACGCGTTCTTCGTGAGCTTCTGTTTCATAAACAATATGTACCAATGGAAGCGTATCGCGATGATCGATAAGATATTCCTGCACCTTTTTTAAGGTAGCGAACAGAAGCTGAGAATCACGCTCTCTATCCTCGACCTTCTCACTTTTGTCCAAATATGAATCTAGCATATTTCCGATTTCAGCGAGATTTCCTTTGCCAAGCGTTGCCTCTGATAACTTAGACAAAAGCGTGTCTTTATCACCTTGCTCAAATGCTTTTTTCTGCCCAAGTGTAATCTCTCCATCAGGATTTGGGTAGACGATCTTTTGCTCCTGCTTATCCAAGAAGTCTTTAAGACTGATATAGCTCTCAAAAATGATTTCATCCATAAAAGCCCTGGTTAAAAATGGGCTTTCAATACTTTCATCATCGACATATAAATCCAGCGTCATTGCCATGGCTTTATTCTCTTGTTTTCAGTATTTGTTCCATACTATCATATCCCTCGATCAGATTATGTTCTTGAATGACGACATCGGTCATTGTCACTGCGAGGAATCGCGCTATTTTTCTCAACTCTTCTTCTTTATCTGAAAAATCCTTGTTGATATAATTTGTGAGCAGCATTTTCCCAAAGTCATTGTATGTGCTTTGTAGCGTGTAGAGCTGGTTAAGCGCCTGGATTTTTGAAATTGGTAGCTCCGTGATAATCCCTGTTTGGATTCCGGTTTGGTAAGCACTGTTGGACAAAGAGAAAATTCGAGTTCCTCTAAAAAATCCTCCTTCCCCCATTTCAACATCAGGGTTCGAATAGTGTCGACTACTGTCCCTGAGTATGCGGTGGTATTCCTGGACTGATTCGATATGGGCTTTGTTACTAATGATTTCCAATTGAAGGTTCTCAATCAGAATGGCTGTTTGAGCGTGTTCCTTCCGTGAGTCAGCCCAATTTGAAACTAAAAATCCCAGAAAAACGCCCACGGTCACAGGGAATATCTGAGTGACGATACCTACCAGTTTCTTTTTCATAAATTTTGATAACGCTGGAGTGTAACAAATTGGAGAGGAAGGTTCGCTATTTTTCGATCAATTCTATATCCTCCACCTTAGCATACAGATAATTCCAACCACTCGTGCTATTCGTCGTTCCTGTGATCCTCACGGGCTCGGCTATTTTGTCCAAAACCTCCATGTTAATCGTTTCGCCTTGCGCTCCCAATAAGACGTAATACTCGTTCTCACCCTTGTCGGAGGTCATCCTGAACACCGGCGGAATACCGCCCGAAATGCAGCGGATCGCACAGCTTTTGTGAATCTTACCTTCACCCGGCTTCATCACTCCGAAGTAGCACTTAGGGTCGAGGATCGTTCCGGTTAGCGTCACGGGAAGCGTCTTTTCGCTTGGAACTGCGATAAGTGGCGCGATATCACCAACATCGACCAGGCTTTTCTCCTCCTCGGTGAGTTCCATCAGGGTTTGGCCATCGCCGTGAATAAGCGTGCCCTGAAGGCTAATGGTCTTTCCGTCGAGTGAGCCTTTTGATTGTTCTATTTGTGCCAATATGCCTTCCGCCCCAAATTTTCCATAACCCACAAGTAAGACATCATTCGACAAGTCTGCATCGAGGCCGCCTCCGGTCACTTCCAAAACAGGGACAGGTTTACTGTGATAGACACCCGTGAGCTTAGTCAGATTCCCGAATTCAAATTGGTGATCATTGAAGCCTTTTTGAGCATAAATAATCGCAAAAGCCAGGATTGGTAAAGCGATGAAAATCGGAATGATAAACTTCCTGAGCGTATTGCGATGCTCGGGAGGCATTTCATCTTGCCAACCTATGTAAAAGGGTTTAGGTGGTTTCTGTTTGCTCATCAATGATATTGTATATATAAGGCCTTAGGTACAAAGGTTTTATTTTGTAGGGGGTAAGAATATCCCCCATCTAAAATAGCGACATAAATTTGTTTTGGAAAAGCGCGTTGGGGATGAAACGAGCGCGCGCGGGAGATGGTGGCGGAGGGCTTGCTTGGCTCGTTTCCGGCTTTTTGGTTACTTTTTCGCCGTGAAAAAGTGACAAGGCCATATGATCAGGAAGTGGGTTCCCAGCTAATCGCATGATGGTCATTCTTAATAGTAGATTTGGATAAGACACATGAGTATCGAGCAGTAAATATCAAGGGTCAAGTAGCCAACTTTTTTCCATACACAGCAGGCTCTACAAATGTGCCTTCTGGCAGTGGACTAGCATTCACCCAAATCATATTGCCCAGCAATTTTACACGATAGGTGCTGAGTTTTTCGTCAAAAGGAGGAGGCGACTGCCCGTTGGCAGGAAGGTACTGATAACCGTGCCAGGGACAGGTGATACAATCATCGATCACGCGTCCTTCTCCGATCGGTCCCATCTGGTGCTTGCACACATTATTGACCGCCGATACTTTGCCATTGTATTTGAAAATGGCAATGTTTTCAGCATCGATAAAAACAGATTTGCCACAATTTTCTTCCAAATCATTCAGACTGCACACTTCATAATAGCCTTCCTCTTTGAGCGCATATTGGGTCCTGAGTTTCCTGTTTTCTTTTATTCCTGAAGCAATGTGTAAAGCAGCCACAACCGTAAATCCTCCCACCAACATCACCCAATAAATCGGGTTGGTTTCATACTGCAATGCGCCAGTAGCAACATGCATAAAAATCAAAGCATACGCTACATAAACCAGCATATGCATGTTTTTCCAAAACCGAGGAGACAGATTTTTTAGCCAAAAATCATGACTCGAAACCGCCATCAAAAAGAAGATAATCAGGGCGAAAAATCCCAATACCTGAAAAGGGAAATCGCTGATTGCAACGTAGTTTTCATTAGAGGTGAAAACACTCACGAAGGCATTGGTGTCGCCCAGTGCATGAAACTGAATAATGGAGAATATTCCATGAACCGCCGCCACTAAAAACATGGAGACACCCATGTGCCTGCGATTATACAGCAATGGCAAAAATCGCTCATTCAACCTGCACAGCGGACCGATAATCAGAATGATGTGCAGCAAGACAAATGCAGTAACAGAAGTGCCGCGGAGGATCAGGGTCTCCGCCGTAATATTGGGATGAAAGGCAAGTTGTAGCCCTACAAATACGGCGAGAAATAGTGCGATCCCCAGCCAGAGAATTTGGTTATACCGCTTCTTCTGTTTGTTCCAGCCGACCGCAGAATATTGGAGACTCATAGTTGCATAAGTAATACAACGAGGCCTATCGCCACGCTGATGATGATCCAGATCGAAAGGTGATTCTTGCGTTGAGAAGGTTTCATGTTGGCTGTTAGCTTTTAGCGGTTGGCTTTTGGCTGGAATAGAGAGATAATTTGAATATCGGGGTATGCTTGTGGGAATATAACCAATATCAGGATCGGTTGCACCCACCTCCGTCAGCGCCTCACCACTATGCATAAAGCGCTGACAGAGGTTAGCAACGCAAAAACAAACATTCACCTATTTTTCCTCCATTTTGACAAAAGAAATGGCCAGAAAGCGATCACGCCAGGAAATACAATAAGCTTAAAACCCCAGGTGCTTTCTGCCGTGATTGCGTCTATTTTGCTCATTCCTTTTAGATAAAAAAAGACGGAGAATATCAGACCAATAGCCAGGTAGGCTGCGGCGATAAACAGAATTATCTGTGCGATTTGTTCGGTCATGATGAATGTTTTGTAGAGAAAAGGCACGCCTTTTCTCAATTCGGTGTGGAAGAAAAGGCATGCCTTTTCTCTACGCGTTCATTCCCGCGTACGGAATCCCCGTCAACCGATGCATGTCGTGATTAAAGGTGCTGAGATCGTTTTGATTGAATTTGGCAAAATCATCGTGGCCGCAAGCGCGCGAGACAACCTTCATCAGGTCAGTAGTCGCATGGAAGAAGTTATAGAGCTGCTTCGCGGAAGACTCGATGATGAGGCGACTGCGGAGGTTTTCCTTTTGCGTTGCAATTCCCACCGGGCAATTATTGCTGTGACAGGCGCGCATGCCCAGACAGCCGATGGCCTGTAAGGCCGAATTCGAAACAGCTACTGCATCAGCTCCCAGCATCATCGCCTTGGCAAAATCCTCAGCCACGCGGAGGCCGCCGGTAATCACGAGCGTGACGTCCGTTGCACCTACTTTGTCGAGGTGCTTGCGCGCTCTCGCCAAAGCCGGAATCGTCGGGACATTAATATGGTTGCGGAGAATAGATGGCGCTGAGCCCGTTCCTCCACCGCGTCCATCGAGGATGATGTAATCTACTCCCACGGCGAGTGCAAAGTCAATGTCGTTTTCAATATGGCTTGCCGCGATTTTGAATCCAACCGGGATTCCACCGGTTTGCTCGCGCACTTCCTCAGCCATTTTTTTGAAATCTTCTACCGTAAATAAGTCAGGAAAAGCAGCGGGCGAAATCGCGGTTTCGCCTTCCTTGAGGCCACGCACTTCGGCGATTTCTTTGGTGACTTTATTGCCCGGCAAGTGACCGCCCGTACCTGTTTTGGCGCCTTGGCCGCCTTTGAAATGGAATGCCTGCGCCTTTTTTACTTTGTCCCAGGAGAAACCGAATTTTCCTGAAGCCAGCTCATAAAAGTATCGTGAATTATTCTCCTGCTCCTGCGGCAGCATGCCGCCTTCGCCACTGCAAATGCCGGTTCCAGCGAGTTGGGCGCCTTTGGAAAGGGCGATTTTCGCCTCGCGCGAAAGCGCTCCAAAACTCATGTCCGAGACGAATAGAGGAATGTCCAGCTCTAGTGGCTTTTTGGCCTTTGGGCCGATGATCACTTTGGTCGATACGGCCTCCTCATCGAGCAAAGGTCGTGTAGCGAGCTGCGCTGGAAGGAACTGGATATCTTCCCACTTGGGAAGGGTGTTGCGATCCACCCCCATCGCTTCGGATGGTCCGTGGTGGCCGTAGTTTTTGAGACCGTTGCGCGATAGCTCTTTGATATAGCCGGTGTACGGCTCGGTGCTTTCCGGATGCGTGTCGGCGTATTGTCCCAAATAAGCATCACGGTCAAAAGGTTGAGGATGCTTGACCAGAAAGGCATTGATTTCGTCTTCGTCAACGTAGACCGAGCCGTCTTTTATTTGTGTAGAAAACTTATGAAGCGCTTCCGAATTATTGTATTCACTTACGCCGGTATCATAGCGATAATCCCAGCCATGCACACCGCATATCAGATTTTCACCATCGATATGCCCATCTGACATCAGCGCACCTCGGTGCAGACACCTTCCATACAGCACCGATACATTATCATCATATTTCACCACCACCAAATCCAGTCCATTGACCATCTGGTGAGCAGGCTGTTTGTCTTCAAGTTCAGCTAAAGCGCAGAGTTTATAAGCGTTCATGTAGTAAGTCAGTTTTGTGCCAAAAATCTAAAAATGATCTGATACATAAACCTACTACTTGCAGCGGAGAAATTCACTATCTGTGTGAGAGAATGTCGGGAAGCTGGCTTTGGAAACTAAGCGCATCATTCTACATTAAGGAAGGCTTTCTCTTCCCAATAAACAATAGCGAATCGCTATCCTCAAACTCTGCATACAGCTCAAGAGCAATAATCTCAAAATGTGCCTCAAATGCTTTGGTGAGGGCAGCTTCATCATGGTAATTCACAAACAGGCCTTTAAACACTTCCGAACCTTCACCTTTCCAGAAAGAATGACAAATGACGCCTTCAGGATTGAGGATTTCGTGTTGCCTTTTGATAGAAGAAGTTAGCTCCTCGTCTGTTAGGTGATGTAGGACTTTGTTGGAATAAATGCTATCAAACTGCTTGTCAGTCTGAACCGTGGATGCATTCAGTTGCAGAAATTTCCCCTGCGGATTTTTGGTTTGCAGATGATTGACAAATGTGCTGGAATAATCAGAACCAGTCACCGTGTATGATTCACTCAGGATTTTCCAATCAGTACCAGGACCGGAACCAAATTCAAGCACGGTCGCTTCAACTGGCAAAACGTGTTTCAATTTCTCTATAAGTGCTTCTCCGGAAAAGCCTTCCACCGCACGAATGTATTCTTCGACAGACGCTTCGGTGTGGTAGTATTGATCTTTCATGATTGATGCGTTGAAATGGTGGCTTCGACTCCGCTCAGCCACCGGAAGGAAACTCTCAATTTTCCATTCTCAGCTCTCTGTATCCAGCATAATCGTCACCGGACCGTCATTGAGGAGGCTGACTTGCATCATCGCGCCGAACTCGCCGGTGGCGACTTGTCCGGAGAAAGCTGCTCGCAGTTTTTGTAAAAAAAGCTCATACAACGGAATCGCAACCTCTGGTCGGGCCGCCTTGATATAGGAAGGCCGTGTGCCCTTTTTGGTATCGGCATGCAGTGTGAATTGCGATACGACTAATATGTCGCCGCCCACATCCGCCACACTCAGATTCATCTTGCCGTCAGCATCGGTGAAGATTCGCAGCTTGACCAGCTTATTCACCAACCAGTCAATGTCTTTCTCGCTGTCCTCATGCGCGATGCCCAGAAGCACCAGCAGACCTTGCCCGATCTCACCCGAAATTCGGTCATCAATCTCGACTTTGGCGTGCGACACGCGTTGGATAAGAGCCTTCATAGCTATAAGCTTTTGGCCATTGGCTTTTAGCAAGAAAAGGCCAAAAGCCAACCGCTAAAAGCCAAAAGCTTCTTAGAGTTTTCTAAGTTTCTCCATCAGCATAATGAACGGCTTGGTGTTCTGCATGATGTAAAAATGAAGGTATGGAATGCCGGCATCGAGGAGGTCTTTACATTGCTGAAAAGCCCAATCTACACCTACTTCGATTTCTTCTTGCTTGCTCTTGGTGTTCATCATCCGGTCGCAAAGTTCTTCCGGAATATCGATATAGAAAAATGCGGGCAAGCTTTTCAAGTGACGCTTACTGGTCATGATTTTCATGCCAGGAAGTAGCGGCATGTCGACTCCGATTTTTTGTGCGGAAGCAACGTAGTCCAGGTATGTTTGCGTATTGAAAAAAAGCTGTGAAACGCCATATTTAGCGCCTGCATCTTGCTTCTGCTTCAGAATATCGAGATCGAACTTCAAGTTGGGTGCCTCGAAGTGTTTTTCAGGATAAAAAGAAACTCCCTGGCAAAAATTGGTCGGCGTAGGGTCCACCATATTCTTGTCGAGGTACTGACCTTTATTCATATCGTTGACCTGACTCACGAGGTCTACAGCATACTTATTCTCCGTGCGGTCGGTCGGCACCGGGCGCGGATTGGTCTTGTCACCACGGATAGCGAGGATGTTCTCGATGCCGAGGTAGTTCAATTCGATAAGGGCGTCTTCGGTTTCTTCTTTGGTAAAGCCACCACAGAGAATGTGCGGCACTGGCTCCAGCTCATACTTATACTTGATGGCTGCACACAGCCCAAAGGTGCCAGGGCTTTTGCGCTTTACCTGTCGCTTATAAGAACCGTCGGCCTGCTCTTCCCAGACGGCTTCAGCCGCGTGGCTGGTCACATCAATGAAAGGTGGATTAAACGGTAATATAGACTCAATAGCTCCGTGGATGCTTTTGACACTTCCTCCCCGCTTGGGTGGAATAATTTCGACGCTCACGGAGAGGTCTTTGACATTGTTCAGGTGATCGATTACGTGCATAAGGCTGTAAAAATACAGAATAGGAAAGAAGTTTCAATTAGGAAATTGACGCCAGCCCAATTAAGCTAAATATGGCGTTTAATCACCTGCTGGCAAAGCCTGTGCCCCTTTTTTGCACTTCCTCCAAAACTATGTACATTCGAAACATTGTTGATCGCTTGGATTATCTACCCCACTCTCAAAGCACCCAAACTATCATCAAACTCAATACTAATATGAAACTCACTTACACAATTGCCTTGCTGCTTGCAGCATTATGGTTCTCTGCGTGCACAGATGCAGGCACCACCAAAAACAAAACTGGCGACACTGCTCAAAGTGATGCTGTCAATGTCGAGAAAGGAATGGAACTTGGAGACGCTGAGTACGAACTCCTGCCTTCCGAGATTACGCAAGCAGTTGCCCACCAGAGGATTACCAATTTTCTGGATACGGTAAACATGAATCCTGCCAAGACTTTCGTCCATGGATTTAGATTAAATCACGGTGATATAAAGGCGCTAGAGGATGACAATGATATCCATAACGCGGATACCATCTATGCTATGCTGGGCTATAATACAGACAGCGCTTTTTTTGACCTTGTCTTCTGCATCGAAACGCCTAAGAACTCCGGCACATACCGCTATTTTGACTTCACCCAGCCTTGCCCTCAGTTCTGTCCAGGATACCTGGGAGATCCTAATCCTCCTGCTTTGTCAGCGGTTGGAGATCGTGAAGGCTACTGGTTTGGAGGTGAAGGGATGGTGAAGTTATGGGGAATTGCTGAAGGCGAAAATGTAGAGTCATACCTGATGCTAGCAGATGGCGAATGGGACAGCGGAATACATTTGGAAGTGTGCATCGATAATTGTGATGCTCCGATTGAGACTCAGGGCGCTTACTTTGCCCCTTGTAATACTACCGATACGATCCCTTGTTACTCGTTTAATTAATTCATGCTGTTAAGACTGCATAATTCTGTACGGTAGAGGCATTTTGGAAACGCGTCTACCGTGCAGTTTTTGTTATAAAAAAAGGGAAATAAACATGTCACCAGCACTGGTCAAGATGTTAATCTGGATGATGCAGATACTCCTGACAACTTCCGTAGGCCTTTCTCTATTTTTTTGGAAGCGGTTACCGATTGCTTTTAAGTACCTCTTTTACTATTTGTGCTGGAATCTTTTTATAGAAATATTGACTTCAATACTGGCACCTTATAAGGTAAATAATCTGCCGCTCCTGCATCTATACACGCTTTTTGAGTTTGTCTTTTTTACGCTTTTGTATAAAAAAATGGGCCTCTTTGATTCCTGGAAGTCGGTGAAGTTTAGTATTCTTTTAGGCGTTGTGATATGTTTAATCCTGCTTAATTCTATTTTTATTCAAAACATCTTTACCTATAATTCTTACGCTAAGTCTCTCGTACAAGTACTATTGCTTGTCTTTTCTGTGGGGTATATATTTCAGCTAAAAGAAAAGAGTGACGAATCAAAAGCGCTTAATTTGATGAACGCAACGGTGCTAATCTGTTATTCGGGAAGCTTGTTTGTCTTCATGTTTAGTAATTTTTTATTGGGAAATCCTTACCATGACTTTTTTTGGATAGGAAACCTTTTTCTCAACCTCCTTTTTCAAATATTAATTCTTATTAGCATATGGATGGCTTCCAGGGTCAAGAAGTTACAATTTTAATTGCGGTAGGGATCGTAGTGATGCTGGGGATGGCGATCGCGCTGGTTGCTTTTTATGGAAAGGCGCAGCGCAAGCTGCTGGCACAGCAACTGGAAGCGAAAGAACGTGTGCTGCAGGGAACCATCGTAGCACAGGAAGAGGAGCGTAGTCGCATCGCCAAGGATCTTCACGACGATATTGGTTCCAAGTTGAATGTCATTTTTCTCCATACCCAACGACTTAAAAAAGGCAAAGCCGACCCGCAGCCCATCGTAGAAGAAATCACTGAAATCCTCAATACCACCATCGACACGACACGGCGTATTTCGCATGAATTGCTGCCGCCTACTTTGCAGAAGTTCGGCCTTAGCGAGGCGATCAAGGAGCTATGCAGCAGCTACGCCAAAACCGGTTTTATGACCTTTGATCTCCAGTTACATGATTTGGAGAAAAAGGTAACCGACGATATGCTATCGCTCAACCTGTTTCGCGTTTTGCAGGAATTGATCAAAAACTCAATCCACCACGGACAGGCGCGCAATATTATGATTCACTTTGTGCCTGGAGAACAGCAGCAGGCATTTCGATATAAAGACGATGGAAAAGGATTTGACAAAGCCGCCGTCGAGCAGCGCAAAGGGCTGGGAATGAATAATGTCGAAAGCCGCATAAAAATGATTGGCGGCGACTGGATATACGACTCGGCACCGGGCGAAGGACTTCGGGCGGAGATAGCCTTTGGGAGTTAAAAGTGCATAGTAGAAATTTTAAAGTTGAAATTTTAGAAAATACATCTCACTCATCTAAACGCTGATCTTATGAACGCACAGCACATCCGCCTCGCCATCGCAGACGACGAAGTTTTGATTCGTAAAGGCATGAGCCTTTTGGTACAGGACTTTGACGATGTAGAACTGCTTTTTGAAGCAGATAACGGGCAAGACCTCGTGGATCAACTTGCTGCTGCGGAGCAACTGCCCGACGTGGTTATCACTGATCTGAAAATGCCGGAAATGGACGGCGTGCAAGCCTCGCGCATTATCGGAGAGCGTTATCCCGATATCAGGATCATCATCCTTTCCACCTATTTTTCCAAAGCATTTGTAATCAATATGCTGGAAATAGGTGCCGCCGCTTATTTGCCCAAAAACTCCACGCCTGATGAAGTTGAAGCAGCGATTCGCGGAGTGATGGAAAAGGGTTTTTACTACAGTGAGCCAGTGATGAATATCGTACGGGAAAATCTCATGGAGAAGAATCGCCCTGCGATGCCGTCGTTTGAGGCGAAGCTTTCTCGCAGGGAAAAAGAAGTGCTTCAGCTTATTTGCGAGCAATACACCAATGCCGAAATCGCTGAAAAGCTATTTATTAGCTCACGCACAGTCGAAGGCCATCGCACGAATCTCCTCCAAAAACTCAATTGCCGGAATACTGCCGGCCTCGTGGCCCTTGCAGTACAGCAGGCCCTTATCCAGATCGATCCTTCGCAGTTTTTGAATTAAACGTAAGGCCGTTCCCTGAGCGGAGTCGAAGGGAACATTGCCAAAGGCAATTATCGGTGGCTTCGACTCCGCTCAGCCACCGTCGGTTTTCCCGATCTCGGGACTCAGGCACCGTTGATTTTAGTTTATAAAACCGCAATAGCCCACATTGGGAATCGCTAATTCTTCATTCTCCTCCTCCCCGTATTTCTACCTGATTTTTGAAAACGGGTATAAATACGCTTATCTAGAAATTGCAAATCCGAGAGATTTGTCATGTCAAAAGAAAGGAAGATATCCTTTCGGTACTCATTAATCTAAAACAAAGACATGATTCAATTTCGACACTTTTTATTTGTTCTAGCCAGCATTACGGCTTTTTTCGCTATAAACCCATCCTACGGACAGGGTTGCGATACGATAGCACTGTATGCCGACTTCACTTACGAGCGTATCAGCCGGGAAGTGAAGTTCAGAGATGAGTCCCACGGAATCGACTGTGAGGCGAGCCGCACCTGGTCTTTTGGAGATGGGAATACCTCGACCGATCAGCACCCTGTTCACATTTACGCACAACCGGGAAGGTATCTCGTCGCGCTTGACGTGGTCTTTCAGCGAAGCGGAGGACAGCGAACCAATACTACTACGGCCGTAATCGTCATTCCAGATCGTCCTGATGTTAAGCAAGAAGAAATTGCAGTCAGGAAAGATGCTTCTGCAACGACCTTCGACCTCGCCACCATGTATGAGCTAGATGCTACTTTCGTTAGTGGACATACGATCACCATTATCGAGAATGCCTCTTTTGGCACATCGACTCTCAACACAGGCCTTCAGTTTGTCTATACTCCGAATATGGGTTTCACAGGCTGGGATGCTGTCGAATTTGAGGTTTTTTCTAATACAGACCCTACTGATAAGGATTCCTTTTTCCTTTTTATCGAAGTATATGATGGCGACTGCGGGCTGGACCTGACCCTTAAATCAGATTGGCACAACTGCCCTGACACCTGTGACTTTGGAAATGGAACGAGATCGCCACAAGGCCAGCCTTCGCCTACAGGTACTGCTTGTTGGGGTTACACGTTTATTATGAAAAACCCTACGCAATCTGACATCAACGGCTTTAGAGCAATCATCCACCTCGACCCTAATATGGTGTTCGATGGCGCTCATGCCTCAGCCACACCTAATAGTTTTTTGGATAAAGTTTCTATCGACACGGTACAAGGAGGAAGTCGAATTGAAATTTACATGTCGCCTTCTGAGACCATACATCCTCACGATGAATACCACTTGTCATTCAATGTACGTGTTACGGGCGATGCGCCAAGGCACGGAGGATACCCAGGGGAATACCATACTTCATTTAGTGGAAACTGCCTTGGAAGCACCAAGGCTTATGACGAAACCCTTTCAGACCAGGAAGGCAACGCTTGTGACCCTAATGCAATCCACGTGGAGCCAGAAGGCTGTGGAACGAATAAGGCGATAGATCTCGATACCGAGCACCTGATCTACACCATCGAATTTGAGAATGTAGGAAATGATACTGCTTTTGATGTGAGAATCGAAGACGTGCTTCCTGCTTCACTTGACCTCGCTTCTATCAGAGTATTAGATGGTTACCCTTTCCAACCAGAGGCGCGCATTATTCCAGGAAAAAGTATGGTCCGCTTTGACTTTACCCATGCCAATGTTCCTCCTGCAAGCCAGGATTCGGTAAGAGCACAAGGCTATGTGAAGTTCTCTGTAGATATCAAGGATGGCCTTTCAGCGGGAACCATGATTGAGAACTTTGCTGATATCTTCTTCGACCGCCAGCTTCCTGTTCGCACCGATACTACTACCAATAGACTTGAAAACGACCCAAAGCCGGTTATTAACGTCCCCGAGGATATGTACCGTGCATTAGGAGATACTTGCATAATCTGGGATGCCACACCCATTTCAGGGGGAAGTGGAATGTATCGCTATGATTGGACATCTGGTTTTAGATCATCTCAGTTAACGATCTGCCCATTTAGAACTGGCAACTTCGAGGTGTATGTAACGGATGAAACCACAGGCTGCCAGACCTATGCGCGTTGGAACTACTTTATTGGAGAAGATAGACCTCCACTTGGGGTAGATGGACTACAGAGCAATGTAACCGTGAGTGTAGAGCCTAACCCATTTGTGGATCGCGCTAGCCTCAAGATCGCTCCAGGCGAGGCGATAGAGCTTGACGTAACGGTAGTAAATAATCTGGGTCAAACAGTGATGGACCTTTATCATGGCAAAACTGTTCCAGGCCAGGTCTTAGACCTCAGTCTTGAAGGTAGCCACCTTCCTGCGGGCGTGTACTTCTACCGCCTCAGCAATGAAAAAGGGCTTAATCAGTCTGGGAAAATCATGTTGACGCACTAATTACTGCCTCAGCATAAAGATGTCTTTTGGTTAAGGAAAGCGCCTTTCACATGTTGGGTGGAGGGCGTTTTTTGTACCAAAATCAGAGGCAAGTAGAAATACCTGTTTTTCAAAAACGGGTAGAAATACGCTTATCTGTCAACGCATACCGGACGATATTTGTAGTGTAATATTTTTTGTAAAAAGTTGTTTCACTCACATACCTAAAAGGCTCAAAGCAGTACTACCTAAATTCACACTTCACCCCGCTCCTCCTCTCATCGCTGTTTTGAATATATGCGTCCTCTGCTTTCGGGTAGGGGACGTTTTTTTAGGTTGAAAGCAAAATGTACGCGCAGCCTTTTTGCATATTACGAATCATGTTTTATTCATTTTAACTTAGCCTAAGAATCCCGACCTTTGCAGGCTAAAACCAATCAACATTCATGAACAAACTGTTTTCCTTGCTCTTGGGGCTTTTTTGTATATGCTATACACAAGCCCAGGTAACCATTGTACTCACCAGTATCCCACACAATACGCCTGCAAATGCCTCGATATATCTTGCTGGAAATATGAATAGCTGGAATGATGGTGACAGCAATTTTATCCTGCAAACCCTACCGAATAACCAACGATTTATCACCCTACAAAACCCACCTGCGAATATGGAATTCAAATTTACCCGAGGAGACTGGGCAAACGTAGAAGGCGATAATCAGGGCTGCGAAATCGGTAACCGAACCGCAAGCCCTTCCGCTGGTGATACCTTGAGGCTAGCCGTAGCGACGTGGAAGGACCTGACGCCTTGTAGCGGAGGACCCAACAGCACCGCCAATGGCCAAATGTCCATCATGGACCCGGCATTTGATATGCCTCAGCTTAGTCGCAAGCGCAAAATCTGGATATATCTTCCCCCCGATTACGCCTCTAGCAATAAGCGCTATCCGGTGATGTATATGCAGGATGGCCAAAACCTATTCGATAGAGCTACCTCTTTTTCGGGTGAATGGGGAGTCGATGAGACGCTTACGGGTTTGTTCCAAAATGGCGACCCAGGCATTATCATAATTGGAATCGATAATGGCGGCTCAGAGCGCCTCAACGAGTATAGTCCCTGGTTTCAGCAGGGACTCGGAGGCGGACAAGGCGACGCCTATCTCGACTTTATGGTCAATACGCTCAAGCCTTATGTAGATCTTAATTTTCGTACCAAAAGCGATGCCGCCAACACGGGAATTCTGGGTAGCTCTATGGGAGGACTTATTTCATTATATGCCGGTCTCAAGCGTCCCGATATTTATGGCCGTGTAGGAGTGTTCTCTCCTTCTGTTTGGTTTGCTCCACAAATTTGGAATACCATCGATTCCGCTCAGTTTGATGCCAGTCAGCGCTACTATATTCTCGCCGGAGGCCGTGAAGGATCTAACCTCCCCGCCGATGCTCAGCGCCTTGAACAAAAGCTTATTCAAAAAGGCCACACATCTACCTCGGTATTTCGCCAGTTTGATGCTAACGGAAGCCACACAGAGTCATTTTGGGCAGCCTGGTTCGGGCCAGCGTATGAGTGGCTATTTGCTATTACGACGGAGTTAAACACACTCCCGGAAGCGCTGCTCAGAGTATTTCCCAACCCCGTGACAGATACCTTGCGGGTTGAGTATCCTGGCAATTATCATGTGAAATTGTATGACGCACTAGGGAAGTTACTCTTTGAACAAGACGCCAACGAAGGGCATTTGCTGTCCTTCTCGCAGTACCCGGCTGGTTCGTATGTTTTGCACATTTTTCAAGATGGTAAAAGCAGAACGATTGCTGTTTGGAAAAAGTAGTTCTAAAACAAACTCATCTGCGCGCCAGGAATTTCGCCTAAAACAGGCTTGTGGATGTCCAGGCCTAGTGTTATGTTGAGTTGTTCGATAAAATAGATGCCCATATCCGGTGCAAAGGTGTCATCAGGCTCGTGCATAAATAGATAGACCTGTTGCAGGCCTTCTTTGGCCAGGCCGGCGATGGTATTGACCCAGGCATCTGCTCGGCTGTAATCTGTAGGCGCAAG
>JBGCFB010000151.1:0-10667 GCA_045106685.1 Bacteroidia bacterium | reverse complement strand
ATCGTAACAGTAAATGGTAGCGTAGCAGGTTCTACAAGTTGGACAGGAAGCTTAAGTCGCAGGGAGAAAGATACCGTCACCATCCCAGGAATTCTTATCAATAATAATGATCTGGTCCGGGTATATACTTCTAATCCGAACGGAACTACTGAGCTTCCGACTGGCGCAGGTAATGACACGCTCTCTCGTATAGCGCTAAATGGGCTTTCAGGCACCTATACGATCGGAGGTACTAGCCCTGATTATCCAGACTTCACTTCAGCTGCAAGCGACCTTAATACAATCGGAGTATGTGGAAATATCGTCTTTGAGGTAAGAGATGGTACATACACCGAGCAAGTTCGACTAAACAACATTCCTGGAGCGTCGGCGAACAGTACGGTTACCTTTCGATCAGAATCAGGCGATAGCTCACTTGTCAAACTCATTTACGCCTCGACCACCAATTCAGAAAACTATACACTTCAATTAAACGCTACGAATTGGGTACGTTTTGAAAGTATGACCCTAGAAGCATCTGGCGATCCTTATGGCCATGTTATTGAATTGAACAATGGTTCGCACTGGAATCAGTTTTCCCACTGTGTTGTTCGAGGTGATACGATGCCTAACTCCACTTCAACCGACATGGCACTCGTATGGAGTACAATTCCCTCCAATAACAGCAACAACAGTTTTGAATATAATCACTTAGATGGTGGTAGTTATGGAATCTGGATGTCTGGTGGAGATGGAAGCACCGGAAGTATAGAGGCTGGCACTGTTATACGTCATAACAAATTTCAAAAGCAATACTACTATGGAATAAGACTAGAGAACCATGATGCACCAATATTAGAACATAACCAGATCGATTTAGGAGCAAGCCCCTACACTGGAACTCGATATGGAATATGGTTATCTCGCTGTGAAAATGCGACTTCTGTCAAGTCTAATAATATCTGTATATATCCGGGGTTTGGGTTTGGAATTTATCTTACGAACTGTGATGGAAAAAATGCTGCTGAAAGCCTCATAACGAATAACAGCATTAGTATGGGCAACCCAAATATATCATCTACTTCCTATGGTATTTATCTTACAAACTCTGGTTTTCAGCGTGTTGCTTACAATAATGTAAATATTGTAAGTGCTGGAAGCTCAAGCCGAGCGATGTATGCTTCTGGAGGTGGTGCTAACCATGTCTTGAACAATAATTTTGTTTGTCAAGGGCCTGGCTATGCTGTGTATTATGCATCCATTACAGCCGTCATTCAGTCTGACTATAACAACTTCTTCTCTTCTGGTTCCAAACTAGGATACTTTGGTGCTAACCAAGTAAGCCTAAGCGACTGGCAGCACGCAAGCTGCATGGATGCGAACTCCATCAATGTTGACCCAGGATATTACTCCGCCAAAGATCTGCATGTATGCAATCATGCACTTGATGGCGCTGCGACTCCTCTATCCTATGTCAGTACTGACTTCGATGGTGAAGCTCGCTCAGGCTCCTCGCCAGATATCGGGGCTGATGAGTTTGTTCCTTCAAACGCCAGCATAACAGCAGGTTTTAATGCTTCGGTAGGCGGCACTCCGCTGGATTATACCTTCACCGACAACTCCACCGGAAGCCCCTCTTCCTGGCGTTGGGACTTTGGTGATGGTAATACCAGCACAGCGCAAAGTCCTGCACACACATTCGCTGAAGACGGATTTTATGACATCTGCTTGATTGTCCAGCAAAACTGTGCACGTGACACTATGTGTACAACCATCCAGGTAGGCTGCCCGGTTCATAATACTGAATGGAGCTCATCTAACAACATCTTCACGGTTAATTTTACTGACGAAACTCCGGTAAGTATCCAATCATGGCTTTGGGACTTCGATGACGGAAATACAAGTAATCAGCAAAACCCTATACATACCTATTTGAGTGCGGGTAGCTATACTGTTTGTCTTACTACAGTCGGTCCTTGTGGTATAGATTCGACCTGTAAGACCGTCAATATCGACTGCTCGTACCTTATAGCAGATGCCGGCATTGATCAGATAATATGCCAGGGAAATACCGCTGGTGTTACCATTGGAGGTAACACCGCCCAATCAGGCGGTATTGGTACCATAAGCTATAACTGGACAGGTGACCCAGGGTTGAGCAGTACTACAAGCCCCAACCCGACAGCCACGCCTGTTGTTGACGCTAACTACACGCTTACTGTTAGTGATGATAACTGTAGTGTCACTGATCATGTAAAAGTAATCGCTTCAGGAGGTCCAAGTGGCTTCCCTGATATCATCGAGGACTTCGAATCATTTAATACGTGTACAGGTTCCTGTAATGCAACCTGTATACTTCCAAATGGCTGGAACAACGCAACAACGGGTGATCGTGGTAACTGGATCGTAGACATAAATGGAACCAGTTCCAGCAGTACAGGCCCAGATGTTGACCATACCCTTGGCAACAGTTCAGGTAAATACCTCTACTTTGAAAGCTCTTCGCCTTGTTATTCAAATGTAACTGCGAATCTGGAAAGCCCTGCCTTCGATTTTACAAACGCGCGCGCTCCTTCGCTTGAGTTTTGGTATCATATGTATGGCTCTTCTATGGGTCAATTACATATAGATGTGCAAACCCTCACCTCCGGAGGGTGGATTTTAGACATCGTCCCTTCGAGGACTGACAATAGAAATATTTGGCAAAAATGGACCGTCGATCTGACTGCTTATACTGGAGAACCAAGTGTAAAAATTCGCTTTAGAGGAGTATCGCGCAATAGCTTTACGAGTGATATGGCCATCGATGATGTGAAGATTACGGATAATCCACCACTTGATGCTAGTCTATGTGGTATGGAAGCTCAATTCGATGCAGCATGTAATCTCACAGGTGACGTAAATGTGTGTGTAGCTAGTTTAGGTTTTATTCCAATAACCTCAGTTGATATTCAGTGGAGTGTAAATGGAATCATGCAAACACCTTATTCATGGACAGGAAATTTAGAAAAAGGTAATACCCAGGATAATATCAACATCGGAAATACAGCCTTGGCAGCAGGTGATGTGATAAAAGCATGGACCGACGCACCCAATGGACAGTGTGAATTAACGGGTTCTCAGGCGAACGATACCCTCAGCACTATACTTGCACTCAAACTCAATGGCACCTATACGATCGGAGGAACAAGTCCTGATTATCCAGACTTCACTTCAGCTGTTTCTGACTTAAAAGCAATAGGTGTATGTGGGCCTGTGGTATTTGATGTACGTGATGGGATATATACTGAGCAAATTGAGCTAACCGCAATAGAAGGAGCATCACCAGTTAATACGATCACCTTCCGCTCTGAGTCAGGAGATAGTAGTTTGGTACAACTTAGCTATGCTTCCACTTTATCCACTTCAAACTACACCCTTGCCTTACACGACGGAGCTTCCTGGTTTCGTTTTCATCAAATAAGCATTACTGCTACTGACGCTACCTATGGACGTGTTATCGATGTATATGGTGAATCCTCCTGGAATAGCTTCACGAACTGCTTGCTCATAGGAGCTCTCACGAATTCTACCTCTACTAATACTTCAGTTATTTTTAGTAATCCAGGTACTAACGATAACCATAACGTTTTTGAAGATAACCAGATTGAAGGTGGTAGTTATGGAATGTACTGGCATGGTGTGAATGCACAAAGCCTAGAAGAAGGGACGGTTGTACGTGGTAATATTTTCAAAGGTCAATACTTTTATGGTTTAAGAATTCTTTACCAAAATACCACTACCATTGAAGAAAACGACATCAACTTAAGTAGCTCGAGTTATACAGGATCAGTTTGGGGAATCTATCTTTCATACTGCAATGGAAAGCTCTCAGTGGCAAAAAACACTGTTTGCACACATCCCAACTATGGCATAGGAATTTATCTAAATAATTGTGCCAGCAAACCTGGCCAGGACCAGGCCTTGGTAGCGAACAACATGGTATCCATTGGTAATCCTAATACAACCAGTACTTCGTACGGAATCTTTTTAACCCTTAGTTCATTCATCCGCATTGCCCATAATTCGGTCTTACTGGAAAGTAATGGTTCAGAGTCGGCGGCCTTTTACGCAACTGGTGGAGGAGCGAATACAATCTATAACAACCATTTTGTCAATATCGGCTCAGGTTATGCGGTCTATATTTATAGTCAATACTCAGTCATAGCTTCTGACTATAATAACTACTTCAGTCTTGGTACAAATGTGGCTCACTTTGTTGGCACCAATACACCTTCCGTAGGAGCCTTTAAAAGTGTGTCAGGCCTTGACGCAGAGACGGAGTCTGTCCGACCTAACTTTGTATCAGCCAAAGACCTGCATATCAACTTTGCAGCTTGTGACACATTATTTGGCAAGCAGCTTGGGTATATCATGACTGATATCGACGGAGACACTCGCCAGTCATGGGATATAGGTGCTGATGAAAATCCCAACAAATCAATTCCTGTAGTTTCATGTGTACCGACTTATGACATTGATGTAGATCTTGTCCCGTCTGTCACAATCGGCCCTAGCGACCTTATCGTATCAGCTACAGATCCTTGTGGAATTGATACTTCGATGTTGGATAAAAGTACTTTCACAGTTGCCGATCTGGGTACTAATCTTGTTACGGTGACCGTAGTAAGCAAATCAGGCGTAAGCGCGACTTGTACGACTCAGGTGAATGTCACTCAATGTACGATCAGTAATACTCCTGCGCCTCAGGTCCTCCAGGCAAACGCCTGTCCAGGCGGCCGGGTTGATATTGCCGCACTACCGATTGATTTCAGTCTTATTGCGCGCAGGTTCCACTTTTATCTGACTGATCCAAGCGGTCCGAATCCCGTCAAAATCGGTTCTTCACGTGTATTCCGTGGGCGTAGTAGAACGACTGACCGTGTGATGGTGCGTATCATGTCTGACACCTGCTTCTATGTCGTCGCGACAGGCCAAGGCGAGCAAGTCAAACCATGCTTCAAGTCCACCAAGATTTTGGTTACAACCCGAAACTGTAGCTTCCCTCTGAGAGCTGCAGTGATGCTGGAAGGAGCATATGATGCTACACAGAGCGCTATGCGCGACAACTTGAGAAACCAAAACCTTATCCCGCTCCAGGAGCCTTATACTGCTCTTGGCTATACATTTGTCGGCAATGCACCTCGCGTAATGCCAGCATCGGCACTCACCGTGACTGGCAATGATGCCATCGTGGATTGGGTTATCGTAGAGCTTCGCGACCAGAATAGTCCAGCAACCATCATTCATTCTATGCCAGCCTTACTCCAAAAAGATGGTGATATCGTGGATGCAAGTGGAAGTTCGAATATTGTGATCCAGGGCTTGCTGGAGGATGATTATTTCCTCGCTGTCCTTCACCGTAATCACCTCGGTGCGATGACAGCAACTGCTGTTCATCTCGATACCGCTGGCGTGACCATGGACTTCAGTGATCCTACCGTGACGGTATATGGTAATTCCAGCGCACGAAAAATGGTGAATGGAAAAGCCTTGTTGTATGCAGGTGATGCTGACGGTAACGGACAAGTCCAAAACACAGACAACGTCATGCAATGGATGCCGAATGTAGGAACAGCCGGTTACAAGTCGTCTGACTACAATATGGACGGACAAGTACAGAATGTAGACTTCATCTACTTATGGGTCCCGAATGTTGGACGTGGTACTCCTGTACCAAAGTAAATTACTGAGCATCAGAGGTCAGGCTTTCCTAAAAAATCTGATCTCTGATGTAGTATATAGTATCTCGTATTTCTACAACACTTATTGTACATACTAAAATCGGGAAAGCGCTTTATTGCGCTTTCCCGATTTCTTTTTTTGTGATGGCAAAGTCCCTATTTCTAAAACTACTTTATATTGCCCTTCATTCAACCAAACTAAGAATCCTGAACATTGATCATGAAACGCAAAATCCTAAAAACACTCAAATGGCTCGGTCTAGGTTTACTGGTTATTATCCTGCTGGTAAGCATCATTGCAGCGTTATTTATGAACTTCAGTCCGCAGTTTGGTGGTGAGGTGAGTGAAGAACAGGAAGCTGAATATGCGCTAACGGGCCACTATGCCGACGGCATTTTTCTGAATGATGAGGAAATCATTATGCAGACGGATTGTCACAGCATCAAGAAGATGATCGGCGAAATGTTTGAACCGGACCCACGCGTGTCACCCAAAACCAATATCGAGGTGATTCCATTTGATGTGGAAAGCATCGGTTCGCTACATGATTCTCTGGCGCGAATCACCTGGCTGGGACATTCCTCTTTTTTAATTGAGATGGCAGGCAAAACGATATTGCTCGATCCGATTTTCGGGCAATATGCGGCGCCTCACTCGTTGCTCGGCAGAAAGCGTTACAACAGCGAAATGCCATTCAAGCTGGAATCACTCGATCATATCGATGCGGTTATTATTTCGCACGATCACTATGACCACCTCGATTACCCAACGATCAACACCATCAAAGCCAAGACGAAGCAGTTTTTCGTGCCTTTGGGAGTAGATAATCACCTCCGCTCCTGGGGAATCACCGATGCTAATATTGAGGCAATGGACTGGTGGAATGAGACAGCACTTGGCGATATCAACATCGCTTTTACGCCGTCAAGGCATATGTCCGGACGTGCTATGGGCGACCAGTCTGCCACGCTTTGGGGTTCATGGGTGCTGAGCAGCCCTCGTCACAATTTTTACTTTAGTGGAGATGGTGGTTATGGCAAACATTTTAAAGCCATTGGCGAGCAGTATGGTCCGTTCGACATCGGCTTGATGGAGTGCGGTCAGTATAATGAGCTTTGGGCAAATGTGCATATGATGCCGGAGCAAACAGTCCAAGCCGGTAAGGATGTCGGCGCACGCCTTATCATGCCGATCCACTGGGGTTCATTTACGCTGGCGACGCACGCCTGGACCGATCCGGTGGAGCGTGTCACTGAAGCCGCCAAGGCTTTGGCCTTGCCGATCACTACGCCGCAGATCGGAGAATCCGTCGTCCTACCAGGGCATGCCTGGCCGACGGAGCGCTGGTGGGAGCAGGTGGATTAGGGAATTGATATACCCTCATATTTTTCCAATCATTAATGATTATCACGGTTGGTCTTCTATCGGTAGCTAACCTCTGTCAGGTTCCAACCGCTTTAAGCATTGTGGTAAAGCGCTGACAGAGGTGGCAGCAACCCCAATCGTGATAATGCTTATTCAACCCATTTCTTTCAATCCCCAAAAATTACTAGTTTCGGCAAGCAAATTAAAAACGGGATGAGTAAAGAACTTGCAGAAGCGCTTCAGTTATTGGTAGTTGGAATGGGAACAGTGTTCATCATTCTAGCCCTTGTTGTATTTATGGGGCGTCAACTTATTGGCGTTGTAAATCGCTGGATGCCGCTTGCTGAGAAGGCTTCCTCCTCTTCTTCATCCTCGCTCTCCTCCGCTATTCAACCTGATATTCTGGCTGCTATTGTTTCAGCGGTAGACGTCGTTACTGACGGAAAGGGGAAAGTGGATCATGTGGAACGGATTGATTAGCTAATTAGATAATTAGCTGATTTGATGATTCAGCTAATAGCCAACACGCGAACAGCAAAAAGCTAGAATAAATATGAAACGTAAAATCGGTTTTTCTCTGGTTTACAGAGATATGTGGCAGTCCTCTGGAAAGTATATGCCACGCGCAGAGCAACTCGCTGAAGTAGGAAAAGTCATTGCCGATATTGGCTGTTTCGATCGAGTAGAAAGTAATGGAGGCGGGTTTGAACAAATCCAACTACTTGCAGGAGAGAACCCTAATAAAGCGGTTCGCGCTTTTACAGCACCACTCAAGGCCGCTGGTATACAAACACATATGCTAGAGCGTGGCCTCAACGGTATTCGCATGAATCCTGTTCCGCGTGACGTTAGAGAGCTTTTTTATAAAGTAAAAAAAGCCCAGGGCACCGATATCGCTCGAAGCTTTGATGGCCTCAATGATACGCGTAACCTCGCCCTTTCTATTCAATATGCAAAAGCGGCAGGCATGACTTCACAGTCTTGTTTGTGTATCACGCACTCCGAACTTCATACTGTCGACTACTATCTCAAGATGACCGATACCCTCGTGGAATTGGGAACCGAGGAGATTTGTATAAAAGATATGGCTGGAATCGGAAGGCCGGTTTCTGTTGGAAAAATAATCGCTGGTATCAAAGCCAAGCATCCCAATATTTTGGTGCAATACCACGGCCATGCGGCCCCTGGCTTTGCCATCGCATCCAGCCTTGAAGCGGCCCGCGCAGGCGCCGATATCATCGACGTAGGCATGGAGCCACTTTCATATGGAACGGGTCATCCAGATCTTCTCACGATCCATGCGATGCTGGAAGATGCTGGCTTTGACGTCAAGCCGATCAATATGGAGGCATACATGCAGGCCCGTAGCCTAAGTCAAAAGTTTATCGACGATTGGTTACACCATTATATTGCTCCTTCTAACCGCTTGATGAACGCCCTTCTTATCGCTCCAGGACTTCCTGGTGGTATGATGGGAAGCCTTATGGCCGACCTCAAAAACAACCTCGCAAGCCTTAATAAGTGGTTTAAGAAAAATAACAAGCCTGAAATGAGTCAGGACGCGCTTCTTATCAAACTTTTTGATGAGGTGACTTTTATCTGGCCTAAAATGGGTTTCCCGCCATTGGTTACGCCGTTCAGTCAATACGTCAAAAACGTAGCGCTGATGAATGTTATCCAAATGGAAAAGGGTCGTGCACGCTGGAGTCTCGTCGATGATAATACCTGGGATATGCTTCTGGGTAAATCAGGCCGTCTTCCTGGCGAAATATCCGACGAGCTTAAGGCATTGGCAAAAGAGCAAGGCCGCGAATTCTTTATAGGTGATCCTCAGGATTTATATCCTGATGCTTTGGATGAATTCAAAGCGGAAATGGACGAAAATGGCTGGGCCTATGGTGAAGATGATGAAGAGCTATTTGAACTAGCCATGCACCCTGCTCAATACCGAAACTATCGCTCAGGAACAGCTAAGGAAGCCCTTCTAGCAGATATTGCTGCGAAGTCGAAGCCTGCTGTAAGCGAAGCTTCAACTGCAGTAGCCGCCTCCTCGAATGGACAGCCAAAAAGCATGAACGTGAATGTAAATGGCTCCAATTATCGCGTAACAGTTTCTTACGGTGATCAGACTGGCGTCGCTGCTACAGGCGTTCAGGCCGCGCCTGCTGCTGTTTCAGAAGCACCTGCTCCTGTAGGTGGTGGAGAACCAATCGCTTCTCCACTTGAAGGCACGTTTTATCTAACAAAAGACAAAACTTCTGCTCCGAAAAAAGTAGGTGATAAAGTCGCTAAAGGGGAGCCTATTGCATACATCGAAGCGATGAAGGTGTATAATGCGATTGCCGCTGACCGCGATGGTACGATTACCTGGCTCGAATCCAATGGTAAAACCATCGATGAGGACGACATTATTGCTAAAATCGGCTAACGAAAGGTGCGATTTCTCATCAAACGCATATTGCAGGGAATCCTGGTGCTATGGGGAATCGTTTCCATATTATTTCTGATTTTCTACACCCTCGGTGATCCTATCGAGTATCTCGTAGATGAAGGTGCCGATGAGGCCACCAAAACTGCTATACGCGCACGCTACGGACTGGACAAGTCCCTTTTAGTTCAGTATGCCACCTATATCAATGACCTCTCCCCTATCGGTTTTTATGAAACTGATTCAGGAGAAAGTTTTGGAATAAAATCGCCTTCGCTTGGCACTTCTTACCAAACGAATCGAGGGGTAGCAGGTCTCATTGCAAATCGACTAAGTGGCACCGCTATTTTGGCAGGGGCCTCCTTGATATTTGCCGCTATCCTTGGGCTCATTCTTGGGGTAATTGCATCTCTTTATAAGGACAAATGGCCTGATAGGCTTATTTTGGGGGGATCCGTTTTAGGAATATCTGCTCCAAGCTTCTTTGTAGGCGTATTAGTTGTATGGCTTTTTTCTGTAAAATGGGGATCAAGTACGGGCCTGCATGCAACGGGCTTTATTTTTGAAGAAAAGCTTTTTGGCGAAGGGTATAATATCGTTTGGAAAAATCTGCTCCTTCCCGCCCTTGCCTTGGGCATTCGCCCTTTGGCGGTATTTGTCCAGCTCACGCGCAGCAGCATGCTGGATGTGCTAAGTCAGGATTACATTCGAACAGCACATGCCAAGGGCCTCGCCCCAAAGATAGTCCTCATCAGACACGCATTCCGCAATGCTCTAAGCCCAGTCATGACTTCAGCTACGGGCTGGTTAGCTTCCTTACTTGCCGGAGCATTCTTTATAGAATACATCTTCAATTGGCAGGGGATCGGCCAGCTTACTATTGAAGCACTCAACACAAAAGATTTTCCTGTTATTCTAGGCTGTGCACTCTTTATCGGGCTTATTTTCGTGCTCGTCTCCATCGTGACGGATGCGATGTATAAGGTGCTTGACCCAAGGGTGGAATTATAAAGTACTCGATCCTCGTTGTTGAAAAGCGATGATCAAGCATCAAACAGCGAGGACTTTACGAAGTAAAAACACCTTGAACATAGAGCCTTAAGCCTAGGACCTCGTTTTTGAAAAGCGATGATCGAACATCAAGCATCAAACAGCGAGGACTTTGGGAGGT
>JBGCFB010000150.1:0-3229 GCA_045106685.1 Bacteroidia bacterium | reverse complement strand
TGTAGCATGGGTGGATTTAGCGACCTCTTTGATTATTTCAACATTATCTTTGCTTGTATCGTGATCTTTTATCTTATAAAAGACTACAAAACTGATGGAAAACGACATAGGACTGCCAAAATCCTTCATGCGATATGTATGTTCATTTTGGTGATTATATATTCTGATTCCATTTCTCAATTGGTACGGCTAGTATCTAATTTTGAGAACATTGGGGTTATAAATCCTCCAGTTGGCCTCATAACATCGAATGTTATGAGGGGAGTTTATATGATTAATGTTTTTCTAGGAATAATAGCATTATTTATATTTTCTGGGATGCTAGCAAGAAATGAAAAGCGCCGAAGGATGGCTTTAGTTCTCTTCCTTATTCTAGGTGGCATAGGGAGCATTTCAACATATATTCAATTTACAGTGATGTCGAGTAAAATGGAATTGTCAGCTTCTCAAAGTGGATTTATAATCACTTCGGCCATTGTCCTACATTTGTGCATTTTCCTGGCGTTATTTTTCCTTTATCGCAGCAAAATGATGGTCCGCTTTTTTGCTCGCGATGGTGTTACTGGGAAAGTCACTGAAAAAGAACTCGATGAAAAAATTGAATCACTCGGCTCAGAATAACGCCCTATTCCACCCGAACCAAAAATCGCTCAGAGATCACGTCAGGCCTTGTTGCCGGATTCAAAAATTTCCCTGTCAGATTTGAAACGCTAAAGTCTTCATAGCGCTTAATTACCTGATGGTCAAAGACTTGCAACTCGTTGAGGCCGCGCTGATCAGTGAATACATAAGCCGGAAGCGTAATCTGATCAACATTTCCATAAACCGGAACGGTGGTATCGAGATAATACGAAAAGGCGTGCCCAAAAGTGTGAAGTACGACGACCTGATCGATGGGCAGTTTCTCATTTTGTATATATAAAGCGGCCTCAGAGTAGCTTTGGTATTGAAGGAGTTTTGGGTAAAAAGAGGTACTCAGGATTCCATTTAACAAAATAATCGTCCAAACAGAAACCAGTAGAATCCGGGTCTCATTTTTGAATTTTGCTACCAAAACACCTACTCCTGCCAAAAGCACTCCAAGCAACACAAAGTCGGTCAAGAAAAGCGTTTCGTTAAAAATAAAAACTAAGGCAATCGCTGCGATACTGAGGCACACTAAAAACGCAAATTGCCCAATTGCTAATCGTTCAATAATGACCTCACTTTTTAGAGAAGCAAGGTATTGCGCACATAACACTGCGGCCAGGGGACACACGATAAAAATATAATGCGGCAGTTTAAAGCGCGACAAGGACAGCGCAAACATCGTCAGCAAAAAGCCTCCAAGCATACCATAATCCATCCAACTGAGCTTTTTTCCTGTAAATGCGTTCCTGATTTTCTGAAAAAGGGCAACTATAAAAATCAATATAAAAGGCAAAAAAGCCCACATAAAGGAATGCACGAGGAAGAATGGATCGGTATCGTTGCTCCACTCGCTCTGACCGGTAATCCGCCCAAAAGACTGCGTCCAAAAGAAGAATCCCAAGCCTTCCCTGCCATGTTGCTGGTATAGTCCAATGCTCATCGGCAGGAGGATAAAACCGATGATGGGAACTGCCATCAGCCAGTGCCAGCGAATCTTAAAAGTCTTTCGCTCATGCAGCAAAATAGCTCCAATGGTAAAAAAGGTAAACACCAGGCCGAGCGGCCCTTTGGCGAGCATAGCAAAGCCAATCGCGGCAAAACCAATGTACACATCCAGCGGCCTGCTCGTCTTCACATATGCGGCGATCTTCCAAATTGCCAGCATACTAAAGCCGATCAGCAGATTGTCGGTTTTGCAGTCATTGGCGATGATAAAAAAGGCCTGGCAGCACATCAGGATCAGGGCAGCAGATATGCTCGTACGGGTATCGTATTGCAGTTTACTGAAACGAAAGGTAGAGAAGACAGCGAGTAAAAGTGCTAGCACTGAAGGCAATTTGTACGCAAAACTATTGACCCCAAAAGCCTTAATCGAAGCCGCTGACAGCCAAAACAATAAGGGCGGTTTGTCCAGGTATTCGAAGTCGCGATGCTTGATCTGGAGATAGGAGGACTCGTGAAGGTATTGCTGTGAAATAGACGCATACTGAGCAGCGTCGACTTCCATCACAGGCACCATCATCCCAAGCAGATAGACGATCATCGCCAATCCAAAACATAGTATCGCAGCATATTGAAATTGCTTCATCCAGAAAGCGCAGCTTTTTTGCGGCAGCAAATATATTCATATCGTTGGCAAAAAGGGATTCCTCAATTTATATTGTGCATGATCACAGTTCATTTTAATCGGTTAAATGCCCAACAGCATACCACCCTGTGTAGAGAAAAGGCATGCCTTTTCTCTACCTCCAAATGGGCCGAAGGCATCAATAGGTCAGATTATTATTCATGTTAGCGTCTATCAAATCCTAACCAGCAACCCACCATGTCCAAAGTCATCCTCATCGCAATATCACTCCTCGCCATAAGCTGCACCTCTAATAACAATTACTTTGAAGGTGGGCGATCATTCCACATCGGAGAATCAGATTCGGGTAATCAAACAACAACACCCGAAATCGACAGCTTCCGTCTCGATTCCCCAAAAGATAGCACCAGCAAAATTGGTCCAAAAATTATCATTAGATATGAGTAGAGACGCATTTTAATGCGTCTCAGGGCCCGGATGGTAACGAGATTGGGAGTAGCGTTAAAACGCACCTCTACAATTCTAACAATTTTGTCCTACCCCCACCCTTGCGGCTGCACACATATTCATATCCCAACCAAAACGGCAACCAGCTAAGCCATGAAATCGTGATGTACATATTCACTCCGCTCCAGTCGAAAAAGTGGATGCAGATATAGGAAAGGATGCGTAACCAAACGGCGGAGGTGGCCAGAATATATGACCTTGTCATGTCGCGGGCATGTAATTGAAATCGCTTTTGGCGGGCACGTAAATAGGCCCTTAGGGTAAAGCTCCCCCAGAGTAGACTGAGTATCGCAAAGGATAAGGTCGCCATCCAACCGCCAAAGGCGAATGCCGATAATATCAGTCCACTGGGAACGCCTGTGATCAGCACAAGGGCGATATAAAACAACCCAAAAAATCGATGTATACGAGGAAATTTTACCCTTGCAAGCCACAGTTGGCCTGCGCCTATAAGCAGCATCGGCGGCATGGCGATGACGTGTACATACAAGCCCCAGGTAAATA
>JBGCFB010000015.1:0-6501 GCA_045106685.1 Bacteroidia bacterium | reverse complement strand
CCACCAGCAAGGTGTAGTTGAGGTTGAATGGCATGGCCATCACCATCACCGCCGTCGCCGCCATTATTATTTGTTTGTCCACCAGACGCTACTCCACCAGACGCTCCAGCAATGTTATTCAAGGCGCCTTCTCCACCGTTGGCTCTTTTTGTAACACTATAATATCTAGTGCTACTCTCCCCTCCATTCTTGCCGAAGCTGCCACCAGCCCCAACTACTATACTCATCCCTGAACTGTATTGGAGGGTAGGATATGAAGTCTTAACAAAGGCCCCACCGCCGCCGCCGCCGCCGCCAATCATTACGCTGCCACTGCCACCACCGCCGATAATTGTTACTGAAATATTCGCCGCTCCAGCAGGAATAGTAAGATTGACCGCACCAGGTTTTGAATACACATTTCGCACTCGCTTCTGCGCCTGAAGCGCGTTCGCTAGTCCAAAGAATAAGCATGCAACCAGCAAGGCTTTGGGAAGGGATACGGATCGGAAAAGAAGAGATTTTTTCATGATGAAAAGTTAGCGTGAGTGAAATATAAGTCCATGCACATTTTAGGGAATGCTATGATTTTCTTTGTGAATGGACAGTTTTTTCTTGTAAAAGGAATTGAGAATTTCTTTTTCTTAGCAAAAAATGTTCCTGCTTCGTTTTTTATCAAAACTCTTATCAGTCAAAAAGCCTCCATCCTTATCGCGCTATTGGTGGCTATTGCATGCCTCAACCCATCCTAAAAAGAGCCTTGCCCAGCCCTTGAAGACGAGTTCGTATTGTTCAATGAAAGCATCCATACAATCAAGGTCGAAGAGACATACCTGCGTGGCAATCGGGTATATTAAAATAAAAACCGCTAGCCTGTAAAAAGCTAGCGGTATAACAACACGTCGGAGTGCTATTGGGTGGGCAGCAAATTAGGTAGTGCCCTGCATTCTTCTAAAAAAACCGGATGCAAGTGAGTGAGATAAGTGCATCTAATAACCATTACGAAAGTAGGTGGTCGCACCTGTTGTAAATCGGACATTCTTATGTGAAAAATCGGACATTTCGCTTCTAAATCACGCTCTTAGGCCGATTTTAAAGCATTCAACGATTTCCAACACCGCCCTTTATCACACACGAGCCTCGGATGGATTAATCCCAAATCGCTTTTTGTAGACATCCGAAAAGTAGCGAACGTCATTCAATCCGATGCTGTGACAGACCTCTTTGATGGTTGCAAATCTTCCTTGAACGAGCAAATCTCTCGCTTGCTGAAGGCGCATTTCCTGAAGGTACTGTTTGGGCGAAAGGCCGGTCAGTTGCTTAAGTCGGCGGCGAAACTGGCGGGCGCTTAGATGAACGTGTTCGGCAGCGAAATCCACGGTCAATCGTGCGTCATTTACGTGCTCCGTGTACAATGCCTCAACGGCAATCAGCCACTCAGCATCGACATTTGAAATCACAGGCTCCTCGGAGACAACTGATACAGCACGCTCTTTATCTGATGTTTGTGTCAAGCCTGCAAAAAACTGCATTCGCTCCTGATAGTTACGGAGCATGGAGCCTATTCTCGCTTTCAATTCGTCTTCCTGAAATGGCTTGGTGAGGTAGTCATCGACGCCGATTCGCAAGGCTTCCAGCCGGGTCATTGCATTGACCTTCGCGGTGAGCATAATGGTAGGAATATGGCGAAAGCGGTCATCACCTTTCAATTTTCCCAACAACTGAATCCCATCCATGACAGGCATCATCAGGTCCGAAATAATCATATCAGGCTGGAACTGATCGCCGTTGACTTTCTGAGTCAAAATGGACCAGGCTACCTGCCCATTTTCGGCGACTTGTACATGATATTCTGAAAGTAAATACGCAAGGTATTCACGCAAGTCGGCGTTGTCTTCAACGACCAGGATTCGGGCATTTTTGGAAGCGAAAGCCTTATCTTCGGCGATCAAATCAGCCTCCGCAGGCTGGCTGTCTCCAGGCGACCTGGCAGGAAGTAATTCAGCAATTTTGTCTAGCGGTAGCGCTTCCTGAGGCTTTTTTATAGGAAAACGAAAATAGAATGTGCTACCTTTTCCCAATACACTCTCAGCCCAAACCTCACCTCCAAGCAGCTCAGCAAGTTCTCTACAAAGCGAAAGCCCGATCCCGGTTCCGCCCTCTGTTTTTGCATCGGGTTGTTTTGATTGATAAAAGCGGTCAAAAACATGATCGACATCGTCAGGATGGATTCCTTTTCCATTGTCTATCACCTTCAATAAAAGCGCTTGTTCCTCTTCCTCAATCACCAAGGTTACCAACCCACCCTGAGGCGTAAACTTCATCGCATTCGACAGGAAATTGTGCAGTATTTTCTCAAATTTTCCAGTGTCAAGGAGCAAAGCCAAAGATTCGGGCGCGTCGTATTTGAGTTTAAATTCAAGTGAATCACTGTCTGCAAAAGACTGAAACTGTGTCATTTGCTCAAGTAGATATGGATAAAACCTGACAGGCTCTTCGACCAGCTCCAGCTTATTACTTTCCAATTTCGCCAGGTCCAGAATTTCATTTATCAACTTCTGGAGCTGCCGCCCATTACGCTGCGCAAAGGTCAGCAGTTTGCGGTCAGTTTCGTTTTTACCGTTCCGTTTTAACAGCGAATCTATAGGCCCCAGCATAAGTGTGAGCGGAGTTCGCAGCTCGTGGCTTACGTTGGCAAAAAAGCGGGACTTGAGCTTTTCCAAAGATTTCAGTTCTTCTGCCTGATGTTGGATCGTTGCAGTTCGTTTGGCCACCGTTTCTTCCAGCACCAGCTGCTGCTTTTGCAAAGCTCGAGTACGGCTTCTGAAAAACAAAAATACGCCCAGCGCAATCGCGAGTACAGCAAGTATCATAAACCATGCTTGCAGATACAGCGGCTTTTCAACTACAATCTGAAAGGACAGCTCTTTACTGGACCATGCACCATTTGCGTTCTGACCTTTGATGTGCAGGGTGTGTGTACCATATGGCAATCGCCCTAGCCGAAGGGTATTTTCCTTTTGATAGTTCCAGTCACTGTCTACGCCTTCGACGCGATACGCATACTGGATCTTATCTACTTCGTCGTAGGTAAGGAGCGAAAATTCCAGGCGGAAGAAACGGTCTGATGGTTCAAGGACGATTCGGCCTTGTTGGCGGATATCGGTTGTTTTGTCCACAAGCTGAGCAAGTTCACCGTCAAAATACTGGAAGCTTGTCAGAACCATTGAAGACTGCAACAGGCTTGAGTCATTTACAAGATCATTGGGGTGAAAAACTGTAATACCACTCAATGTCCCAAAGTAGATATTCCCTTCCTTATCCTGATGATGCGATACGCGGTTAAACTCGTAGTGAGACAGGCCATCTTTTTCAGAATAACCTTTTACAAGGCGATGAATTTTGTTGAATCGCGCGATACCGTTGTCTGTCGATAGCCAAAGGTTATTTTGCTCATCTTCATACACCGCATATATCGTATTATTAGGGAGGCCATCTGCGCGGGTAACCCGATCGATAACACCGTGAACGGGATGCCAACGTACGAGTCCTGTACCCGAAGTAGCCATCCACAAGCTTCCGTCTTTTTCCTGATGGAGGTGATGAATATTATCATAATCAAGTGCAAAGCGGCCTGCGCCTTTTCGCCAATATCGGGCAAGTGTGCGACCCTCTTTTTTATCTATACAAAAGAGCCCGCTATTGGTCGCCAGCCATGCGCTGTCGCCGTTTGTTTCAAGCATCTGATAGATGATAATGCCTTTCGCCTCGGGATCCCAATCTGAAAAGAGCATTTTCTTATCACCCTTTATCATGTAGAGCTTGCTATGCTTATAATCCGCGATCCATGTGATTCCTTCACGATCCTCACGACACATCCAAACTTTAGGAAAGTCGCCATTTTCTTCCAAAAAGGGCTCGTTTTCTTTTATTTTAAGGGATAATGGATCAACATACATGATCGAGCCTGTCTCCTTAAAGAGAATATCCCCGATGCTGGTTTTACATAACGCCTGCGTATATCCCGTTGAGGGAACAACCACTGTATCACGACCACTGGCTAAATCAATGCAACATAAACCAATCTGGTTTTCTACAACAGCCCACAGTTGACGATGGTCGTCGACGACCATGTTTCGCAGCGAATAATGGTCTCCACGTCCGTTGATATGCTTGCTGAGATATTGTCTAAATAGTGAAGGCTTGAGTGTAAATCTGAACACCCCAAACTGGGTACCGATCCACAGCGCCCCACGCTCATCTGCATGCATAACCGTCGCATACCTCAATTCCGGATGTTTCGCTCCCAAGTCCTTGAACAGGCTACCGTCTTGCTCCAAAATAAGCAAAGGGCCATTATCAGCCTGAAGCCAAAAATGATCTCCAAAAGGGGTTACCTTAATCGTCGAAGCCAATACATGAGGCGCCAGCTTAGCGATAAAACGCGTCGCTGCCGGACTGTAGGTAGTATCGCCCTGATTATCAACTTGAAAAATCGATATAGGATGCACCAGATTGGGAATATCCATATATAACGACTGATAATCGCTTCCTCCCACCAGATAACCTACAGGTGTTTTGAAAGAGGTGTGTATCAATGTGCCTTTCGGATCAAAAAGGAATAATCGCTTATCATTGGATCCGACGAGTTTATTCACCCAGATATTTCCAGAAGGAAGCCTCGCGATTTTACCAAATTCCAATCCTTCGCCAAGCGGCAAAGACATTACGTGTATACCATCGCCATATCGGATAAACCGGTGGTCACGGGTTAAGAAAATAAGTTCATGGCCGGGAACTTGGTTAAAGGAAATCACCTCGGAAGGTTTGAAAGGCATGTCCTTTCCAAAGGTCTCTTCAAACGATGCCACATGGTAGGTTTTGGGATCAAAAATATCAATGGTGAGGACATTTTTCCGTTTAAATCCGCCAGTGGATATAAGCCACATGCGGCCTTCTTTGTCTTCCAGGATATGATTGATTTCATTACGCTGGAGCTTGTGCTTTTCAGCGGTGAACCAGGTAAAGGAGTAGCCATCAAAGCGGTTTAGGCCATATTTTGTACCAAACCACATAAAGCCCTGCTGGTCCTCATGGATGCACTGAACGTCCCTATGTGACAGTCCGTCTTCAAGCCCCCAGAATGTTTCATTGAGAATATAATTACTGTCAGCAAGGACATTGCTGAGAGCGCAAAAAAGCAAGCATGTACATACAAAAGCTTTGAGCTTAAGGGTCATGGGGTAAGTCAGTCGGCGATGAGGTAGTAATGCCAAAATAGCGCATTTTATTGCATAAACGCTGCATATCTTGCCTACAGAAGCAGGGCTTTCCTATAAAAATCTGATATCGTATTTCGTAGCCTGCCCTGAGCTTATCGAAGGATAGTATCTCGTATTTCCACCGTGGCCTTTAGTTTCCCTTTTGATGGAGATACTACATACATAGATTAGAGATAGCTTTTTTGACAGTCACACACCCTGTTTATGTTTTTCCTACAGAAGCGCCTGCGACCTTCCTGGAAGGGAGCAGGCGCTTTTAGGTAATGAGAATAGAAGTGTGTGTGATAAAGTGTGGTAGCCCAAAAGTAGCAGATATGATGGTGGCCAACTTCCTAAAAACGGACAAACTCTTGCTCAAATCGGACATTTTTAGCAAAAAAGGAAAATGTAGGCTGTCAGAGGCTCATATCAAGTGGCGATTTTAGGCTTTTGCATTATATTTGATCCCTACCCCAAAAAAGACATACGTACTCGTTGAAAAACACCTCCATACCTACCTTGTGGAAAGGGCTTATATTGCTATTTATGATCGTAATTTCAGGGCTTTTTGCTTCTGTTATTGCTCAGGATAGCCGTCTCAATATCCAACGATTTGGAATAAAAGACGGCCTTTCTAACGAAAATATTACGGCTTTTTATCAGGATCAAAAAGGCTTCATATGGCTGGGAACATCATTTGGCATTAACCGCTATGATGGCAATGCCATGACCTCCTTCACATCAGACAATAGTACCCTTTGTCATAATTATATACTCGCTATATCCGAAGATGACTTGGGCTATATATGGTTTATGTGCGGCGATTTTGGGCGAAATGATCGGTGCTATACTATTCTAAATCCTGAAGGAGATCAGTTTCTAAGCCTGGAAGAATATTTTGGCGATAGCATTCCATTTAATCCAAAAAACACAGACCTCCATCCATTTCATAAAGGCTCCTTCTTACTGAGAGAAGCCAAGGCCGGGACCTATGTGTACTATGAGGTTAAAAACCGGTCAATTCAGCCTATAAGCAAACTAGCAAAGCAGTCGGGAAAGATGCGGAGAGCCTTAGGGCGGGAGTTCGCATTTAAGTTGGACGAATCGCGGGTCGCCACCATGATTTCATACAATGAAAAAGACTTTTGGTGGGACAAGCTTTCGCGTATCAGTATTCTGCATAAGGAAGAAGGATCGATAGAAAACTTCCCCAAAGAAAAGGTGCCCGGGTATATACATTCGGATGGCGAGCATCTGTTTT
>JBGCFB010000149.1:0-10884 GCA_045106685.1 Bacteroidia bacterium | reverse complement strand
TCAGGACTTTTGCCAGGCGAATACCAATACAGAATACGCGCTGTAAGCGCTGGGGGAACCTTTAGTATTTCACCTCTTACCAAAGTCTCTATAGCGCCAACTCAGCCGCACATACTGCCGAATCCTGCGCATGATTTTGTAGAAATAAGAGCCTCGCTAAAGTGGGAAATACTCGATATGAATGGCCGCTTGGTCCTAGGCGGGCAATCGGATGAAGTTCAGGAAGCAGTGCGCGTATCGCTTGAGGGGCTTGCTGCTGGCGTGTATGTGTACAAGGTAACAGGGAAGCAATCGCAGAAGAAAGGGAAGCTTGTTGTGTGGTAAGGAGAGAGTGAAAAGTGCATAGTGAAAAGTTGAAATTTTAGCATGGAGAAGCTAGGCGGGTTTCTGGCTTTTGACACCGAAGAGATTTAAACCCAAATACTATTTTTCATGAGTAGTAATTGTAAACACTTAATCCCTAAAATACTGTGAGCCATTATTCAGAACAATACGCCAAGCTCTCAAATACGGAGTTGCTAAGTATCATTGACGATCCGGCTGACTATCAACCGGAAGCCTTGGAAGCCGCGAGGTCGGAAATAGCAAACCGAAAGGTGCCTGAAGATGAACTAGCCCAAATTAAAAAAGCACTGGAAACCAAAAGTGAGGCTCGACTTGCGCAACAGCAAAAATTACACAATGCCAACAAAAAAACTAAAGCACGGCTCGTTTCCATGTTTGAAGCTATCTCTCCCGTTCAGCAAGGCGCTCCTACAGCTGAAAAGCTTATTCGACTGATAACCTTGGTGTTTACATTTAGCACACTCTACATATGGTACAAAGAATTTGATCTTGTCAGGTTTATATTAGCAGATAGTCCGGCTGGTTGGGACATGAGTATGGTAGAATACTTCTTGCCACTTATAATGCTTCCAGTTGCATTGGTGCTTTTTGGGATGCGTAAAAAAGCTGGTTGGATATTGATGACAGCGTACATAAGCTATTCCGCAATATTAGCTTTGGTATTGGTCGTGATGACCTGGGATACGGAAGCATCAAGTATTCCTGCACTTGAGACACTATTCCCTAAAACCTCACCCATAATCCACTTTGTCGGATTTGCGTTTTTTGCTGGAGTTTGGTGGATTATGATGAGGCAGGATATCAGGAAGCAGTTTGGTATTTCAAAACAGTCTGCTATAAGAACGAATGTAATAGCAGGAATTTTGACCCTTGTATTGATTGCCTTAATTTAGGTTTGGCTAACCTGAGGGCAAGTCAGGACTTCGGACAGCGGTATGATCGTGCGTAGTCCAGGTTTCCCTTCCCTGGAGCCAGTAGGCCTTAGGCCGGGATTGCGCGCCAACCGACCCCCGCAAGTCCGAAATCCCGACCATTAGAGGGTTGGCAGTCGTACAAGCAGCATCATGGACAATAATCAGATTAGCAAAGCCGAATTATTAAAAATCTATCTGATTCAGAACATCATGTATCTGGTTGAGATACTGCTGATGCTTTGCATTTTGTGTGTAGTATTTGCTTTGGATTACCCCAAAGGTGATCCTTTAGCTAAAGCACCAATAATCCTGAATAACTTATTACTATGGGTTGTTATACTCAGGTATATTTTTGGATATACGTTTCTTTCCTTTCTGGCGCTATTCGCTCTGAAATTATCAAAGTGGAAGTTCTCCGCTTTCAATATCGCCTGGATAGATACAGCATGTTATATATTATTATCCTTACTGTTTGCCTTTGTACTGATTCCCGAAACCCGTGACTATTTGACTTTTGAGTTTCATTACAATCAGGGATACTTTTATATTTCAATAGCATTGAAGCTTATTATTCCCTTTTTAGTGAAGCAGCTGCCCATACCGTGGTTGTGGAGTTGATCCCTATGTAGGAACTTCAGTCAGTAGGTGACCACTAAATATGATGATAGTAAGAATAGTTTTTGCCGTATGTTTTTTAGCCGCGCTGTCCTGTAGTAGTACAAACGAAATCTGTACTGGAAATAAAGTTACGCAAGAGGTTAGCTGCGAAATCGGTCGAATTAACTATGCCATTGAGAAGGACGAAAAAGGTCTTTATAAAATGCGACTTGTCTTTCATAAAAAGCGAGGCACCAAGCCTTATGTTCACTCGGTTAAAGAAAAACATCTCTCTTCACAGGACCCTTTTATCAAAAAAGGAACTCGCTTGTATTATAGATGTAATTATGAGCCGGAATATTACATTGCTCAACGTTTCAATTATTTAACCCTTGGCAACGTCTGGAGGTTAACGTGCTATTTTCAGCCCGAAGATAAATGTGTGTTTTCTCAATTCTTTTATCTTGGCGAAAGGGCTTTTGAATGTGAAATATCCTTAGACAAAAACGATATTGATTTAGGCAAGGTGACGTGTTCATTTGGTGAATATGAGGCGCCGGAGTAGATATTGGTAAGGCCAGGTTTCGTAATCTACTATCCCGAAATCGGAAACCCGGCTAGTAGAAATAAAAAAAGTTCAAAGCATGGAAGGAGATGATCTCAAACTTCCAAGCTTTGAACTTTTTACTATGCACTTTTAACTAAAAAAGGTGCGCTTAGCTCATCGGGACTTCTATTAGAAGCTGTGCCGGATTTCGGCATGTGTGTAGGATTTTGCAGCGTAATCCAGCACCGTAGCCTGTCGGCCGTAGGCCGGGATAACATTAGAAAATTCCTAACTCCGCAAACCCGACATCCTGGCTATCCCCAATCAGAAGCTTTTTATATAAAAAGTGCCTAGTGGAAATTTTAACTTTCCACTAGGCACTTTGAACTAAAGCGAATGCGTCTTAGTGCTGCACGATAAATGAACCACCGAACGTCTTTCTGTCTTTTGACTTCAAGTTACGGAGGTAGGTGCTTGCCTGAGACTTCTCACGAAGTGAAGCATATACTACAGCATACATCTGGGCGCCGCCTACCTGCTTACAGCGAAGGTAAGTCTTGTAGCCATTGTAGTTGTAATTTTTCTTAAACTTCTCTGCAAACTCAGCTGCCTGGCAAAGCGACTTACTGCTGAATACCTGGATACCATAGCCACTGCTTTGAAGCACATTGAAGTACTCAGTGTATGAAGTATTAGGGGTAAGCTTGTTCTGGTAGTATGCACACTTGCGTGAGTCTCCACTTGGAGCTACGCCTCCTCCTGTAGGAGGGGCAGTTGCGCTTCCGCCGCCAGCAGTGGCGCCAGTGCCAGCACCAGGAGCATTCTGGCAGTCTTTGAGGACAGTTTGGTACTGCTGACTCAAAGCGAGATTGTCTTGCTGAAGCTGTGTTACTTGAGCGCTCATAGCAGCATTCTGCTCAGCATAGCGCTGGTTTTCTTGCTGGAGTTGCTCTACTGCGGCCTCAGCGGTAGTGAGGTCTTGTGATAAGCGAACATTCTCCTGTTGAAGTTTGGCGATTTCTTCTTTGAGTTTCTTACGGCTCTGCGCTTGTACAGACTGGACAGCGCCCATCCCTACAAACAGGGCAGTAAGGATAACTACGATTACTTGCTTTTTCATGTGCTGGTTCTTTTTTATAGGATAAAATAGCGTTGGTTAAAACGGCTCTTGAAATGATAACATGTTTGTTTGAGCAAATATGAAGAAATATTTCGAAAATCCTTATAAAAAAGGCCCTCCTCGGAAAACCGAAGAGGACCAATTACATCACTGATGGTTGATGTGTCTATGCAGCCTGCATAGTATTTAACATGCGATCTAATCCGCTAAGTAAGGCTTCCATTTCGCCTGGACTAGACAAGGCTACAGTTTTTTCGCTAATAGCACGTGTGGAATTCTCCATATCCTCAAGAAGCTGGTCGCCTCTATTTGTAGGTTGGATGTAAATAACGCGACGATCCTCGCGCGAATTGCGCCGGCGTACCAGTCGGTTCTGTTCAAGTTTGTCAACCGTGCTTGTTAGCGTGCTTAGCTTGATGTTGAAGTGTTCACCCACTTCTTTCATCTTTTGCATGTCATGATCGCTAAGATAGCGGATGATGCCAGCTTCAAGCTCGGTTACATTGTATTGTTCTAGCACAGACTGGTGGCGGTTATGAAGCGCAGCAGTCAAGTTTTTAAGTGCATTGTCCAGGGTTAGTGCCTGGGGATTTGGAATTACATTGTTCATTGTTCCCATTCAAATAAATTGCTTTAATAGAGCATCCTGAACCCTCGGATAGGTAAGGAGAACATTTCGCTCAGTTCCCTCGATATTTTTCGCTTCTTTCACCTATGCAATTTATTTGCCAAACTGAACGATTACGGCTATACTTTTTGGCAATTGGATGAAGTTTTTATGTGGAAAACTTGCAAAACCCGGCTATTATTCACCAGAATGAATATTTTTCAAAGCTAATTTTTTTGGGCAACGATAATAAGTCTTTTGCTAATATCAGGCTCGAAAGCATTGCCTTTGTAATCTCCCCATTCTTCGATTACGGTGTAGCCAACTTCAGCCATAGTTTGGGTAAAGTATTGGTGAGAAAGGAGCTGGACAGCCTCTGTATGTTCCTCAAAATGCTCTCCATCTTGAATAGCAATATGTTTGAAAACACGCCCTTTTTCTACGTAACGGCGGATTTTGAAGGCAATATCACCTGTGTTAAATGATTCTGAAGTGACTAGGTTCGCTATGACTTCAGTTGCGTTTAAATAGTCGAGAACTAGATAGCCGCCTGGTTTTGTAGCCTTGGCAATATTCAGAAATGTGACACAATTTTCACGTACGTCCTGAAAATAGCCGAAGCTTGTAAACAGGTTTAAAACTGCGTCGAAATCCCTATGTGGAAAAGGTTGACGCATGTCATGTACATAAAAGTGTAATTCTTCATCGCTAAAGCGATTTGCATCGGAAATACTTTCTTTAGAAAGATCATAACCGCTTACCGAATGTCCGAACTGTCGTAGAAAACGTGCATGTCGGCCTCTTCCACATGCCAAATCCAGGACCTTGGAGCGAGGAGAAAGCGCCAATTTCTCTAAGGCAAGGGCAATAAAAGCCTCAGCTTCCTGGAAATCCCGCTTTTTGTATAAGATAGGATAGTAAGGAGACGAAAACCATTTGGAAAACCACCCATCTTTTTGTTTTGCAGGTTTCCACAGAAGTGGGTCAAGGGTCGCAGGGTCGCAGGGGTTTTCAATAAGTTTCATATTGACTATAGACAGTGAAGCCTGAGGTTTGTTTTATTTTAAGAAATATTTGTCCTGATACGCCAATTGATAGGAAGGTAGTTTTTCCAGCGGCCAGATATTCCTTTTACCCAACCCAGATTGACGTCTTTATATTGAGCAAGGTGAAAACCGATTGCTGCATCACTGTCTGGAAGGTCTTCCTTTTTGAGGTAGCGAAGCGCTTGTTCTAAAGTAAGAGGTAATACCGGAGCCTGAGTTGTAACGAGCGAACTCAGTGCAAGCTCATGCGATGGGTTAAGTCCTTTCCGATGAAGCTTACCGACAGTAATGCCTGCCTGAATAATATGTATTCTGTTTTGCTGAAGTGCTGGAAACGTATTTGATACGGGAGCGGTAAAAACTTTCAACATCTCTTCATGAACTTCAGCTTTTAAGCCTAACGTTTCGGAATGTTCTCCCAGCCACAGTTGGAGCAGTTCAGGAATATTGACTACACTATCCTGGCTTGGGCGGCTTTTGTTGGAACGACGCTTAGGCTTTTTGCCTTTTCGCTGTTTGCTTTTTGATGAAGAAAAGGACGGAGATGAAGATGCTTCCCAGGTTTCTGGTTCGCGCATATCCTGAAGCCGAGTGATAAAAAGGCCTTCGCCTTTCAGGCGATGAGGATAGCACTGGTAGGCATAGGCTTTGTCTTCATACATAAGCACCGGAGCAGCTCCCCAGCTTTCTGGAAAATCAGCCGGAGCTGGTCGCAGAGAAGGATATTGCTCCAGCAAAGAAGCCACACGCTGGCCGTTTTCGCTTTCGGCATAGGTGCAAGTCGAGTAGATGATGGAGCCACCTGGCGCAAGCGCCGGCATCACATCAGCGAGGATACGCTCCTGACGTGCAGCACAGATCGCCACATTTTCCTCTGACCATTCGTCAATAGCGCCCGCATCTTTGCGGAACATCCCTTCGCCAGAACAAGGTGCATCGACCAGAATGAGGTCAAACATCCCTACTAGCTGACTGAACTCACGCGGATCCGCATGAGTAACGATCACATTGGGATTGCCCCAGCGCGTCATGTTTTCTGCAAGGGTTTTGGCACGCGAAAAAATCACCTCGTTACTGACCAGAACGGAGTCTGATGACATTGCCGCAGCCACGAGGCTGCTTTTGCCGCCTGGAGCAGCACAGAGGTCGAGGATGCGCATAGGGCGATCCATGGCCGGCAACATAGCATGCACAAGCATAGAAGATGCCTCCTGTACATAATATGCACCTGCATGAAAAAGCGGGTCCTCCACAAACCGCGGCCTCGTCTCGAGATAGCGACCATGTGGATGCCAGGGTACAGATTCGCCTGGAAGGGAAGTGATTTTGGCTGGATTAGCCCTTACTGATACAATCGGATCAGTTTGAAGCGCAATAAGAAATGCTTCCCACTCATCCGTTGGAAGCTGCATCTGCATGCGCTGTACGAAGGAATCGGGAAGCATTCTTTGATTAGCTGATTTGATAATAAGCTAATTTGATAATGAGTCATGAATAATTAGCGATGAACAATGAACAATTAGCCTGTTTACTAATCATCAAATCGTTCATTATCAAATTATCAAATCGCCTAATTATCAAATTATTTAGAGTATTCGATCTTGGTACATCGATCAGGATAGATATGTGACTTTACAATCATAAGGATTGCACCTTTCACTTCCTTTGCACGACCTAGACGCTTCACCATTTCGGCTTGAGTCGGCTTGGTGTCAGGAGCAAGCTCCCATACTTCACCAGTCGCAGTAAGCTTGAAGAATGTGCCATCCGGGGCTTTCAGGTAGGTGTCAGATCCTATCTTATTAGTTTCAAACTCGTGGAAGCCATTATCATAGCTACGACCATTTGGTACCGTTGTACGGACAACAAAGTCCTGACCACGTGATCCAAAGATCTCACAAAGGCAGGTGCCGCGAAGTTTTTCATCTTCAATACCCATTACTGTGAAATAAACGATCTGCCAGTCACCGCTCTTTTGCTTTTTCCAGGCAAAATTAACGATTTCAGAGCCTTTAGCATGGAAACCGCCTTCTTCTTCTAGCTCATAATCAACTTCAAAAACGGTAGTTGCAATGTTGCTATCAACGCGTACACGCAAAAAATCCTTTACCTTATAGCTTACTGTCATTCCTTCAGATTTTGCTACATGATCCATGTATTTTGCAAAACCGTCATAGGAAGAAGTAAAGTTTCGCACTTTTTCAGCCATACTGAAGTAAAAGATCGCAGATTTAGCGTTCTTTGAAATGTGACGCATCACTGTGGATGGATCTTTTGTTTCAGGTAAATTGGAATAGGCAGTGCAAAACTCGTTCACATACTGTTTAAGCATGGATTCAGTGTCATTTTGACCTAGATTTTGTGCAGTGAGTTGAGATAAGGAAAACGCACTTAATAGGGTAAAAACGACTGTCAAACGAAACAGAAATTTGTTCATGATGATTCTCTTGATAAATTAGACCTTACAGGGGCGACCAAATATAGGAAGACTTCCCCATTATAAACGACGCATCATGCCGCAAAATGACTTTCGCATACTATATGTAGATGACGAAGAGCAGAATTTAATCTCTTTCAAAGCGACATTTCGGCGCGAATATAAAGTCTACACAGCAAATAGTGCCCAGGCTGGACTCGAAATGCTTGAAAATAATCCGGTAGAACTGATTATTACTGATCAACGCATGCCCGAAATGACTGGTGTACAATTTTTAGGTGAGGTTCGCGCTAAATTTCCTGACACCATCCGTATGGTCCTCACGGGCTATAGTGATTCCGACGCAATCGTCGACGCGATTAACACTGGAAGAGTATTTCGCTACATCACCAAACCCTGGGACGAGAGCGAACTACGCCAAACCATCGAGAATGCTCGCGAGCTTTTTAGCCTAAAAGAAAAAAATAAAACACTCATCACTGAGCTTCAATCACAAGTAGAGCAGCAAGAACGTACGCTGAAGCTGTTTATGAAGTATGTGCCTGAGCAAGTTGTAGAACATGCGCTAAGCACGAGTGATGAATTTATGTTTGAAGGCGAAGTTCGTGAAATCACAGTCCTGTTTTGTGACATTCGCGGATTCACACCTTTGAGTGAGCGTCTTGCTCCGCGCCAGGTTGTGAAGTTTTTAAATGATTATTACTCCTATATGACTGAAGCTGTTAAAAAGCACGGCGGCTCTGTCAATCAATTTGTGGGAGATGAGGTTTTTGCCGCTTTCGGAGCACCAGAAGCAATCGAAAACCCTGAGACAAAGGCAGTAGCCTGCGCACTTGATATGCGCCGTCAATTGCTACGTCTCAATAAAAAGTACCAGGAAGATCTAGGTGAAGAAATTCTTATTGGTATTGGGATTAATTCCGGTGAAGTCGTTGCTGGCAATCTAGGCTCTGAAGATAAAATGGCCTATTCACTCACTGGCGACACTGTGAATACTGGCAAACGCATCGAAACCCTCACCAGCGAGAAGCCAAATGCAATCTATATAAGTGACAAGGTCTTCGATAAAATAGACGGCCGATTTACTACACGTGCACTCGAAAAGGTTGCTGTAAAGGGTAAGCGTGATTTGTTGCAGATATATGAGGTTGAGGTTTCTGATTAGCTAATTAGAACATGAAGAAAATTAGATCATTGATAAATTGGTCATGAATAGTGATTCATCATCAGCTAATCATCAAATTACCAAATCAGCTAATCAATACTTTACCTCACTAAGGCCTTCGATACGCTCAGGGGTATCGGGGCCATTTTCGAGTGAAAGCACACCGCGGGGACATACTGCTGCGCAAACGCCGCAACCGACGCAGGAACTACGCACGATATTTTGGCCGCGCTGCGCGTAGGCGCGCACGTCGATGCCCATTTCGCAGTAGGTAGAGCAGTTGCCACATGAGATGCACTGACCGCCGTTCGTCGTGATGCGGAAGCGCGACTTGAAGCGCTGGACCAAGCCCATATACGCGGCAAGCGGGCAGCCGAAACGGCACCAAACCCGATTTCCCATCAGCGGATAAAATCCGGTTCCAACGACACCAGCGAATATGCTTCCGATCGCAAATCCGTAATAGCTTCTGATTTTATTACTATCGATAAAAAAGAGGTCGTTCTTAAAAGATGTTTTATCAAAGTCGACCATAATAGCGCCCAGAATTGTGAAGCCAATCAATACGACAATCGTACCGAGTATGGTCATCGCCGCTGCTTTGCCAATCTGCTTTTCTTTTTGGTACAAACGCCAGAAAACAAAGCCAATAGCAGCAAGTGCAATCATGGCGTAGATCATCATCATACGCGTAGAGAGCAAAAACGAAAGGTCTCTGTCCGTCTGCTGGAAATAGGTATAAATCACCGCAAGGGTCATCACCACAGCAAAAACGAGCACGCTATGGATAAGCCAACGCTCGACCTTCCAGGCTTTTACAGACTTGTCTGAGAGCTGGCGATATGGATCACCGAGTGTCTCTGCCAGTCCGCCACAGCCGCATACCCAGGAACAATACCATCTTTTCCCAAAGAAATAAGTAAAGAGTGGAATCAAAATAGCGGTAAGCACGATTCCCCATACAAACATGAAAATGCCCATGGTTCCTGCTTTGATGTGGTTTTCAATATTCCAGTCAAAGAAAAAATCATAATCCAGTGGCCAGGCATTTTTAAGGTCCGTTTCCGGGAGATTGAATTGGTACAAAATCGCTGGAATAAGAAATGCGAAAGCAACCTGGAAAAAGATGATCGAGGCTGTGCGTACTTTATGATAATTGTTGTGGCGATACTTGGCAAACATGCGAATACCCATCACAACAATCGCCAGCGTATAGAGCAGACCGTACATATCCCATTGGCTGGCGTCCTTGCCTTTGAGAAATTGTGTCACCGGGTCGGCCACTGCGATCCATTCTGCGATCCAGTCATGGTTGAAGTAGAGCAGGATATAAAATCCGATAAGAAAAATGCCCGCAAGGATACCAATAAGGCCTCGATTGGTGGCTGACGAAAAGTAAATGCCATTATGCTTGATGCCCGGCATGCCGTCGAAAAAGGCTGGAAAGATGTACATCAAGGCTCCCAGAATGCCGAGCAGAAGGGTGAGTATGGTAAACAGCCCTTTATTTTCCCAAAACCATCCTGTTCCAAATGTTTTAGCCGCTTCGAAACGGAATGACGTCAGGTCGCCGAGTTGGAATTTTTTAGCATAACCATCTCCCGCTTTTTTGAATTCAGTGGTGATCGCTTTCCTGGCTTCAGCATTGCTTTCGTAGGTTTTGCCCTTTAGCCAACCTGTCCAGTCGCCGACGGTTTTTTGTAAGTCATTTGGTAAAGATGCTATCGCGGTTGCATACGCTTCTTCAGAAATATCGCTGCCTGAGATTGTGGCAGCGGCTTTTTCAAGCGACGCCTCATTGAGGCCATAGCGCGCATTGATGGCGTTGTTGGCTTGTTCGTAAGCAGTGCTGAGCGAAGCATAAAAATCCAGCTTGCCCATGCGTGTGCCCTCAAAAGGCGTGAGCGCTTCTTCCAGCGGGCCTTTTTGTTCAGCTTTATACGATGCGCTCAATGTCGATATTCCTTCAGGCGCGACTTCGTACCGCGCCATAAACAGTAGCGCGATAAATAAGCCCAGCGCAAAAAGAAATATAGCAAGGCCGATATGTTTGATAATCTTCATTTTCGTTGATTAGCTGATTTGATAATGTGCTGATTAGCTGAT
>JBGCFB010000148.1:0-64664 GCA_045106685.1 Bacteroidia bacterium | reverse complement strand
ACTACAAATTTGTTTGGGATTGCCATGCCGTAGAACTCGGGCATAATCTCGCCCTGAAAGGCGTCTGGCTTATACAGCATCGCGACGACCTTCACGGAGGCCGCTCCGAGTTTCGCTATTTCCTTGCGTAAGAATTCGATCGAGAATCCTGTATCAACGATATCTTCTATAATCAAAACATGCTTGCCTTTAAGATCGACACCTTCAAGGCCCTGGACTTTTTTCACAGAACCACTTGAAGTAGTATCATCGCCATAGGTGCTCAATAATACAAATCGAAATTGCTGTTTGACTGTGACAACACGCGCGAGGTCAGCAGCAAAAACGAACGAGCCTTTTAGGATAGGCATCATCAAAATTTCTTCGCCCTGATAAGCTTCGCTTATAGCCGCACCGACCTCTTTCACCTTCTCAGCAAGCTCCGCTTCGCTGATCATAGGCACAAACTCAAGGTCTTTTAATTTGATTAAGGACTTCATTTAATTGTAGTGTTAATTAATCATGGTTCATTTGGTCATTAGTCCTTTGCCATGAAAAATGCCTAATGATTGAATGATCTAATAATTAGACAAGCGCAGCGAGTGCTTCCTCAACATTGTTTACAATTCGTTCCTCCATATTGCTGATATCACCTTTTTGGAAATTATTTCCTGTGATCTGCTCGTAGAGTTCGACATAACGGTCGGTTACGCTTCCTACAAAAGCATTAGGCATATCGGGCATCGACTGGCCATCAAGGCCCTGGAAGCCATTTTCCATAAGCCATTCGCGCACAAATTCTTTTGAAAGTTGGCGTTGCGCTTCGCCTTTGGCCTGGCGCTCTTCATAGCCCTCGGCATACATGTATCGCGAGGAGTCCGGCGTATGGATTTCATCGATGACCATAATATCATGGCCATGTGCCCCAAACTCGTACTTCGTATCCATGAGAATAAGTCCGCGTTCTGCGGCCATTTCGGTACCAAGCTTAAATAGCTCCAAACCATAATGGCGAATGCGTGCCCAATCTTCGTCAACGATAAGCCCTGAACGGATAATATCCATCTCGGAAATATCCTCGTCGTGACCGATAAGGGACTTGGTCGCAGGTGTAATGATAGGCTCAGGGAGCTTGTCGTTCTGCTTGAGTCCTTCTGGAAGCTTAACACCGCATACTTCGCGGCCTCCGTCGCGATACACGCGCCAGGCATGACCAGCAAGGTACCCTCGAATGACTACTTCTATAGGGAATGCCTTGCACTTGCGACCTATCGTCACATTGGGGTCAGGAACAGCGATCACATGGGTAGGAACAATCTCTTTTGCCCGTTCAAAAAAGTATGCAGAAGTTTCGTTTAAAACCTGCCCTTTATATGGAATTGGCTTGGGAAGAATGTAGTCAAAAGACGAAATCCGGTCTGACGCTACAATGACCAAATGCGTGTCATTGATATCGTAGACATCACGCACTTTGCCCTGGTAATGTCCTTGCTGTCCTGTAAACTGAAAATTGGTATTGAGAAGCATGAAAAATCAATTTTATCACACGATGATTATGGCGGCGCAAGCTAGCAAAAAGCTGGGAGTAAGACGAGATAATCAGCACGGCTTGGGGATATTCGCCAAACCCCTCTCCTCTTCACATTCACGATAATCTATATATAAGGCTGAAAAAACAAAATAATGCTGTAATTTGCGCGCACCGTTAACAGCTGTACGATATCGAATCAATATTCCTGTAACATAAATACTACATTATGACTCAAAGCTCTACTTCAAAGGGGTTAACCCGAATAGGAGTTTTTTACGACGGCAATTATTTCCATCATGTAAGCAATTATTACAACTACGAGCATGCTCGGAAAAGTCGCCTTAGTATAGCCGGTCTTCACAATTTTATACGCCATCAAGTAGCAGCAGAGGAAGGGAATAGTGCACACCACTGCCAGATTGTGAATGCCCATTATTTTCGTGGTCGCCTCAATGCAAGAGATGCAAGCCAACGTGGCAATCTTCTCTATTACGATCGCGTATTTGATGATATTCTCATGTCCGAAGGTGTTATCACGCATTACTTACCCCTGCGTGGCTTCGCTAACCGTCGTGACGATCACAGCATCGATGTCTGGCTTTCTTTAGAAGCTTACGAAATGGCCGCTATTAAAGGACTTGAAGTCGTTGTACTGATTGGCTCGGATGGAGACTATGTGCCCCTCGTTCGCAAACTGAATGCACTTGGTGTTCGTGTCATGGTACTTGGATGGGACTTCTCATTCAGCGATGACACTGGCCGTATGCAAGTAACACGTACTTCACAAGATCTTCTTAAAGAGGCATCCTACCCTCTCGAGATGCATAAGTTGATCGATAATGATGAAGGCAACGAAAATGAGCTTGTCAAGCATTTGTTTGTTCAGCCTAATGTTGGCCACGCAAAGCCTAAAAACAAGCCTACCTCTGCAGAGCGCCATACCAGTGAAGTACTTTCACTCAAGGATGGTTACGGCTTCATCAAATTCCCTAACAATAACCTCTTCTTCTTCTATGGAGATATCACTGAAGGTGAATTCAATGAATTCCATGAAGGTGATCTTGTAGAATTTAGCCTTGGCAAAAACGAACAGGGCGACGATGTCGCACGTGAAGTTCGCAAGCTAGGCGAAGATGAAATCGAATATGTAGAAGAGGAGTACGAAGTTGAGGATGAAGACTACGGAGGCTACGACGGCGGAAGTGGTGGTGACTACGAAGACGGCTATGTCGAAGAACAAGAACAGGTAGCTGACTGATTAGCTGATTTTGATGATGAATAATTTGATGATGGACGATTTGACAGTTTGAGATTGTTCATCGTCCATTATTAATGATTCATGACGAATGCTGATTTTGATGATGGAGCGCTTTTTGCCTCCTCATTAACAAATTAGCTAATAATCAAATCAGCTAATTACTCCACACCTGACGAGCGAATAATTTCCACAGCTTCATTGTGGATCAAACCATTGGTGGCGATAATTCTTTTTCCAAAAATATAGTTATCGCCACCTTTGAAATCGGTGACAGTACCGCCTGCTTCCTGCACGATAAGTGCTCCGGCAGCAACGTCCCAAGGACTTAGTCCAAACTCTAAAAAGCCTTCCAGGCGCCCTGCGGCCACGTAGGCCAGGTCAATAGCCGCACTTCCGAGGCGGCGCATGCCGTGTGTCTCTTTCAACACCTTGGTAACGAGTCGTAGGTAATCCTCATATCCAGGCCCCTGGCGATATGGAAATCCTGTACCTACGAGGCTATCACTCAGCGTCGGTGCAACACTCACCCGAATAGGCTCATCATTCAAAAAGGCACCCTCCCCTACTACAGCGGAATACATCTCGTCGTGCGACACCTCATAGATGTAGCCGAGCATTATTTCATCCTGATATTGCAAAGCCACGCAAATGGCAAAAAGCGGAACACCGTGAATAAAATTAGTCGTTCCATCGATTGGATCAATAATCCAGGTGTAATCGGTCTCGCCCTCCTGATTGTCACTTTCTTCGTTAATAAATCCTGCACCTGGAAGTAGTTCGTTCAGGCCTTCTTTCAAAATCTCTTCGGTTCGAACATCCACGTAGGTAAACATGTTGTTCTTTCCTTTGAATTCAATATGCTTGGAGGAAAAGCTTTTAAACTCTTTTAAAGCGAATGCTCCAGCACGTTTTATAAGCGCAGGAATTTGAGCGTGTAAGTCGTGTAATAAGGCTGTGTTTGACTTCATGAGCGCGAATATCGGTAAAAACAAAAGTCACCATCAATTTTATTCCCATTTAGGTTATCTTTGTGCCCACAAAATGAATTTTAAACAGATACTCAACACCGGATATAAGGTAGCGGGAATAGCCCTGGTGGCCTACGCGCTCTTTTATGGCTTGACTGTAAGCCTTCCACGCATGGGTGGCTTAGAGCAAAGTAGCCGCAATTTGTTTTACCACGTACCCATGTGGTTTGCCGAAGTCGTCATCATGACGGTATCTGTTTGGTACAGTATCAAGTATTTGCGACAAACTGATCCCGAATCCAATATTGGCGGTGAGCCTATGTATAGTGATGCAAAAGCTGTTGAGGCTGCATCTGTAGGCGTGATGCTGAATATTCTGGGTTTAGTTACTGGTATTATTTGGGGACGAGTAAGTTGGGGTGAAAATATAAACCCGGCTAAGCTAAGCGCTTGGTGGCTTTGGGATCCGATTCAGACTTGTGCGCTCATTGCCCTTCTGATCTATCTTGGTTATTTTCTACTGAGAGCAAGTTTTCAGGAACCTGGACAGCGCGCCCGTATTTCTGCGGTGCTTAACATATTCGCCTTTGCAGCACTTATCCCACTATTCTTCGTCATCCCAAGGATGCTGGATGGGCTTCACCCTACTGCAAATGGAGGGACAACCGAGCTTTTTAGTAAAAAAGACGTCACCAATCACTACCGCATGATTCTTTATCCTGCGGCATTGGGCTTTATTTTTCTCAGCCTCTGGATGTGGGAACTACGCAGTCGAATCACAGTACTGTTTATCCGTCAGGAAGAAAAACAGTCTGAGGCAGACTGGAAACGCCAAACCGCCCAAAAGGCATAACTACCGAACATGATAAAACTGAGCATATTTTCGCTTCTTCTGCAATCTGATCCGCTGCTCCGCAGTGGTAAAATTAATGCTGTCCTCGCTGTGATAAGCGTTATTTTCGTGGTCTTTATTGCAGTAATGGTCCGTACCGAATTGCGCACTCGCAAATTGGAAAAGCAAATGAATAAATAGCCTCATCATGAAAATTCAACAAATAATTCTTTTAGTGGCTATTGCCGCGGGTTTGGTATTCTTTGGTGTTAGTCTGTCAAAAAATGCAAGCCGCTATGCTGACTTTGGTCTTGCAAAAGAAACGGGCAAAACCATCCATGTCGCTGGCGAGTGGGTCAAGCGCGACCAAATCGTAGAGGAAGCCAACAAGTTCCAGTTCTACGTTCAAGACAGCCTTCAAAACGTTGAGTGGGTTACTTATTTTGATCCAAAGCCTTCAAATTTTGACCAAGCTGAAAAAGTAGTGCTCATCGGTCGCTATCACGATGAAGGCTTTATCGCCGATGATATCGTTACAAAATGCCCGTCAAAATACGAAGAAGAAGAACCGGAACTCAAGTAAGTTATAATGAATAATGTACAATGGATAATGCAAGAAAAAGAGGTCTAAACCCCTTAGTATTAATTATTCATTGCTCATCATCCATTAAAAAAACCAATATACATGCTAGGCCACTTATTCACATCCCTTTCTTTTGCTAGTGCGCTTGTAGCGACGATTGCTCTATTATGGCGAGAGTCCAGACCAGAGGCTGAGAAAAAAAGCTGGGCGAGCATGGGAGCCATTGCCTTCAGTGTGCACATGGCTAGCGTGCTGGGCATCATAGGCTTTTTGTTTTGGCTTATCGCTTCCCACAACTACGAATACCACTACGTATGGGCTCACTCCAGCAATGAGCTTCCTATCTATTATATGATTTCCTGTTTTTGGGAAGGGCAAGAAGGGAGCTTCCTGCTTTGGTCGTTCTGGCACTCTGTGCTGGGGATGCTTATGCTCTGGAAAGGACCGAAACAGTGGAAATACCTGGCACTGGGAGTTATCGCCTCAGTAGAGCTTGTGCTCAGTTCTATGATTCTTGGGGCCTATGTCCCCGCCACAAGCGTGTATATTATACTATGCTTGCTGGTCATTATTCCTGCAGGTTACCTGCTTTATCGTGAGTTAAGCCCCCAAACAGAAACCCTTCAATCGGGCAATTCAAGCATTCGCCAAGGCGGTATGCTCCTCGCACTTGCTTCTATCATCACGCTCTTTGTAGCAAAAGAAGGCTTTGCTTCTCCATGGAGCATTGGCAACATGTTCGACTCTGCCAGCAGCATGATGTTCGCCGTTCCTTTGCTATTTATGTGGGGCTACGGCCTTCTGAGCCTGATCGAGATCAGCTCCAAGAAGCGTCATTTCGGAGAGATCATGGCGGCGCTTGTGCTTACTGCCGGTGCTTTTAGCGTGTTTTTCTTTGATATCGATACCTGGAAAATTGGCTCAACGCCTTTTCTTTCGCTCAAAGAAGCTTTCCCAAATAATCCAGTCTATGCAAGTAATCCAGACTTTGTACCTACCAACGGTAATGGTCTGAATAGCCTGCTTCAAAACTACTGGATGGTGATCCACCCTCCTACCCTCTTTTTGGGTTTTGCATCTACAGCGGTTCCGTTTGCATTTGTAATCGCTGGCTTGATACGAGGCGACTTCACAGGCTGGATAAAGCCGTCAATGCCCTGGACGATCTTCTCTGTAATGATTCTCGGTATAGGCATCATCATGGGTGGCTACTGGGCATACGAAACCCTCAACTTTGGTGGTTACTGGAACTGGGACCCGGTTGAAAATGGCTCGCTTGTGCCATGGATTGTAGGCATTGCATCTTTGCACGCCTTGCTCCTCTATCAGCGCAGCAAAGGCTCGCTCAAGACGTCGATGATTCTGGTCATCGCAACCTTCTTCCTGGTGCTCTATGCAACCTTCCTGACGCGTTCCGGAATTCTGGGAGACACATCGGTGCACACCTTTACAGACCTTGGTCTTTCGGGCCAGTTGATCCTGCTAGTAGCGATTTACGCCTTTGCGAGTGTAGTTGCACTTAGCTGGCGCTGGAATATCATTCCTACCAATGATAAAGAATCCAAGATTTTCTCTGCCGAAACATTGCTGTTTTTAGGCATGTTAACCCTGCTTTTTTCCGCTACCGAAATTCTTCTTACGACTTCATTGCCGGTAATCAATAAGATTTTTGGCACCAACGTAGCTCCTCCTGCCGAAATCCAGTTTTTCTATTACAACTGGAATGTATGGCTCGCTGTAGCCTTTGGTATTTTTTCAGGCGTAGGGCAGTTTTTATGGTGGAATATTGGCAAGAAAAAAGGGGTTGGAGAAGCGTTGTTTCGTCCATTCCTGGCGGCTGTCATTATCGGCAGTGCGCTTATTGTGGCAAATCTCTATGCCGAGATGAACTTTGTGTACGACAGCGCTTTTGCTGAAGAACGCGAACAAGGGTTTATAGGAATGCTCACTGGCGGCTTTATGGGCATCGCCGATGAGATGATGCTGTTTAGTTCACTGTTTATTGTTATTGCAGGACTTGATGTTCTCTTTTCAATGGTTGGGGCTAAAAAGGCCAAGCTCAAAACAATGGGCGGTTCACTTGCTCATATTGGTTTTGGTCTTATGCTTATTGGCATTCTGTATTCTTCTGGCTATGATAATATTGTTTCTCAAAACATCACACCAGACGAGCTACAAGGCTTTTCGAATGAGGCCGAACGCATGGATAATGTTCGTTTGGTAAATGGTTTCCCTCGATACATTCCTGGCTATCAGGTTACATATACAGGCGAAAAAGAAGCCATCCCGCCGATCAAAAGTCTTAAGGTAATCGAAGAAACTCCTGAGTTTTTCAAAGTACGTTTTCGCGATGCTACGAATGATGAATTTGGTCTTTCTATGCCGCGAAGTGTTTTTGTAAAAAAAGATGAAAACGACAAAACGATTCACAGCACTTCTGATATAGAAGAAGCGGCAGCTGACGAAAGTCTGAAAGGCGAGCTTGATCTGGAATATGTCGAAGAGTTTTTGAATAAAAACATCCTCGAAATAAAGCCTCCACACATCAATAATCGCTCACTATACGGCATCAAGTTTGAACCACTCAAACGCCTCAAGCGCGAGAATCGCGCCGATACGGTCCTCGTCGATACAGCCAAGGCTTTCACCCTATATCCAGAAGTAGAAGTGAATACCGAGATGCGCAGCATCATCGCTCACCCTTCGCGACGCGTCTACCTCAATCGTGATCTCTACGTGCACGTGTCGCAGGTACCCGCTGACGAAACAGCCGAGGATAAGTACACTTACCATGACTTCAAGCTTAAGCAAGGCGACACGACCTACCTGGGTGACACCAAGGTACTGCTCCATAGCATGACCAATGTCATCAAGGAGCGCAAAGAGCTCGCTGATCAATTTGAAGTGGTGGTAGCTGCAAACCTGTTCGTAATAAAGGAGAATGACACGGCTTTGGTCCGCCCTACTTTCCTGGTAGATAAGTCTGGAAAAATCAGCATGACGCAGTCTCCCGCAGAACGTATGTTCATGGACTTTGCATTGGTAAGCATCGATCCGGCCACTGGCGTTTCGACCTTCCAGGCTCAGGAAAAAACGAATCCATTCAACGACTTCATCGTGTTCAAAGCGATTCGCAAGCCATTTATTAACGTCCTCTGGCTTGGTACTTTTGTACTGGTAGCTGGATTTCTGCTGGCGATATATCGTCGTATGTAAGTATAAAGTGCATAGTAGAAAGTTCAAATTTGAAGGCACCTCTGCACTTTGAACTTTCTACTATGCACTTTTAACTCATGCTACCGCTTCACAACCATACGCGTTGCATGTACGCTTCCATCACTGATATGCATCCAGTATGCGCCAGCAGCAACGGCATCAAGATCGAAGTCCAGACGATGTTCTCCGGAAGTCATTGTTTGCGGGGCGTAGGTTTTGACCACTTTGCCTTCAGCGTTAATGAGCTTAGCTGTCCAGGTTCCTGGCTTTTCATTATTTAGCTCAATGGAAAAAGACGCCCTTGCAGGATTTGGGAAAGGGTTTGAAATAGACCAGCCAGCCTCAATAGGCGTAACCTCTATTCCTGAAATCGGGCCGCAGTGATCGATTCTACCAATGTACATTTTGGCACCAAGGTTATCGCGACCATCTGCCCAAGCGACAAAAGACTTGCAGCCTACTCGTGCGATGTTGTTGTAGTCGCCAAAAAACTGGTTATCGCCGTATTGGGTAAAGTCAGTAGTATCAGCGCTGATAACAACAGGGTTACTGAAGGTCACGCCACCATCATCTGATGTTACCATAAGATACACTGACAAGCTATTCAGATCAGCAGAATACCACGCAATAGAGACATCGCCATCAGCATTTGTCCCTACAACAGGATATAATGCATGCTGCAACTGTCCTGAACCATCAAGCAAGTTCAAATCCAGCGGATTAGACCAGGTTTGGCCGTAGTCATTTGAAATAGAAAAGAATCCTCTTGCAAGTCGTGTAGCAGCCACAGTGTCCCAAGTGGTCCAAGTCATATATACTCTGCCAGTTTCAGGTCCTACGGCCAGACTAGGGGCCATATTCTCCCGGTCATGTATCAATACGGCATCATCGTTATCGGCTGCGACTGAGACTCTGACCGGAGCACTAAAGCTCTGACCTCCATCACGAGAGATCGCGTGCCATACGCCATCGTATCGTCCTAAATCACCTATCGTGGCGTATGAGACATGAACAAAACCTTCGCTATCTACGGCGATGTTGGCGAGCTGCGATACGAAGTCGCCCGTATCACCAACTTGTACAAACACAGACTGAAACGTAGAATCCAGCTCGCGCTTATAGCGAACCACCATACCGTTTGCCTGAGCCGGGCCGCTATCATTTCTCACAAATAAACTCGCGAGATAAAGCGTATTCGCATATTGCCCTCCTGTGAGATCACATGCCATCCATTGACGGTCAGGCGCCCCTACACCGATATTCAGTGTTTCATTTGTAAACCCATCAAGTGCACCCTCTGCAACAATTCTCCCTTCATTGGGAAGATATTGGAAGGTATTACCGCCATCGGTTGAATACACCCAGAACATGCGAAGCCCCAATGCTGTGGGCTGATTCACATTAAGGCCAAGTAACAGCCATGAAAAGTATAATTTGCCTGTGGCATCAAAAGCGAATATAGGATCACCTCCACCAGCATAAATCAAACTGGTATCAAGATTGGCAATCGCCTCTACATCGAGGCTGCGCTGAGACCAGGTATCACCTCCGTCAAAGGTCACATAGATAGGAAAACTGAGGCCAGCCTGACCAAATTGCATATAGCTCATGATGATATTGAGCGAGTCGGTGGGATTTACCGCAATATGAGCTTCAGCTTCGCTATCAGTCCTGCTTGTAGCAGTGGTAAGTCTGCGTTCGTCAGCTGTATTTTTGGCCTTGTTTGCCTCTATTGGCAAGGTAGGTTTCATGCCTTCCGGCCAGTGAAGTTTTTCTTCAATGAGGCGTTGCATGAACTTCTTCGTGCGTACATCCTGGGCCTGGGTTGTGCCCATTGTGATGACGCAAAGTAGAAGTGAAGAAAGGGAGCAGAGCAGAATTTTTTTCATAATATAGTATTGGTTAATGGTTGTTAATTAAGCTTCAAAAATGCAAAAATACCGCTCCATTGAAAAGTAGTAGTTTTGCGAATGTCTTTGACACTCTTTAGTACACCACAGGCAACCAAGGCCCTTATAGGTCTTTCAGTATAAGACAGATCAACAATGAAATCCACGCTCAAACATATCGCGATATCTCAGGACGAAGCACTGCAATTCGTAAAGATTACCTGTAAACTCAAGCGTCAGCCTATCTACAAACAGCTTCACGAGGCTGCACATATAGAATATCATACTGGAGAAAAGAGCTTTTTAATCAGAGACGAATTTATAGGTTGGCCAGCCTCTGAGGAAAAGATATTCGGGCGGTTTTATTTCAAAGGGGCTGATGAAGGCTATTTTCTTTTGTACTCGCTTAAAAGTGCAGGAACCCTCATTTCTGAATTTTCAAAGCTATTCAAAACGAAGCATATCAAACCATTTGAAATCCAGTGGTCAAACGAATTATATGAACAAGGTACTGAAGCCATGACTGCTTTATATCAGCATGGAGGAGACCCGTTTGAAGGACAGGAAGTAGTTATGCAGGACCCGAGCATTCGCTTCAAAGAAGCTTTCGATACCTATAAACTGGAACTGGGAGATGAGGAAAAGGCTTTCCAACAAACGATCGCCTTTATGAATGAGGAAGAAAAGAAAGCCTATCCTCCATATGAAAGCCAGAAGATGTATCCTGGAACGAACGGCAACATGGAGACTTTGCCTGTTTTCCTGATGCTGAGAGCATTCGCCACAAAGAAACGCTTTAGCGGAGAATCTTCTTATTCACACTCTGACGCCCAAAACGAGCTTATAAAGGATTCTTAAAATCAGTCCAGGCTTCGTTTTTAGGCCAGTTTGCAACGAAGGTCATTTGCTCTTTTTTAACCGGATGCTCGAATGTGAGTTTTCCTGCGAGTAAGCAAATAGACTTATCCTTGTTGAAGTCGGACTTGCCGTATTTGACATCGCCTACAATCGTACAGTTGAGCGAAGATAGTTGCACTCTGATTTGGTGCTTTCGGCCGGTAACCGGCTTTACTTCCACGAGGGCGCGATTACCCCTTGTCTGTAACACACGATAATGTAGTTCAGCTCTTTTGGTTTGATGAAGCTGCTTATAATACGCCCGCATGATATTTTTGCCAGGCAGGTTTTTCATAAAATGCACGAGCGTTCCAGACTGCTCTTCCGGGGTTTGCTCGGTTATCGCGTAGTATGTTTTCTGGACTTTTCGTTGTTCAAAATCTTTGGAGATACGACCAGCGGCTTTTGACGTTTTGGCGAGGGCGATAAGGCCGCCTGTGGGGCGATCAAGTCTATGCAAAAGTGCCACATACACGTTTCCAGGCTTGTTATAAGCTTTTTTGATATACGCTTTTGCCCACTCAAACACACATAAATCACCCGAAACATCGCCCTGAGAAAGCATCCCCGGAGGCTTATGTACTATGAGAAGATGGTTGTCCTCAAAGATTATTGTCGGTGTATGTTGATTAGCTAATTTGCTCATTCGTCATTATTTCATTGATCATTAATCATTGGCTATACATGCTTTATGACTAATTAAAAATGACTAATTGCTCATTACTGAATGAGCATTTCAATATGCGTGTAGCTTTCGCCTGCATTAAACGGATCGGCAGACGACTGGTCATTCACTTCAGTGCGATCGAATGTTATGATACGCCCAATTTCAGGTGCATATACTTCATATGCTACACGGTTTTTAATCGTACTGATAGCATCTGATGGAAGGCTATGCGCAACCCAAACGGCCTGTTCGTAATTTGTTCCAAAAACAGAAACCGTGGTATCTACATTTTGATAACGATACTGCTCATTGTGAATCGGGTTTCCTACATAGAGATTTCCATTCCACTGCACACCATCAGCAGCTGGCCACTTCAAGACCACTTTCCGCTTATTATTCAAAAATCGCTCACCAAATTCTGAGCCTCGGTAAAGATATCCCGCACGTTCTGATTCAAATCCGGTTAGTCCGGCAGTGGTATCTATCGTTCTAAATGTCTCAAGTCTAAATACCTCACGGCCAACAAGATCAACATTGGTTCCGGTGATTTGCTCACGCTTATAGTATACGTCCACCACTGGTCGTCTACCTACCAACCAGGTAGTATCAATAACAAGATAGGTCCATTCCTGACCGACTTCCAATGGAAAAATAGTATCGGTATGAGGCTTGATGACTTCTTTTACCCGATTGCAGGCACCCGCAATAATCAGGAAAGAAAAAATGATAAGAATGTATCGCATAAGGGGATTTAATGACGCGTCAAATGTAACCAAATTTAGCATGAAGCTCGCAACAAAAGTCTAACGACATCAAGGCTTAAAAAGTCGATATCGCCATCCAGGCAAGGCATCGCAAGGCGCTTCCGCTTCTCGATGAAAGTCACACTTTTCCAATACGCGGATAGAAGACAGATTTTTCTTTGCTACACGTCCAATCAAACTATTAAGATCTAGTGTGTCGAAAGCATAAGCAATACAGGCTTTCGCAGCTTCAGTAGCATAGCCTTTTCCCCATGTGCTTTTCATCAATCGATAGCCTAAGTCAACCTCGCCATCTTCATGTTTTTTTAATCCACAAAAACCAATAAAATCACCAGTAGCGGCCTCGATTGTGGCCCAACGACCCATCCCCGTATGGCGATAGGCGTTATAATTCCGGATAAAAGACTTCGCTTCGGCGATATCTGCGAATGGCGGGTCGCCTGTGTATTGAATTACTTCAATATCGGCATTGAGTTTATAGAAGCTTTCGGCATCCTCAGCAATAAACTCACGAAGGAATAGTCGAGGAGTTTTTATCAAAAACTGGCTCACCGAATTTCTTTCAATTTAGCTTGAGCACGGTCTTTATATTTTCCGTTTTGCTTACTGATTTTTTTCAAAAGCCTTTCAGCTTCTTTCTTTTTACTCACTGCCAAATATGCATCCACCAATCTCCACTGCCCTTCTTCAAGGAAGTCGCTGCTTACGCGGATGACTTGCTCAAGATAGATCGTAGATTCGGCCGGTCTGCCTAGAAAGAAGTATGTGCTTCCAAGGTAATACTGCGTTTTTGGATCTAACTGATCAAGGGTATATAGCTCAAGAAATACCTTCTCGGCTTCACCGTAGCGGGAAGTATTAAATAACACCTCACCCTGATTCATAAGCTCGGCTTTACGCTTTTGGCGTTCGAGGTATGCTTTTTCAGGGTTTACTACATCTTTTTCATTTCTCCTTTTCTCTTTTCCAGCTTGCTTGGTCACTACGACCTCATCAAGCATTACAGTTCCTTCTTCAACAACTTCACTTGTAGTTGCTCTACTATCTATCTCAGCTTGGGCAAAATCATCAGACTCACCGACAGTCGTTTCTGCTATTTCTTCAGCCTTAGGGTCAGTCGCACTATCATATTCATCCATACGCTCATTAGAGAGTGTAGGCTCATTTGGCAGTGCAACGTAGACGGTTTCGCGCGTTGGAGTTGCTGCTCCAGGTACTGGCGCAGCAGTTTCGGACTTCGTATCAGTAGTCGTAGAGCGCTTTACCGGCACTTCTTCTATAGCTACATCCATCAGGCTCAAATTGTCTTCTTCAAGGCGCTCGGGAGACGCATCGGCGATGATATCTTCTGTGATCGAAGGGCCATCATATTCGATAGGCGTGGTACGGCGGAAAGGGCGAAGGCGCTTTTTATCTTCCTCTGATTCAGCACTAGTCACGGCTTGATTTGGTTCGCCATCGGCTGACGCGATATTCACTGCTGGCACATCGTTTCTGCTATAAAAATAAATAACAGAAGCGGCGGCGAAGAGGACTACTCCGGCAGCAACTACCGCAGTAAGGTATTGGTTAAAATTGCGGGTCGCTACTCTTGGCCTTCCTTTCCGGCGTAGTAAGCTACGTGTGCGAAAGCGGAGATCATTTGTCATACTGCGCGCAAGCGCAGGGTTTTCCATATGCTTGAGTCCTTCCAGGGCATCGGTATAAACCGGGCTATCCTGCACGAGGGTCTCTATTGTTTTCTGTTCGGGGGCACTAAGTTTCCCCTCCACATACCGTAGTAGCACCTCCAGCGGAGCGCGTTCCAGTTCGAGTTGTATGTGCGTCTTAGTCATAGGGGCTTAGTCTACGTTGAGTTGGCTGAGGGTATTTTTCAAATTTCGTTTTCCGTTTTGGATATAGCTCTTCACTTGCATCAGCGTAAAACCAGTATGGTCCGAGATATCTTTATAAGATTGTTGTTTCAAATAAAAGAGCTCGATGCAGGTTCGCTGCTCGGGGCGAAGCTCGGCAATAGCCTGGGGGAGCTCGGCGATACGAACAGTTTCGATATCAGCCCCATCCAGGATTGCTTCAAGTTTTTCTTCATGATTCCCGTTAAGGTGATCACTTCCGTTTTTCATGTCGATAATGGTGCGTTGGTTCCGTTGTTCCTTTTCCAGATAGGCTAAAGCCTGATTTTTCACAACGGTATGGAACCAAAATTTAAAATTACGCACTTCGTATCGCGCCAGATCTTTGATCATTTTCTCAAAAACCTGCATGACAACGTCCTTGGCATTATCTTCTTGTTTGACGTATTTCATCGCCACCAAGAATGCCAAATCAGTGTAGCGCTCAAAAAGTTCACCCACATAGTTAGGTTCTTTTTCACGCTTGTATAGGCTCACCAAATCCTCGTCGGAAAGCTGCCTGATGTTATGTCTTTTTCGGAAAAGCACTTTAAATGTCGTAAGCTAGCAAGTTACAAAATTGTCAGAAACCCCATGCTAAAAAAGGTTCCGTCTCCCTCACATTTTAGGTCACGAAACTATTTCATGCAAAGTTTGGGCCAGAAGCGGACGAGGATGATTATTGAGGATTATCTTCTAACCAGCCAGCAGCTTTCACAATTTTTTCAACTTCTGCTATATGTTCAAAAAAAGAGAAGCCTGTGCCATGTTGGCGGCAGGCGCGTGCCAGGGATTGCATCTCTTCGCTATGCTTTTTCCCTGCTACATCTCTAATAAATACATGCCTTATCCTTCCTTGAAAAGCGTTTACTGCTTTGGCAAAAATATAGGGGTCCTTTTCTCCACTATCTCCAAAAAGTAAAAAAGGAAGGTTTTCAAACAAGGTTAAAATATCCCTGATATGAGCCGATTTATGGGTGTTATGGCTGGATGCCAGCATGTGCTTGCGGCTTAAACCGACATCCCGCAAAATCAACGGACCTTCTGGAAACCGTTGAAACTGGATAAATTTTTCAAGAAAATCATACAAATTCCAGGGACTTGATGAAAGGTAGAATACAGGGTTAAATCCTGTTCCATCAGGTGCTGCATGCATCCTTCTATATAGCTCAGGAGTATCTGGAAAGGTGCGTCGTGTGAGAGCATTTTCAAACAACGTATTCTGAACCATCCTTGCTTTACTGCGCACTTCTGTCACTAATAAGGTATCATCAATGTCGGAAATAATGCCAAAACCAGCCCCTTGAGGCAGAATCAATGCTTTGGCAGTAACCGCAACAGGCTCTGGATTTAAAAATGGTTGAGGCGGCATTAATATCGAAAACTCCTGCCAGCCGGGTTCTACCAATTCAGGGTTTTCAGGCTTTATGGTAAAAGAAAAATAGCCTTCATCATCGGTCACCGTTTCCATAACCTGCGACTGGAAAATAGCTTGCAGTCTTGCATGAGGAATTTCATCTGTACCAAATCTGCGATACATATTTTTAAAATTCCCCCAAGCACTTCGCTCTTTTTTGGGAGGTCGGATACCACGAAAACGAAGTACTCTTCCGCGCAAGCGTATTTCTTCGGAAGTACCATACCCACGATAAGCCTCCACCTCAAGTTTTTTAAACCATCCTCTACGCTTTCTCCACCTGAACCACCACGGATCTACCCGGTCCTCTGTAAGGGCCAGCCAGGTTAGCATTTTATAGTAGGACTTTTTAACCAGAACAGTTGATGTTATAAGCGGCGAGTAATATTAGGAATCATTTCGTTTTTCCAAGCCATGAAGTCCCCGGCAATAATATGCTTACGTGCTTCACCTACGAGCCACAAGTAAAAATGCAGGTTATGCAAACTCGTAAGCATCATTCCAAGATATTCATTTGCTTTAAATAAGTGACGAACATATGCTTTAGAGTATTGCTGAGAAGAAAGTAACGTGCTATGCTCATCCAAAGGGCTATAGTCCTTTGCATATTTTGCATTTTTCATGTTACGAATTCCTTGTGAAGTGAAGATCAAGCCATGGCGAGCATTTCGAGTGGGCATCACACAATCAAACATATCGACGCCTAGCGCGATATTTTCAAGGATATTCTCGGGCGTTCCAACGCCCATCAAGTAGCGCGGTTTTGACTTAGGAAGAATTCCGCAGCAGAGCTCAGTCATTTCATACATCTGTTCTGCTGGCTCACCGACACTTAACCCACCAATGGCATTGCCTGGCATATCACGTTCGGCGACTTGTTCGCAGGCCTGCCTGCGCAGATCAGGAAATGTCCCTCCTTGTACAATCGGGAATAGGGCTTGCCTGTGACCATATTTGGGCTCAGTCGCATTAAAGTGGGATATGGCCCTGTCAGTCCAGCGCATGGTAAGTGCAAGCGAATCCTTGGCATAACGATGTTCGCAAGGATGCGGAGGACACTCATCCAGTACCATCATAATATTTGAACCGATAGTCCTCTGGATATCGACGACCTTTTCAGGCGTAAACATATGCTTGCTTCCATCGATATGAGACTTAAAGAACGCACCTTCCTCAGTAAGCTTACGCTGACTCGCGAGGCTATAGACCTGATACCCTCCACTATCGGTAAGCATAGGCTTATCCCAGCCCATAAATTTGTGCAAACCACCAGCTTCCCCAATCACTTCCATACCTGGTCTCAGGTATAGGTGATAAGTATTCCCCAGGATTATCTGGGCCTTGATATCATCCTTGAGTGCTTCCTGGCGAACTGCCTTCACGGTTCCTACCGTACCCACTGGCATAAAGATAGGCGTCTCGATAGGGCCATGATCAGTTTCAATAACACCGGCACGGGCACTACTCTCGGGATCGGTATGTTGGAGGTTAAATGCGTACATAGAATGCAAACATACAAGTTTCACCAGAGGGCTAAAAGCAAGAAGCCGGTTCCACTCAGAAAGTAGAACCGACAAACCATCAGTGAGATACAATATAAAACCTTCAGGATAATAAAAGAACTAAAGCAATGTAGATTTCTCGTGTTGTAAGCGAGAGTTTTTTTTGAGGGAATCCCTCGTCCGCTGACTCCCTACCCCAGGGAGTCAAGCGGTATCGAGGAGCTAAAACGAAATAGTGCTAATAATATAATAATTCATCTATGTTGTTTGGAACGAATATGTTTTACAAGATTAAGAATGCTACTGAGCTAGTAAGCAAAACAGTTATAAAAGTATAAGCATGTCTTGCGGCTCCTAGACTAGCAGCAGCTTTTATTCCTTTTTGGGCAAACTCTGCCTCATGTCTGCCCAGAGTTGTATCGGTATATGCATCTATGTCTACATTGGAAACATCCGAGTCAACTTCGTTGAATGACATCAACTGGTTGCGAAGCTCTTGCTCAGCCTGGAGCCAAAGGGGAGTTTGAAGAATGCTAGAAGGCATAGTGTTTGAAAATTTATTAGTTGAGGAAAAGCTTACGTGAAACAGTGTACTCGTTAGAAACAAAGCGAAGGATATAAAGACCGCGGGCCCAAGTACTCACGTCTAGCGCTTTTCCTGCTTCCCATACAATTGTCTGGGTTTTGCCATTTGGGCTGATAACCTGAACTATAGCCTTCTCATTTGCTGCACCTTTCCATTCGACACGATTGGTAGCAGGATTAGGATATACTGTTATTTCCGGAGATACTTCTTTGGTAGGAACGGCAACTTTTGCCTGGACATCGATAACTTCAGCAGCTGAGGTTTCCTTTTTTGTAGTGAAATCATCAAGAATAATAACCAGTCCTATCATCACCTCGGCCACATGGCCAGAACCTGATTTCGAACCATCAATGATAAACTTGATATCAATGAGTGAACCTTCTTCATTTACTGAAGAAACTGAAGTAGTGTAATTATCAGGAGTGAGAGACCAAGAACTATCAGTTTTAACATTCACTGGTTCGGAAGGGTCAAAGACTCCATCTGTCAATTCCACTCTAGCTGTCAACTCATTTACCTGTTGTCCTTGTGAATCAAAATTGATTTTGAAGGAAACTTGCTCAGTGGTTTGTGCGCTGACAAGACTAGTCAAGACTGCGAAACAAAGCATTAAAGCAATAGGGAGGAGCTTTTTGGTTGTTTGAAGCAGTTTCATAAGATTGGATTTAGTTTGCTTTTTTGATTATGACCGCAAGTACGGACGATTTGACTGTACTTTTTGAATCAAAAAAAAGCGCATTATTCCTCTCTATAAAACAAATACGTGCGTAAAAAGCCCTATTGCTTATTTACCATGACGTATTTATATTTTTATTCCTAGAAGTATTTTAGTAAGCTTGACAAAGAACGCGTCGTTTTTAAATCGACAGTACAAATATGTTCAAAGTAAAGTCTACAAAACGAATCAAAAAAACACGCTTAATTCTCTTATTTTTAGCCCAAAATTATAATTAAACTATCCTAGGGCATTTTTCTGTGTCATTTTTAAACCATAATTCCCAAGCATGGCCATTTCATCCCGAGTACACATTATTCTTGATTCACTTACCGATCTTGAAGAGAAGCAAATCGTACCCTGGCTCACAATCATGTACGATCACAGAATGCCATATCTTGCTCCTTTGTGCAAGGCCCTTCTGGAAGGGATGAGTTCTGAGGATGCATGGCAGTATGCTTTTCCATCCCAACCGTATTCACAAGCAAAATTTCATCGCCGATGTTTTAACCTAGCTGATGCAATGGAATACTTTCTTGTCAGGCAAGAATTAGAAAACTCTCCAGATATAGTCGACAGGCTATTGCTTCAAGCCTATAGTAGCAGAGGTAAATTCGACCTTCTGGAGCGAACCCAAGCCAAAATGTATGACGCGGTATCTCATGATCCAGAAAACGAAAACAGCAAAGATAAAGGGCTGCTTACAGAAAAGCTACGTCTGGCTCATGATGTTGCTACGGCACGTCAAGCAATTCTAACGGCCAAAGGCAAAATTACGATCACAGAAGGCATCTCAGATATGAATATCACCTTTGATAACTGGTGGCTTCATGAGAAACTATATTTATCAGCGATATCCTTATACTACCAACCAGGAGTAGAAAACCCTACCCTTCCCTATTTGACTCGGGAGGCTCTCACGAAGGCTGAAACGAGTATCTCTACCGATATAACCGACCCCTCCACCTCTAATTTAGCACTCCGTTACTTATACCATCTTATTAATGATCTTCTGCTGCCCCCGAAAAATGAAGAGAAGGATCAAATAACTATTCCAACTATGCTGAAATGGCTTCAACATCTTGGAAGTCATTATGAAAAGCTACCCTTGTCTCTGATGAACTTCTTTTATCTGCTTATTGGAGTATGTATTAACCGCAGTGGTACTACTGCCGATCCTAAGTTGCGCTATTTTTACCTCAACCAGATTTGGGAGCTTCATATGTGGGGCATTAAGACGAAGGTTATTTTATCTAAAGGAAAACTACCATGGGGTACATTTACCTCACTTTTATCTACCGCCTTCCGTCTTGACAATTATGCAAAAGAACTAAACATGGATGGAGGTCTTTATCACGAAAATCTTGATCGCCTGATTCGCCTTTTACCTCAGGACGGTCGAACAGACGCTTTGTTGATCGGGAAAGCACTTCTGTTTTTTCACAGTAAAGATTATTCACAAACACTTAAGAAGCTAAGCGTAAGCTTTGAGAATCCCCTTTATGAACTCATGGCCAAGAGTTATTCATGTCTGGCAATGTATGAACAGGAAGCTCAGAAGAAAAACCCCAACTTTGAAGACCTTCGCAGCTTTGCCATATTGTTACGGCGATCTTCGGAACGTGCCAAAGGAATTACAGAAACTTTTCGTCTCCGTATGAAAAACTTCTGCCTTTACTATGACAAACTCTGTAAAGACTATCGTAGAGATCGTCTTCCTGGTTTGGGACAACGTATTCACAAAACACCCATGACTTCCCACCGAGAATGGCTCCTCAAAAAAGTCAGGGAAAGGCTAAAAGCAAAAGAGGAAAAGGCAAAGAAGTAGGATGATATTCTATTCTCGCAAAAAGTTCGCAACAGCTGTCTGCCATGCTCGCTTCTCAGTCTGGAGGTAGTTGGCGTGACCAGCTTTGGGAAGTAGCACCAGTTGCTTTTTGCCAGCGAGTCGCTCATACACCGCGTCTATTTCGTGCCGGGTAACTCGATCGTCTTGTTCTCCATATATAAGGAGGCTTGGGACATCCACTGATTCAGCGTAGCGTTTTGGGTTGTGCGAAAAACCCCAAAAGCCATTTTCAATCCCTCCCCAAAAAACGAGAAGATGAGCAGCAGGGAAAGAAGGAGCACCTAACTTATTAAATCGATTCTTGGAAGTCTGCAACATGGATCCAAAGGGACACTCTATAACAATGCGCTCTGCGGAGAGCTTGCCGTTATGTGCGGCCCTCATAATCGCGGCTGCCCCCATGGAAGTTCCCAGAAGCATGATGCGTTTATTGCTCTTCTTTTTTACAAAATCAATAACCGCTACTACGTCCTCTGCTTCGCGATAGCCAATAGAGGTCGTATTGCCGGAAGAACCACCTGACCCATAAAAGTCTACCAGCCAGGTATTGTAGCCCATCTCTTGAATCAGCTTTGCACGATCCAGCATCGAGGATTTCTCCCCACTGTAGCCGTGAAAGAGGATCACTTCCCCATGTGCCGAGTCCACTGGCACGCGCCAGACTTCGAGGTCATGCTCGCCTTGGCGAACCTTAAATGTCTCATAGGGAGAGTCAGGGAAGCGGAGATTTTGAGGCCGTGGATTAGCCAGCCCAAAGAACAGAAGTTTCACTTTATCTACTGTCTGTAATTCGTCCAGCTTTGTTTTGGGCTGATCTGTTTTGACAAAATGCGTGAAATGCCAAGCGTGAAACGCTGCACTGATATTCAGTATAATAAAACTGATCAGTAAAACGCGTAACGATATTTTGCGGAAACGCTTCATATTAATAGTTATCACGTCAATACTCTATTAGGGTTGCTAACCTCTGTCAGCGCTTTAGGCGTTATGGTGAAGCGCTGACAGAGGTAGTGCAACCGGTCTTAAAAACGTTTTTCACATACACCCGATTGTGCGGAAACTTCGGATCACGCCTTTCAGGCTCAAGCTGAAATCCAGCACGTTCTAATAAGGCAATCGACGCTATATTTTCAACATGGGTAAAGGCCTCTATTTGTTCAAGACCCAAATCATGCAAACCTACCTGCAATAATGCTTCCAGAGCCTCGCTCATAATTCCGTTTCCATGGTAGACTGGCAGCAATTCGTAACCTGTTTCTGCTTTTGTTCTGTCTTGAGAAAAGTTCCAAAAGCATATCGTCCCCAATACTTCGGCAGGCTTGTCTTTCCAACAAATAGCCCAAAACATAAAAGTCCCCTCTCCCATTCCTTTGAGCAGCTTTTTCACAAACTCCTGCACCTCTTCTACATCCAATGGAACCTGCCGAACGATATAACGATTGATGGTTTTATCACTTCGAATATGCAATAGTTGTGCAGCGTCCTCCAGTGCTATCTTTCGCAGTAGAAGCCTTTCTGTTTTGATTTTTGGCACCATAAATAAAGAATACTGAGGGGCAATTTACGAAGGGAAAGTCATTTATGATTGCCTATGTTTTGATTTCCTTTTCTAAACTTGTCGAAATAATATAGCCTCTTTAGCTTAAAAAAAGGGTCAAAATCGGCAGATTTTCTTGCCGTTGTGGCTTTGACTTGTATCATTGTAATGCCAGTAAAAAGCACGGTTCTAGCAACACCCGGCCGTTCCCTGAGCGGAGTCGAAGGGAACATTGCCAAAGGCAATATCAGGTGGCTTCGACTCCGCTCAGCCACCTGCAACTATGCTACTAGAAGTAGCGTTTGCAAAAGCTTTAGGGTTGTTTTTTCGACTTATTGAACAAAAAAACCTAATACCATTTCGGCATTAGATCTTCACATAAAAAAACAAGCCCTGAAGCCATAATGGCCCCAGAGCTTCGAATTACTACAATACTTGCTAATTCGTAGATGCCTTAGTCTATCTTGATAAATTGCTTGCTCTGCTGGAACTGACCGGCTTGCGCCTGGATGGTATAGTTTCCTGCTGGCAAAATCGAGATATCAACTTTCGCATCGGTTGTTTCATAATTTCCTGTCCAGACGAGCTTACCTGCTGTATTGAAAATGTTGAGGGTAAGCTTACTGTCAAGTTCTTTCCCGATCATCACATTCAGATGCTCGCGAGCCGGCACAGGATATACTAATAGCGCCTCACTTTGGGCAGCATCAAAGGTTACTTCGATGATTTCGGAGTAGGTGTACGTGCCATCTATATCGACTTGCTTGAGGCGGTATGCATTCACAAGACCCATTGCGGATTTGTCGGTATACACATATTCCGATGAACCTTCGGTAGTTCCTTGTCCGTCTACTTTTGCAATCGGCTCAAAGGCTCCAACATCAGTGGCTTTCTCGATGATGAAATGATCATTATTGATTTCGCGGCTGGTTGTCCAGTTCAGTTGAACGTCCTCGTTGATCTTGGTAGCATCAAAAGCGAGTAGCTCTACAGGCAGGGAAGCAAATTGTGAGTAAGGAATATGTTGTGTTGTTGCTTGAATCTGGTAAAACTGCTGCCCTGTCATCAACTGATTGTTGAAACTAACCACAGGGGCAGTGGTAGGCTGACTCATAGTCATGACGACATGATAGATCGGTGTAGCGACGACAGGCACCTCTGCCTGAAAGGCAGGCGAAGCTGGGAATGAAGCAAAATTGGATTGCCATGTGATAGCGAAGATTCCGTTTGCATTATCAGCTACGTTTACGGTCATGTACTTGGGCACGCCTGTCTGTGGCTCGACTTGGTTGAGAAGTCCAGTTTGCAAAGCAGTGACCTGGCCAGCGGTGGCGATATTGGCACCGAACACAGCCGTATTATAATTCACATATACCTGACCGTGTGAGTTAAGTGTGCCTTGCTGGTTAGCACTCATAAAGACATCAAACTCATAGGTGTTCCCATTTGTCTGAGCATTGCGGATATCAAAATTGATTCCGGCTTGCGCTAGTGCGTATCCGGCCACTAGCATCGAAAAGGTTATAAGTATGAGTTTTTTCATGATAAATTTCTTAGTTAGTGTGAGGAGAGTGTGAATTGATTCGCTGCCTCAAAAGAAGGCCATATGACCTAAAAATGGAAGGTGTTTTTAGGGAAGGGCAGGTTTTTCTTTGTGAATGGACCTTTTTTTTTTTTTTTTTAATGATTTGATGATTAGCTGATTTGAGTGTTTTTATGATGAGCTAATAGCCAGTTTCGTTTAATCAGTTACAATCTGTGAACTTGCAGAAGCGCCCGTTATGCTACTGACTTTCAGATTATTGCCATTGGTGTGGACATTGCCTTGGGTGAGCGTCAGCGCTGTGATCGTAAGATCAGAGTCGAGGGTCAAAGCTCCACTAGCGGCGTTCATGGTCAGGCATTGGAGCGTTACGGCTCCGCCGACGGCCTCAAACTTGACGTTCTTATTGATAAGCACACAATCGGAATATGTGCCTGCCGAAATACTGATCATATCGCCCGAAGATGCAGCGTCTATGGCGTCCTGGATTGAGCAATATTCGGCAGCTCCAATTTTGGAAATTATCCCTTCAATTGTCAGTGTCTTCGTCTCGGTAGAAGACTTACAGCCAGCTTTGCTTATCGCATAATACTGCAATGTCACATCGCCGATGTTCGTGCCGGTGAAGGTGGCATCGCTTGTCGCAGAGTCCGCAACCGTAGCTTTTCCAGTGCCATCGACGACGACCCATGAGTGCCTAAAAGGGCTATTATTGCCCGTGGGCGTTCCATCGAGCTGGACCATTTGGCGCACACACACGCTGGCATCGCCTGTGATAGCGGCGCTCGGCGTACAATACGCCGTTGCGGTTGCTTCATCCAGGCAGTTGCCCTTATTTCCGCTGATGCTGCGCGCTCCGGTCACTTCGACGCAGGCAGCGACGCAGCAGCTTTTCAAGCTATCGTTGTCTTTTACTAGCAAGTCTCCGCTCACCTTTAGCATCGAAGGAAACACAGCGTCAAAGTCCTTGAGGAAGCCGTGGGTATTTTCTTCAAATACAAAGTCTCCTGTTCGTTCCAGACTGGCAAAATCCATCACGCCGACGCCACTATTATTCTTCAGAATCAGTGAATCACCGATTGAGGCCAAAAATGGCATTTGGAGGAGAAAGGTGTCGGGAGTGGCTGTTGGGGTTCCTCCTCCGCCCGGTGGTGGTGGTGGTGGACCTCCTCCTCCTGGCGGCGGCGGCGGAGGTGGTGGCGGGCCTCCTCCTCCTGGGGGCGGTGGTGGCGGCGGTGGCGGACCTCCTCCACCTGGTGGGCCTCCGCCGCCTGTTACGGCTGCCACGGTTCCCACACCTTCTATTTTTACAGAACCGAGGACAGTATCGAGCTTAGCAAATTCGATGGTATCCATAGGGCTTTCAGCACCCTTAAGTACTACGCTTCCTTCAACTCTGTCGAGCGCTGAAAAATCAATTCCTCCCAAACCTGCATTTAGCTCCATGCACAGCGTATCACCAATAAAGGCAAGCGCTGGCATATGAACCGAATTTGGGGGGCCGTCTGTAGTGGTCGTAGTGGTAATTACAGCGAACCCTCCACCAGGAAGTGGCGGACCGTTTACAGTAGTCGTTGTGGTAATAGTCGCAACCTCAGCAAAATCTTCAATTTTAACCGAAACCATTACAGAATCAAGACTCGGCATCATCAGCGTATCGATTTCGCTTTTTTCGCCTGTAATAATCAGTGTTCCTTCGATACGCTCCAACGATGTAAGGTCGAGTCCAGTCAAATGCTCATTGGCTTCGATGCATAGCGTATCGCCTACCTTCGTTAGCGCAGGCATATTGACTGCAATAGGAGAGGTTATCGTTTGGGATATATAACCATCAAAATCGCCATCATCATATACAGCCACTTGTATAGTACTCGTGCCTAAATCATGTAGTATAAGATCACCTTCTATAGTCTTTAGACCATCAAATTGCAAGCTATCTTGTTGCATAAAGGTTCCTTTCAACACAATGGAACCGCCTACTCTTGAGAGGTTGGATAGGTCATCAAGGTTAGTTGGATTGTCATCACTATTAAAATCTTGAATAGTCAGGTTTCCAGTGATTTCGGTGAGCTCTCGGAGGTTACAGAATGAAATAATAGGGTCATTTTCATTATTCCCAGCAATCACCAAATCGCCTTGAATCTTGGTATATTTCAATGAAACACCGTCAATAAAAGCATCGAGTTCTGCTTGGGTATCAAGTGTATCATTTCCTACATAGGTCCCGCCTGCACCTATTCCACAAAGGGTTGGGCTTACAATGGCGAACTTCCCGATATCCTTATATACACTGTCTGAGATAATAACAAAAGGGTCTGTAGATGGTGCCGTCCTGTTAGAAGTGGTGGCTGAGAATAAACTCCAGTTTCCTCCAATAAAATGACCAATAGCAGCATAGGGTTCAACTCCATTCAAGCTATCAATCGTAAAGGACAAGGTGTAGCGGGAGCCTCCGACACTTTTTTCACTCAAACTCCAGATCAGATCTACTGCTTTATCAAACAAGGGTGTTCCAGGAAAATCATTGCGGTATTCAGCGTGCTCCAACGAAATAGAAATATCGTCTTTCACATGTGCTTGGTCCATTGTGATTTTGAGAAAAGCAAAGGTCGTATCGTTAGGTCCTATAGGAAGCTCATAGCTCGTTGATGGCGAGGCGTCTCGAACGGTTATTTTGCCAGTACTCGTGATGATAAAGTTATCCTTATCACCACCCTGAACCTGGGCTAGGGTGAGCTCGCGATTATTTAGTTTGATAAAGCCTTCCTTAATGTTTACCACCCCTAACGCAAAATCAGCTTTCAGAATAAGGGTATCACCCGTACTTTTCATGGTAAGACCAGCGATAAATACTGCTCCTCCACTCGTTTCAAAGTTGAGGGTTTTGTCTATACACAAAAACTCTATATGCTTCCCAGCCTTAATGCTAATCATATCGCCATCACTTGCTGCATCAATGGCTTCCTGAATGGTACAGTAGTCACTTCCCTTGAGGGTAGCACTGCTGCTTTTTACCCATACCCTGATCGTAGTGGTATCTCCTCGGGCACCGTCGGCACGGACTGGGCTTAGTTCATAATCGACATGCAGGGTGTTATTGGTGGTGTTGGTAAAAATGTCTTGTTGAATAGCTTGAGCAGATTTGTTATCACCAACGCTTGCATTTCCAGCGCCAGCCGTCAGGCCTGCCTGTGGCATTACGGAAATCAGATTATAATGTCCCGTCTGGGCCGAAGCATTTGTGGTAGAAAGTTCAAGCCCTAATGCCTGGGCAGAACAGGCCGTGAGTCCCACGACGGGCTTCAGGATGGGCCAAGCGCTGTATTCGACTATATTATTCTCAATGCCTGGTTTTCCTCCTTTTTCAGTGGTAAAGTCATACAATTTATTGAAGGTGCTACTTGCGGCATCATACTCGAACATCACCCCGTAATTATTGGCTCCTCCTTCGCTGGTTACTCCGCCAAGTTTGCCATTGCTGAGCATCGTAAATGAACCTAATGGCTTGGCACCATTCGTCCCATCAAAGTCATGTTTAACGGTATAGACAAAGGTTTCCAGATCAAATTCGAAGATTACGCCATGATCATTCGCGCCTCCTCCACTAGTCATTCCATACAGCTTATTGGGAAGTGCTTCGACTAGTGACCCAAAAGGTACTTCGCCCTGATGTCCATTAAAAGCATGCAATACATAGTGCTCTCCGCAGCTGGCGTCATAAGAGAAGAGTGTTCCAGGCAAATTGGGGGGATTATAATTAGCTGAGCCTGAGGTCTTATTACCACTGGTCAGCCCGTAGAGAATTCCACTCTCCCTTTCTATTAATGAGCCAAAAGGCACCCCGTTTGACTCGAAGGTATGGAGCAGGTTCGTGGAGCCGCCCTGCGTACGCTCATAGATCGTCCCCTGCGCGCCGTCGGCGACATTTCCGCCTCTTAGGGCGAGGCCCAGAAGATTTCCCGTCTTTTTCGATTGAATAGGAGCCGAGTAAGCATTTGCTCCTGATGCTGCCATCTCGAAGGCGTATTCAGTTGTAATTTTATTAGCAGGAGCGGCAATAGGGTGATATTCAAACAGTGTTCCCAAGTTAGCTCCGTTGCCTCCGTTTTCGCTTACTCCAATGATCTGATTCCCATTATTTAGAACCCTGAGTCCTGTTGAGTTATGTGGATCTGTATTATTTGTAAGTGACCCTAAACTTACACGAGGAGTTACAATCTGGGTGGCAGGGTCAAATTGAAATAAAGCTCCTCCGCTCTGGCCACCTCCTTTTCGATTTACGCCCAGCAACTTTTGCTGATAGCCTACTAGTGAGCCTGATGGCTCAGAGCCATTCGGAGCAGCGGAGAAATCAAGCTTCTTTGCATATTGATTAGTCCCAAGATCATATTCAAATATTGCTCCTGAATTACCTATACCTCCGTCTACAGCGAGCCCGTAAAGGTAATTTCCGTAATGAACAAGACTGGTTCGGGGGTTACGTCCGTTGATACCATTAAAAATTCCTCCAAACGGGTGCTTGATGGCTAAAGTTCCTGCACTTATGTCGTATTCGTAAATCACTCCCCTATTGGCAGAAGTTCTGGCTTCCGGGGCGGTATTGCCATAAAGTTTATTACCAATCAGTACTTGAGTACCATAGGGGTGTGCATATGTTGAACTAAAATCGAATTTCTTAGTGTAGGTATTCGATGCAGGATCATATTCGAATAAAACCCCAAACCCATGAACACCTCCAATTCGCGTGGTACCATAGAGCTTTCCACTAGCCAGGGTCATACTATTATTTGATGGGCTTGAGCCATTTGTAATATTAAAATCCACCTTTTTTGTATAGGTGCTCGTTGTGAGGTCATATTCAAATAATGCACCAAAACTATTAGCTCCCCCGTGCAAGGTTAGTCCATACAGTTTTTGGTTGATGGCTGTTAGTCCGCCATATGGGTGTTCTCCGTCAGAGGAGTTGTTGAAGGAATGAATTACAGTATAGGTGTGGGTATTGATATCATATTCAAAAATACCTCCATAGGTTGATTGAAAAAGGGGATGAGCACTCGCCACACCATAAATTTTACCAGGTATAGGCTCTATAAGCGAACCACGAGGGGAATTGTATTGGCTACTTTCAAAAGCTACACGAATAATCAATGTATCCTGAGCAATATCATATTCATACAGAGTCCCTCCTCCATTCGGGCCATTGCTATTACCAAGTCCATATAATTTCCCATTACTGGCAAGTAACATCCTCCCGAATAAGTTTCTTCCATGCAGTCCAACATCAAATGGCTGCACAAACTCATAGTCGTTAATTGCCGGGTCAAATGAATATATACCTACTGCATTAGAGGAACTGAAACCAGGACTGGTGCCGTAAAGCTTGGCCCCTACCTTGACCATTCCCGTATGCATCGGCCTATGTCCCTGGATATATTTAAATGAATGATCAAAACTTGAGCTTGTTCCTCCGAGTGGAAAGCCCAGTATTCCCCCGGCGCCTTCAGCACCTTCAGGAACATTGATGTATAAAGTGGATGATTGCTGCGCACTGGCGAAGGTCGCCATGCAGAATATAAGGGCAATCCATACAAAGCGAAGCGAAAAAGGTAGCAGTCTTGAGGTTGAAGTATTCATTCCAATGGTAGTTTTATTCAACCTAAAGGAACCAAAATAGCCATGACTTTCTAGGCACTTTTTAGGGAAGGGCGGGTTTTTTCTTGTAAATGGACCTTTTTTGCCTGTGAATGAATGATTTGATGATTAGCTGATTTGATGATTTGGTTATGATTGATTTACAATGAACAATGGATAATTAATCACCCATTGTTCATTGTAAATTCTCCATTTTCAATTCTCCATTTTCAATTCTCCATTACCTCGGCACGGTGCCTCCTCTACCGACATTCGGTGTCCAGTCATGAATCATGTCTGAATTTTGGACTTGTCCGTCGAGGTTGTAGTCTGCGGCTTTATAGCCGGCGGTGCCTACGCTAAGCATCCATTCGAGGACGTTGTCGGTGTTCTGGACTTGTCCATTGCCGTCGGCGTCGCCTCCAAAGAGCAGGCAAGTGCTGGCTCCAGTAGAAGACACATGTACGCAGCGCGAAGTCGCTCCTCCGTACACTGCCAAGGCAGGATCAGTAAAGTCTACGCTGGTGGAGCTTGCTCCCAGCAAGAGGCTTTGGTTTGTCATCGTCGCAAGGTGATTACGGTGTCTGACCGCTACAAAATAGTGTCGGTCCTTTTCTACCAAATCAAATAGAACAGGCGATATACCATCCAGATCAACGACGTCACCATCGCGCTGAAGAAGCGCCGGGCGGCTGGAAACCACCTGTGTACTATTGACAGAATCACGTAGTTCTACGACAACCCAATCAACAATCGCATTGGCTCCGGTTACATTCAACACGGATGCCTGAATCTGCTCAGCACCGCCATGCACAAATGTGTATCCGAGGCCTGTGTATGGCTCTGTAAGTGGAATCAAATTCGCCTGATGAAGTCCATCGCGCATGAGGCTGGTTGAAGCATCATATGGCCCTTCGAGCATCACTACCGGACTTGTGTTAACACCACATTGGCTTACGTTAATCTGAATCGCGATATCGAGGTATGAGCCATTGCGATAATTCGTTCTCATCCAGTAGATCGTCGTTACCGATGGGGAAATCATGACTTGTGACCGTGCAACTCCACGGAAGGCCGTTGATCGTTTGAAGCGGGTGGCTCCAGCTGAGGTTGGGTCCATCGTGTAAAAATCAAAACTCGTGGCCTGCATTGTATAGTCACGGACGATACTGGCAATATTAAATGATTGTCCCTGGCAAATATTCGCAGAAAGAGCAATCGTGGGCGGAGGTCCTGTGACCTCGATCGTTAAGGTTAGCACTTGGGTAACCTGCTGGCTGGTCGCTGGATCTACATAGCTAAGCGTGTAACTGACCGTGTAAATCGCTGGGCGTGTTCTATCAAACTGGCTTGAATCCACCACGACATTTGGAGTGAGGTCTCCCATACAGTTATCGTATGCCTCGAATCCAGGAATTGGTGTGGTCGAATTTCGCACGATGGAAAGGCGATTTGATCCCAACAAATTAAAGACAACAGGAATAGTATCACGCACTGTAATTAGTTGATTCTTTGTCACAATATTTCCATTACCATCATTCACTGACCATGTACGGGTGATGAGCTTATCGGTGGAGTTTGGTACCAAAGCAACAGCATCGCTAAATCCAGCGCTCAAGCCTGTTCCACAGTTATCAGTAATATTAGTTGCATCACCTGTAACTGTTACTGAGGCGTCATAATTACACTGATCGTCTGCATAGACAAATGTGTCTACAGGAGCGGTAAAGCTTGGGTCCAGGTTATCGATCACAGTGACCGTAGCTGTACATGAATCTTTCACATTGGAAGGATCACTTACGAATAGTTTCACATTGGTAACACCTAAACCATAAGGTCCGGCAGGACTAACCGTAAAGGTCATCATGTCGCCATCAGGATCGGTGGAGCCATCATTAAAGGCGATTGCAGCCGCTGTTCCCTGGCAACTCGCCGCAGAGGTGTATACTGTGATATTCTTACATGATGCCACTGGTGCCTGATTACATGGATAGTTATCATCAGCTACCGTAACCGAGGCGGTACATGAGTCTGCATTTCCATAGGTATCGGTTGCTACCAAAACGACACTTCTCACACTATCTGCATCATCGCAATCAAAGCTATTTTGGCCAGACAAATTCAAAATCACCGAAGTACAGTTATCCGAGTGCCCGTTGTCAATGTCACCTGTACTTACCGATGCCATTTGCGCCACATCGAGCTGTACGGTGATATTTTTACAACTGACTAATGGAGCTAAAGTATCCTCTACTGTCACCGTCGAGTTACATGTAGCCATATTTCCACTTGGGTCTGTGAGGCTTAATGTGACAGGATTTGTGCCGATTTTAGTACAATCAAAGCTCAATATATTAATCGTGGAACTTTGGATGGAGCAGTTATCAGATGAGCCATTATCGATCTCAGCTGGTGTGATGCTCACGGTTCCATTTCCATCGAGGTAAACGGTGGTGTCTGTACACACTGCGATTGGGTCGAGGGAGTCAAGGACGGTGACGATTGAGGTGCAGCTTGCAAAATTGCCGCTGGCATCCGTAACCGTAAGGACCACCGAATTGGCACCCGTTTCACCACAATCAAAATCAGTGGAGTCAATGACCATACTCTGAATAGAGCAGTTGTCTGCTGAGCCATTATCTACATCGCCTGCGGTAATACTGAACACGCCATTTGCATCCAGATATATCGTAAGATTAGTACAAACTGGCGTTGGATTAATGCCGTCCGTTACCGTAACGGTCGCAGTACAGCTTGCGCTATTGGAACCACCATCTATGACGGTAAGCACGACGGAATTTGCACCTGTTTCGCTACAATCAAAGTCTGTAGAATCGATGCTCATACTCTGAATGCTACAGTTATCCGTGGAGGTATTATCTACGTCTGCAGCAGCGATCGTTGCTTTGCCATGCATATCCAATGACACAGCAATATCCTTACATAAAGCCTTTGGCGGTGTGGTATCGTTGACCGTGATACTTGCATTACAACTATCTTTTCCTCCCAGGGCATCGGTAACGATGAGACGAAGGTTGGTAACACCAAATGCATATGGTCCTGCCTGCGAAAGCGCGAGGCTCAGCGTCGTTCCTTCAGGATCACTTGATCCATTGTCGAAGTCAGATGGGATTGCAGTAGCCTGGCAATTTGCATCGGCGTCTACAACGATGTTTTTACACACGGCTGTCGGTAGTGCATTACACAAGCCTCCGGCATCCGTTATGGTAACGTTGGCTTCACAAGAATCTTTGTTTCCGGCGTTGTCGATTGCTTCCAGTTTCAAAATGCGGGTCTTGTTTGCATCAGCACAATCGAAGCTGGTTTGACCAACAACGATACTGACACTTACCGCACTACAGTTATCATTACTTCCATTATTGATATCGGCAACTACGACAGAGGCTGTTTTTGAAGCGCTAAGGGCTATGCTGATATCTTTACACAAAGCCTTTGGATCGACATCGTCTGTCACTGTGATCGTCTGGCTACAGCTGTCGCGATTACCTCCGCCATCGGTGGCGTACCACTTGATGGTCGTTTGACCAAGCGGGAAAGCGGAAGGTGCATTATTGCTAATAACAGGGCTACCACAATCATCCGTTGCTGTGGGAGCAGTGCCCAGGTTTACATTGGTGGCAGTACATGAAGTTGCGTCAGTGGAAACAGCTACTGCTGAAGGACATGCTGACATTACCGGGTCCTGTGAGTCGTTTGTACCAACGGTTTTTGTTATTGGAACACTACATCCATAAGCGTCAATGATGGTATATGTGTGAGGGCCTTCGCAGAGTCCGGTCATATCTGGGTCGACAGTTTTGACTTGCCAATCATCTGTCTTTACTCCTGTCCGAGCATTATTTGGAGTAATGCCCAGGCGCAGGTTGTCTTCACTGGAACGAGTGGATGAATGTAAGTGATACCATGACGTTTGGCCGCGGCGACGAATATAGAATTCTGCACCTACCGCTTTTAGGACGATACGCCCTTCATACCAGTTGTTTCCAACGATATTACCCGGCAGGTTGACATTGCCGATGGAAGCTGTTCTACTTCCGTCCTCATATATTTGAATTGCATTTTCTAAAAACCGAATCCCATATACCAGGTCTTGATAAAAGTAACTACTTACTGCAGGGGCACCATACCATCCTATCATGTTGTCGCCATTTGTGGGATGATAAAATGAGAAGGTGAATTCCTTTCCGGCTTCGCGGGTGTAAGTTGTTTTGGATCGGAAATAGTGTCTCCAGCCTGTATTTCCAGCAACAAGGAGTTCTTCATTTTGGCTAAATGCACTTGGACCATTGTGCTCAAAGTTGGCATCGATCGTAGATCCGTCGAACGTATGGGTGTATGCTAAGTCTGCTAGCTGAAGGTTGCCAGAACCTCCCGTGAGGTTTAAGGCAATTTCACCATTACATACTCCACAATCGGCCGGAGTAATCGTAGCGGTCGCCGTAGGCAGGCCATATACATCGATACTATCAATAAAGCTTCCGATACAGCCGATGCTATTTGTCACGGTAAGCGTAACTCCGTAGCGACCTGCGCTTGCATATTGGTGCTTGCCAGCAATTTTGCCAGAAGCAGTATTTCCATCACCAAAGTCCCAGTCATACACATTCGCAGCATCGTTGCTACTGGTCGTCCCTAAGAACGTAAGACTATCACTTACACAGGCGCTTACTGGCTTGGCAAATGAAACGATTACCTCATCGAAACTAGCGACAGTTGCTGTAGCGGTAGCTTCACACAAATTGCCGTCAATGACTGTCACCGTATTCGGGCCAGCCAGTAAGTCTGTACGGTTCTGCGTTGTGGCACCACCGTCGCTCCATCTGTAAGATAAAGGAGCCAGGAAGTTGCTGGCAGTCGTATTGACTTTGCCTGTAGGAGTACCGACACAAATCGTATCACCTGACCAGGTTGCCGTTGCGGAAATATTAACTGTTGCAGGCTGCCCAATCGTAACCGTATCCGCAGCGGTACAACCTACTGAGTCAGTCACGAAAATAGAATACTCTCCTGGGATCAGGCTCGTAAGATTGGTAACTGTTTGTGCATTTGACCAGCGAATAACAAAAGGCGTAATACCTCCTGTAATGTTCGCCATGGCAGTACCATTATTCACTCCTGGACAGACCGCGTCTGCACCAGCGATATTGACACGAAGCGTAGTCGGTAATGGCGTGAAGGTCCAGCCACTATTACCACCAAGGTCGGACGTAAGGTCGGCGATAAAACTGCCGCCTCCTGTTGCGTTGATGTCTTTGATGATATTGAACAAAACGGTGGTTGAGCCAGCAGTCTTGCTTAAGTTGGCTTGTGAACCGTCGATGGTCGAGCGGATGGTAATTTGACCAGGACAGGTGCCTTGGGCGATGAAGTCCTGGTTCACAATCTGGGTTTCTCCAGCTTCCAGGTTCAGGATCCCTCCTTCTCCTACCCCCACTCTTTCGAAGGTATTGGAGCCGTTGATGGTGCCTTCGATAGGAGCAGTACTCACTGACTCAAAGAACAGATCATGATAGGTCAGTCCGCCACCATTGAAGGTTCCGGTATTGCCGGTCATGCGTATCTCAGAGCTGCCTGGGATTAAGGTAAGGCCGCTGGTGTTATTCACTGTCCAGTTTCCATCTTCACACACAATATTTCCAGTACCAAGATTAAACACACGATTTTGGGCGGTATTTAAATTGATGGATGGACTTGTGATCGTGTAGCGATCTAGTTTCAGCGTTCCCTGATCAAGGTTGATCTCATCAGCATCCAGGTTATTGGCGATATTCCATGTACCTGTAGTTGTATTTGCTGCTGGACCTACAAAATTCATTTTGCTCAGGCGCTGTGTAGCGGTATTGATAATCGCTTCAGACAAGCCCAATTTAAAGTTATAGTTACCTGTGTAGTTGATATTCATAAGGGCTGTGAGATACAGGGAGCCGTGAATATCCAGGCTGGTTGCTATGCCTCCATCCAGGGTAGGATTGTTAGGGGCAGAAGACCAGTTCATGCTTCTACATACTGGATTAGCCATGTCAAAGGTGACGGTTTGGCCTGGTGTAGAGAATGAGTTTGCATCAAAATAGACATCATCAGCAGGGCCCGGGATGTTGGTCTGATTGGCTGGTCCACCAGAAAATGAGGCCCAGTGATTTTGGAAATCAGACCAGTTACCTGAACCGCCGACCCAGTAGAATGCACTACAGGATGCAAATGTCCAGCCGGTATTATTATTGATATCGACACCACTTGCACCGGAGTTGAAATTGGCTCCTCCTGTTGCATTGATATCCTCAAGCCAAACGTAGTCAAGACAGACATCGCCGTTCGCTTTGCTGATGGTGGTCTGCGTGCCGCGTGTCGTCGAGTTCATCAATACTGGGAAACTACCAGTACCGAGAATCACGAAGTTGTCGACAGTCTGGGTTTTGCCTGCGCCAAATTCGAGGCGCGTGCCGCGACCCGTAGCCGAGAAGCTACCGAAGGTATTATCCTGCGTGAATCGTGCTGGTGCTGGTCCTTGCGTTCCCAAAGACTGTATGGAAAAGTTAGCAACGGTATTGGTTCCAGTCACCGATAGCAGGGGTGGACTGGCAGGAACACTGTAGTTATAAAGGAGGTCTATGCTGTTACTGGTGTTATTACCATTAATGGTAACATCCTTCCGCTCTATCATCCTGATTACCAGATTGTTGAACGTATTATTTCCATTGACAACAACCTTGCGATTGTCAGAGCCAATATGACGGAGGAGTACATCATTGTAGGTATATCCTAGCCCATTAAAGTATATGTCTTCATTTTTGTCAGTTTCAAGCAAAATGACCGACGAGCCCAAAGTCAATTGGATATTGGTTCTCAACACATACCAACCTCTCCTTGCAGTGATGGTATCAGTTCCGGTGAAATCCAAAATGGTGCGGTTGTTATTTCTAGCCTCCAAATACATTTGATATCCCCCGTCAACGTCGTAGCCATTTGACACAAACTCTCCTGCACGAATCAGAAAATAAGCACCTGTAGTCGTTACATCATCAATGATAAAATCGTCTTGCAGTGTCCAGGTAGCCTGCTCTCCATCAAATATGGCCAAATGGAGAAACTCGTTCCCAGCCATATCGATAATGTTATTGGGGTTGTCACCATTGAAATTGGTGTAGTGTTTTTGCTGCCAATCAACTTGTGAGTTTAGAATAAATGAACCGTACACATATAGCTGATTGGTTACGCTCCATAGAAGCGGGCTATTTACCTGCAGGCTTCCGTAGATTTTGATTGTTTTATTTCCTGTGAAGGTCATGCTACTATCACCGGTATTCCATACCATATTGTGGCATTCGATATTGGCAGTGTAGAAAGTCACTTGCATATTGTCATTCGGGAATGAGTTCACATCGAATACGACATCATTTGCCGGACCAGGGATGGCGCAGCCGTAGGCAGGGCCTCCACTGGATATAGACCAGTTTTGAGGATCATCCCAACTTCCGCTTCCACCTATCCAGTAGAAGGTGTGATCAGGGATGAGAGAGGCATCCCAGCCCGTAATATCTCCTATAGTAATGGCATTTGAGGCGATGTAAGCTCCTGGCTTAGGGCCTTCGACAGGAATATCCTGAAGCGTAACCCAGTCGAGTTTAATGCTATCATTTCCAGTTACGATGATTTTGCCAGGAGACGTTGATCGGTCGCTTTTGATTGTTGTCAAATTTTGGCAATCGCCTGGGATGAGTAGCTGCTTAAGTCTAAGCGTGTCTCTGTTTTCAAAACGAACGGTATTGCCATAACTCAGGCTTACTGTCTCTGCACTGATATTTCCCTTTAACAAAAGTACCTGATTGGGATAGGGATTTGTGTAGGTAAAATTGCGAAAGCTATTGCTATAACTTGCTGTTGTGAAAGAAAGGGTCTTATTGCCAGAGGCGCTAGGATCTATTAACTCGACAAATACATCGCGATAACTAGCATGTGTATTGAACAAAATCCTTCTATAACTTTTACTTCTTATATATAGGTCTGTGACAGAAATGTCGCCGGCCAGGAGTACATAATTTCCTCTATCGCTGGAATAGAAATGATCCATCACGATATCGTTATAGACTTCATCTCCACCATAAAAAGCCATGGATTGTCTGGAAAATGTTCTAAATACCAGGGTAGCATTTCCCATAATGAGCGAATGGTCCGCATAGCTAGTTGCCGTCCCCATGTTCCACTGTGAGCTGACGTAGATTGAATCTGTCCCCGTGAAGTCAAGCAGTTTAGGGGTATTATTACTTGTCAATACTATTCCTCCACCGAAATTAACGGCATGACCATTTGAGATGAAGGAGCCATTCACAAAGGATACCGATCTTGCATATTGGCCTTGACTATTGAGCCAAAAATCGCTCCTTAGATTCCATACCGGATTATGTCCAGCTGTAGCGCTTTTGAATGTAACAGTATTAATGAAAGCTTTCCCGGCAAGGTCAATCACATTGTTCGTCGAATCTGATTCAAAAGTTGTAAGCCCGCTCTGAGAAAACGAAACATTTGGGCTAAGTTCAACACTTCCTCTCAAAATCAGCGTTCCTCCGAAAGCCCAGAGCATCGGTGCCTCGACCTTCAAATCACGCTGTACGATCAATTCTTTCGAACCTGAAAAACGAGGGGTATGCTGCACGGAACTCGTCCAGAGCATATTTTTAATTTCTGCCGGAACGTCCAAGGTGACTATTTCGGAAGCGCCGGTGAACGAATTGCTATCAAAATACACATTGTCCAATACGCCAGGGCTACATGGATTGGGGCTTCCTCCACTGGTCAACGCCCAGTGGGCGGGGTCACTCCAGTTTCCAGTTCCACCTACCCAATAATAGTCCGATCCTGTATTAGTCGACCCAAGGACCCAGCCGGAAATATTGCCCAGATCGGTAGCGTTAGAAGCCGAGTATGTATTTGGGCCGGTAATTTGATGGTCGGAAAGTTCTACAAAATCTGCTATAACCGTGGCGCTTCCAACCATATTGATGCTGCTGGTTCCATGCCCTAGGATACTTGCATTAGTTCCACAAACGCCTTTAATCTCCAGGTGCTCCTTGATTGTGATTTCCTGATTGGAAGGAAGTCCCAGCACCGTACCAAATGGCAAGAGCAAACTGTCGAAAACCGTGGCCGAATTAATCGTAAAGCCTGGCGCTTCGCCCGAGGCCAAATCCAAGACTGCCATGGATACATCAGTAAAGCTACTCGTATCCTGCACGGTAATATCCATGTCCTCTTCGGCAAAAGCCCTCACACGACCTGCAACAGCAACTTTTCCACCAAATGCCACGGTTCCCTTTTCTCCCAAGTCGAGATAAATATCATCAATAGGGGTTCCATCAGGGTCGTTTCTAACATTCACAGTTGATGTACCACCCTCGGCTTCCACGTGGATATTACCAAACGTAGTTTTGTCAGCGGCTTGAGTTCCAAAGGATATATTTTTATTCGCGTTTCCATCCAAAACAATCCTAATGCTATCGTAGTGATTATTTCCTTTGAAAGCGATCGAGGGTTTGTTTCCTTCTTCGTAGATCGAAACAAATTTTACCTGACCCTCATTTTCTATACTAATCGAATGGTTCGGATCCCGGTAGGCCTGATGGGTAGAAAAGTAAAGATGTTCATAGTTATTCCGACCTCCGTTGAAGGAAAAGCTTCTAAATATCGGATCAGGGTTTGAGAGGACAAAAGTTGCGTTTCCGGCAGTTACTGTTGCAAAGGTATCAACGAGCCATTCATCGTGTACAAATACCGTATCGGTACCGCTTATATCTAATTGGGTTAAATTCCCAGAATTTGCATTCCAGTAATTACCTGCATGGATTTTATTACCATTGGTATTAAAGTTTCCATTTTCCAAGCTGACACCATAGCGTTTGCGTCCCTGGGCATTATTTTTCCAAAAATCAATCTCCAAGTCGCTAACCAAATTCCAGGAGGGGTTACCTACTGACGTTGGCGTTCCTAGCTCAATGCTGTGGCCTATAGCGTGAGGAATAGAGATGGTTACATTACTTGAGTCTGTAAGTAACGATACGACACCTGACTGGTTCCAATTGACGCCTTCATGGATGATAATATCGCCTCCTACCGTGAGGTTTGCATCACCTGCAATCGTCGAGAGGCTAAACATAGCATCCCATGTCATCGAGTCTTGTACCAATAAATCACCGAGTAAGATCAAATCATCCTCGATGTAAAACCGTGGCTTATCCGCGATTCCTGCTTCCCAGGTCATCGTATTGACGGTTGTTGATGCAGTCAGCGTAACGGTATCATGTGCAGAAAATGAGTTCGCATCGAAGACAACGTTGTCAAGATTAAAAGGAACGGAACCACTCGGTGCTCCTCCGCTGGTAACGGCCCAATGGCTAGGATCGCTCCACTGCCCTGTCCCGCCTATCCAATAGTAAGTACCTCCGGTCGCTGCTGTTCCAAAGTCCCATCCCGTGTTATTCCCTCTATTGATAGAATTAACAGGCGTATATGGGCCGCCCGTAATCTGGTTGTCTTTGATGGAGAGAAAACCCGCTTGAACCGTGGAATTACTTCCCATGGTAATGATGGCCGCTTGTCCGGATTTCGTACTTTCCAGGGAAATGATATTGGCTCCATCGCCGTCCAGAACTAAATGCTCGTTTATAATGTGCTCGACCGTTGAGTCAAGGGTGAGCGAAGTACCACCAGGTACCAGAAGTGTATCATATACGCTCTTGTTACTTACTGTTACATCAAAAATGGCGGCAGGATCACCTTTCATCATTTTATAACTACGAAACGTATTTTCTCCAACTCCTCTATTTTCAAGATGTTGCACAGTAGTAGAACCGCCAGCAAGTAGTTCGAACCCTTTATAGTTTGAAGTACCTGTATGCTTCACCGTACCTTCACCTACTATTTCGGCCTCTATGTCTTTATAAAAATCAATGCCCGTTCCGAATGACAGGTTAGAAACAATCGCTCCTTGTTCTTCTCCCATAAAAATAGAAAGGTCACCCACGCTATCAGCCGCTGAAAAGTTCACCGAGCCACCACCGTATACATTAACCTCTACATGATCGTATTGGCTTGCTGCCCCAGCAAAGGTTACAGATGTATTCCTTCCGGAGTCAGCGATGACGATATGGTCATACCGACTTGAATGATTGAATGTGAGATAGTTACTGGCTGAAGATGAGCTTGCGAGAAAGGTAACGTCCTTAAAAGTGTTGTTATCGGAAAAGTTCATTCTACGATTGGCAGCATCCGCAAAATCGATGTAGACATCGTTATAATCATTATGACCTCCATAAAAGGCTGAGTTAGCGCGTGCCCCATCTGTTATCATATAAAATACGGCATCATCTACAATCAATGTCGGAACAGGATGCATGAGCCATGTTCTACCCACGATGACACTATCAGTCCCGGTAAGGTCTACCGTTAGTGAAGGTTGATGATAGTATGCATTAATATCTTGTTCGGTTTGAATATTAAAACCATTTGATTTGAAGGTTCCGTTTTGAATATAGATGATCTTCTCCGTCTGGAAGCGGCTTTTGAGTACCCAGGTTCCAGCAGCATTATTAAATTCGATATCCATGCTGAGCGTATTGCCAGCAAGGTCAACCGTATCAATGGCTGCAGATAGCATTTCAAGTTTCCTACTTGCTGACAGGCGTGTACCTGGCGATAAAATCAATGAGCCATGCAAGGCAATCTTCGTTGCTGACAGACCATCAAATCCTCCAAATTGGAGAGAGTCAGCAGAGGCAGTCGAAACAAAGTCGCCCATCAGAATAAACTCATCACTCTTTTGAAGATGAAGATCAGACGATGTGACGATAAAATCACCACTTACCTGGAATGTGTTTCCAGTGTGTATAAAGGTGAAGGGGCTTTTTAGTGCTGAAAAGTCGCCTCCAACTTTTAACTCAAGGCTTGCACCACTAAAGGTTGGTTCATGCCTCACAGAGTCCCAGGTCATATTGGAACAAAAAGCATTCACATCCATCGTAACCGTCTGACCGGTGGCGGTGAACGAATGCTTATCGAAGAATACGTTGTCGACAGGACTTGGAACAGAGAGATGGAATGAGTTTCCGCCAGAACTGGTAGCCCAGTGGCTATTATGGTCACTCCAATTTCCAGAACCACCTACCCAGTAGTAGTCAGCACTGAAACCCGGCACTGCAAGAAGCACGAATGAAAAAATGAAGAGAAGAGCAGATTTTTGAGCAATCAATTTTTGAGTCAAAGAAGAAAGCATATCAGATCGTTATTGTAGAATGCGAGGGTTATTCCCACGATGCTAAATAGCCTTGAATGCTTCTTTTTCCCATGCACTTTTTAGGGAAGGACGGGTTTTATCTTGTGAATGGACCTTTTTTGCCTGTGAATGAAAAAAGGCCACCCCGTAAAGGGTGGCCTTCAAAAAAGTATGTTATGAAAGCTTATGCTTTTGCTTCGTCGGCTGCGTCTTCTGCTGCATCCTTTGCAGCTTCAACTACTTCCTCCGCTGCATCTGCAACAGCTTCTTTTGCGTCTTCTGCTACTTCAGCTACTGCTTCAGTGGCTTCTTCAACGGCTGCTTTAGCATCATCAGCAACTTCGGTAGCTTTTTCTGCTACTGCTTCGGTAGTTTCTTCAACTACTGCTGTTGCCTCTTCGGCTACTTCAGTGGCTGCTTCTGCTACTTCTTCAGTTGCTTTTTTAGCTTTCTTAGTTGCCTTCTTGGCTTTCGCTTTTGGCTTTGCTTCATCACCAGTTTCAGCAGCTTCCATTTGAGCTTTCAATGCAGCAAGTGCGTCGATTTCACCCAAAGTAGTAGTTGTTTGCTGAGGAGACTTTGCGCTTCCGCCGCCACCACCGCCAGAGGCGCCGCGGCTACGAGAACGTTTTGGTCCGGCTTCTTCGGCAGTCTGCCATGTGCGAGCGTGAGACAGTACTAGCTTCTTGGCATCTTTGTTAAATTCGATTACCATCAACTCTACTGTATCATCAGCCTTAAGATCATCAGATCCTTCTGGCGTCTTGAGGTGATTTGGAGGAACTGATCCTTCAACACCGTACTCAAGCTCTACACGTGCACCTTTATTGTCAATCTTCTTGATGGTTCCTTTATGAACAGTACCAACATTAAAGATATCGCTAAAGGTATCCCAAAGGTCTTCTGTAAGCTGCTTGTGGCCGAGGCTCAAGCGACGGTTTTCCATGTCAATGGAAAGAACAGAAACTTCGAGTTCTTCACCTACTTTGATAAACTCAGAAGGGTGATTGTATTTGCGTGTCCATGATAGGTCAGAGATGTGAACCAATCCGTCAACACCTTCTTCAAGCTCAACAAAAAGACCGTAAGTGGTCATGTTGCGAACTTTTCCAGTGTGCTTGCTACCCTCAGGGAATTTCTCTGGTACTTTAGACCAAGGATCATCCGAAAGCTGCTTCAAGCCAAGTGACATCTTGCGATCTTCGCGATCGATGTTCAATACAACTGCATCAAGCTCCTGTCCAACACTATATGTCTCGGATGGATTCTTAACGTGCTGTGACCAGGACATCTCACTTGTGTGAATAAGTCCTTCAACTCCAGGCATTACTTCAAGGAATACTCCGTAATCGGCAACAGTAACTACTTTACCTTTTACAACAGTACCTTCTGAAATAGTATCTGGCAATGAATCCCATGGATGAGGAGTAAGCTGCTTCATGCCGAGGCTGATACGCTTCTTCTCTTCGTCAAAATCAAGAACCACAATCTGTACCTTCTGCTTGCGCTCAAGTACTTCTTCTGGGTGGTTGATTCTTCCCCATGAAATGTCAGTAATGTGAAGAAGGCCGTCTACGCCACCAAGGTCGATAAACACACCAAAGTTGGTCATGTTTTTCACTTCGCCTTCGAGGACTTGACCTTTTTCGAGGTTCTCCAGGATCTTCTGACGTTGCTCTTCGAGTTCTGCTTCGAGGAGTACTTTGTGTGAAACAACCACGTTTTCGTACGCTTGGTTGATCTTCACAACTTTGAATTCCATTGTCTTACCTACATACGCATCGAAATCCTCAACAGGCTTCACATCAATCTGTGATCCTGGCAAGAATGCCTCAACGCCTGCGATATCAACAACAAATCCACCCTTAGTACGGCGTTCTACAATACCGTTAAGGATGACGTCCTCATCAAGAGCACTGTTGATTTTTTCCCATGTGCGCATGCGCTTGGCACGGCGACGTGAGAGCTGGAGCTGACCTTCGCTGTCTTCAACACTTTCGATGAATACTTCGATGTCATCACCTGGCTTGATATCCGGTGTGTCACGGAATTCAGAATTAGGGATAATGCCTTCAGACTTGAAACCGATATTTACTATGGTCTCTTTGTCCCCAATTCGTACAATTTTGGCTTCGACGATTTCATTTTCGTGGAATTCACGGAGCGTACTGTTGTACAGGGTCTCCATTTCTTTGAACTCAGACGTAGAATACTCGTCTTCGTCTTTCCACCAATCATCGTCATCATCCTCTTCGATAGCAGCCACAGGGGCCTCGGGAGCAGTTAGCGTTTCCTGGAGTTGGTTTTCAGCGGACTCCACCACTTCATTACTTTGATTTTCAAGATTTTCATTCATGCATTTTGGTCTCCTTTCTTGTCGAAATCCTTCCTGGATTTCAGACATGGCCGCAAATGTAAGAAAAGTTTTCGCGAAAAGAGCAAAATCGCTTTGCGATTTTAATAAGCATTATCACGATTGGGGTTGCTGCCACCTCTGTCAGCGCTTCACCACTATGCTTAAAGCGCTGACAGAGGTTAGCAACCGATACAAAACCAACCGTGATAATCATAAATGAAGCGGATCACTCTGCGATCCGGTGAAGAGGAATGGCCTTAGGTTTTATTTGTACCAAAAATAAAATATCGTGTAATACAGAGGCTATCACAATTCATGTTAAAGGCCCCTTTGGGGTGTTCGGCTGTAGCGAAAAGGCATGCCTTTTCGCTACACAGGGTAGTATATCCTGGCCTATTTAATACATACTAAATGGGTACTAACAATGCCTAACCTGTAATCAATGCTTACATGTTAAAGCTTCACTATCGAGACAAAGTCAAGATACTTCAATACCCGAAGGGCTCCCTAAGCGAAACCAGTAGGGCCACCAAATGTAGGAGGGCCGCCAGGGTTGTTTCCAGTATCTACTGAACCAAAGTTGTTTTCAAACTTGGCGACATTGTCTGCCATCGCCTGAAGAAAGCGTTTTGCATGAAAGGGAGTCATAATAACACGTGTGCGAACCTCTGCTTTTGGAACTCCAGGCATCACCTGAAGGAAGTCCATAACAAACTCTGCATTAGAGTGAGAAATGACCGCTAAATTAGAATATACGCCTCCGGCGATTTCGGCAGGAACCTCTACATTTAGTTGAGGAGCCTGGTTTTGTTCTTTGTTGTCCATGATCAAAATTACAGTTACTTTGTCACACAAGTCAAGCGTATTTGAAAATACGGGTTTTGGAGCCTATTTTTGCAGTCGCTTTCGGCAATATTGCTACATTATCTTTTTAAGAATACCGCCATCGACAAGCCAATGAAACTCTCTCAGTTTGGACTGGAAATTCCAGAGAAACTGATTGCACTTCGCCCCCACACCCCTCGTGACGAAGCCAGAATGATGGTTGTGCACAAGGATACTGGGAAGATCGAACATCGCCAGGTTAAGGATATCCTGGATATATTCGATGAACACGACTTGTTTGTGTTTAACGATACCAAAGTTTTTCCAGCACGTTTGGTGGGTCAAAAAGAAAAAACCGGAGCAGAGATCGAAGTATTTCTTCTGCGTGAACTCGTTACCCGCCAAAAGCTCTGGGATGTACTTGTAGAGCCTGCTCGTAAAATCCGAGTTGGTAATAAGCTCTATTTTGGAGAAAACTCACTTGTTGCAGAAGTTGTAGATAACACCACTTCACGTGGTCGTACAATCCGCTTCCTTTTTGACGGAGAGAAAGAAGAGCTCAAGGCATTGATTGACAAGCTTGGAAAAACTCCACTCCCTCCTTACATCATTGAAAAACGTGAAGTAGAGAAGGACGACAGAGACAATTACCAAACTACTTTTGCCAAGCATGTTGGTGCTGTAGCAGCTCCTTCTACAGGTCTTCACTTTACTCGTGAGCTTTTGAAGCGCATGGAGCTTAAAGGTATTGATCAGGACTTTATCACCCTTCACATCGGCATAGGTCGTTTCCAGCCGGTTGAGGTAGAGGACCTTTCTAAGCACAGAATGACTTCTGAGTATTTTGTGATTAATCAGGACACCGCTGATTTTGTTAATCAAAAGAAGAATGACAAGCGCCGTGTAGTTGCCGTAGGAAACTCGGTTATGCGTGCACTTGAGTCAGCTGTTTCTGCGAGCAAAATGCTCAACAGCGATCAAGGCTGGACGGACAAGTTCCCTTATCCTCCTTATAAGTTCAATATCGCTAACGCCTTCCTAACCAATTTCCACCCTCCTAAGTCAACCTTGTTGATGATGGCAGCAGCCTTTGGAGGTTACGACTTGATCATGGAAGCATACCAGCAGGCAATCAAAGAGAAGTACCGCTTCTATGCCTACGGTGACGCTATGCTTATTGTATAATGAAACATGCAGCCATACTTGTGGCCGGAGGAACTGGAACCCGCATGGGAACCAAAATTCCTAAACAATTTCTAACACTTCAGGGTGTGCCCGTTCTGGTGCACACCCTGAAGCGCTTTTTGGGCTATGATAGCAGCATGCCTATCGTGCTGGTCATGCATACCGGCAGCCAAAGTCAGTGGGCAGATTTGGCACAACAACACCTCTCTGAAACCGAACGCCAACGCATTATACTGTGTGATGGAGGAGCTGAGAGGAGTGATTCTGTTCATAATGGCATGGAAGCGCTTGCGAATCATATCGAAGCGCATGACGAATACCTCGTCGCTATACACGATGCTGTTCGTCCTTTTATCCATACCCGATTACTCGATGAAGCTTTTGCTACGGCAGCAGCTCAGGGTGCATCAGTATGTTGTGTAGCAGTAAAATCGTCTATCCGGGAAGTAACAAATGGAGGCAGTCAGGCTGTGGATCGCAGTCGTTTTTTTCATGTACAAACTCCCCAAACGTTCGCCTTCTCTCCCCTACTCCAGGCTTATCGCAATCGTCCTCACAATCGCTTTACTGATGACGCAAGTCTGTATGAAGCGACTGGAAAGCCTGTGACGATTTGCGCAGGAAGTTATGATAATATCAAGCTCACCACGCCAGAGGATCTTTTTGTTGCTGAAAAAATATTGAAAGGCTTTTAGCTGCTGGCTGCTGGCTGCTGGCTGCTGGCTGCTGGCTTTGCAGGTATATTCCTCCTTTCCATTAAAGTTTCACGAAGCCTTATTTTTTCTGGCCAGAAGCTAGTAGCCAAAAGCCAGCCGCCGTCTTTAACGTTTCATTAACAACCGTTGAAAAAGTAATAGTCGTATCGTTCGGTATATTTAATAAAACCAATAAACCGAATATAACTACTATGAAAACCAGTCTTCAGGTTGTTCTCGCAGCGATCCTGGGTAGCGCCATTACCCTGGGCGCCTTTACGCTCATTCAAAATCAGAATAGCGACCAAGTCGTCCAATTTGTAACAGAAAAAGAAAATCACACAGTATCCCTTACTCGTGGTTTGGAGGGAAGTACATCAGTCGCGGACTTTGTGCCCTCCGCCGACAAAGCGCTTCCTGCGGTCGTGCATATTACTTCGTCTTCAGTGGTTCAGCGAAACTCGGCTGATATGTATGGTGTTCCTGATCCTTTCCGTGACTTCTTCAATATGCCACGAGGCCGACGTAACCAAAGTCCGCGAGAAGAACTTCGCAAAGGAACTGGCTCTGGTGTGATTATCAGCTCGGACGGATATATTGTTACCAATAATCACGTCGTCGATAATGCTGACGAAGTGACTGTTGCGCTTAATGATAATCGAAGCTTTACCGCAGAGGTGATTGGCACTGACCCTACTACCGATTTAGCATTACTTAAGATAGATGAAAGCGACCTTGATTATTTGTCTTTGGCAAATAGTGATGACGTAAAGGTTGGCGAATGGGTGCTTGCCGTAGGAAATCCATTTAACCTCGCCTCCACTGTTACCGCAGGTATTGTAAGCGCCAAAGGCCGCAATATCAACATCCTCCGCAACCGTGGCGCGATAGAGTCCTTTATCCAAACAGATGCTGCCGTTAATCCTGGGAACTCTGGTGGTGCGCTGGTTAATCTCGACGGCGACTTGATCGGCATTAATACTGCGATCGCCTCGCCAACGGGAGCCTTTGCGGGTTATTCGTTTGCGGTTCCGAGCAGAATTGTAGCGAAGGTAGTTGAAGACCTCAAGACTTATGGAACTGCGCAGCGTGCCTATTTGGGAGTATATATTCGTGAGCTTAATGGAGAAATAGCGAATGAAATGAATCTCAATTTCACAGAAGGTGTTTTGATCGACAGTCTTATGCCAGAAGGTGCTGCAAAAGCTTCCGGCATCCAGAAGAAAGATGTTGTTGTCGCGATCGATAATAATCCTGTAAAAAGCTCCGCTCAACTGCTGGAAGCGATCGGGCGTAAGCGTCCGGGAGAACGCGCCGAAGTTGTCGTGATGCGAGACGGAAAACAGCAGATGGTCAGTGTCGAGCTCAAAAATAAAAGCGGCAACACCGATGTAGTTGAAGCTGTTGAAATCGGCTTATCGAGCGTCCTTGGAGCTGAATTTGAAACAATCACTGAAAAAGAAGCAGAAAGCCTCAATGTGATGGGCGGCGTGAAAGTATCGAATATTCAGGATGGAAAAATTCGCAACCGAACCAATATGAAGGATGGCTTTGTGATTACCCATGTCAATAAAAAGCCTGTCAATGATGTCGAAGCATTTGAAAAGGAAATGAAAGCAACAAAGGGAGGCGTACTCTTTGAAGGCTTTTATCCTGACCAGCCAGGCGTGCGATACTTCGCTTTGGGCATGTAGTATTATCGTCTTCGCTGTTTGATACTTGATCCTCGATATTCGCTTTTTTTTTAGAATCGAGGATCAAACAGCGAGGATCGAACAGCGAAGACTTTTTACTCCTATTCGATGATTGATCGGGTGTAGAATAATATTATCAGAATGTGTAGAGACGCGTTTTAACGCGTCTTATGACCTAAACCTGAGACGCGTTAAAACGCGTCTCTACAATGATAGATTATCATTTTGCCATCCTTCTGACCCCTTTAAAAATCGAGGATCAAACAGCAAACATCGAGCAGCGAGGACTTTTTACTCCTCTTCAGGATACTCGATACGCGCGTGATACATCGTCAATAACTGCTTGTGCATGACCTTACGGATAATTGCCAGGTCTTTAAAAGTCACCGGAGCATTTTCCAACTGACCATCTTTGATTTTATAATCGATGATGCCGTTGACAAGATTAAATAGCGCCTCCTCGGTGTACACCTTCAAGGTGCGGGAAGCCGCTTCAATAGAGTCGGCGATCATGAGCGCTGCACCTTCTTTGGTAAATGGGCGTGGTCCAGGATAGCGGAACGCACGATCATCTTCGGGATTCGTACAGTCAGGCTCTTTTTGATATTGGCGATAAAAATACTCCACGCGGGTAGTCCCGTGGTGCGTTTCAATGAAGTTGATAATCTCACGCGGAAGGTGATGTTTCTCAGCCATCTTCACCCCGTCTTTCACATGGTCAATGATGATCTTGGCACTTTCAGTACAATGAATGCGCTTATGAGGTGTGTCTTCCAGATTAGAATTTTCGATGAAATAGTCCGGGTTTTTGAGCTTGCCAATATCATGATACAGGGCTCCAACATGCGTTAGTAGCGGATTTCCTCCCAAAACCTGCACCAGGCTTTCAGCCAGATTCGCTACCTGAAGGCTATGCTGGAAGGTACCTGGAGCGCGCCGCGCCAGTTTGTGCAATAACGGATGATTGGTATCCAGTAATTCCAAAAAGGCCAAATCTGAAGTGACCCCAAAAAGCCTTTCAAAAGCATATACAGATGGATAAGCCAAAAAGGTCAGGGCGACATTGAACACTAATAGAATAATCGTCTCGTAGTGAATCGTGTGCAGGTTTCCTTTGCTAAAAAGCTCATAGGCAAAGAAGCTGACAACATAAGCGACCAGTACATAAATGAGTGTGTAAAAGAATACTCTACGATCACGCAAGCGCCGCAAGCTATAGATGGCAACCGTTCCGGCGATGATTTGAACAAAAGCAAAACCTAGGCCTCTTTGAATCAATACTGCCCCAAAAAGCGCTGCAATCAAATTTGCGATAAAGCCTGTCCTGGAGTCAAAAAAGTTTGAAAGTAGCACCGCCGCCATGCAGGTCGGCGCGAGATAAATAAAGGAGATGGCCCGAGGCGTGCGTCCTATTATTTGCTCTAACTGAAGCGTAAGAACCATCGCAAGCACCGTGAGAAAAAGCGTCGTCAGGATGAGGCCCAATTTTGAAGTATCGAAATATAGTCTGGGCTGATTTACCCGCAAGTAAATAATGAGAATTCCGATCAGTAAAAAGACAACCAACATCTGACTCAAGACCTGCTGAAGCCAGTTCTTGGTATCGAGTACCCGTTCGCCTTCTCTCAGGTAAGACTGGATGCGGCGATAAGCTTGCTCATTGACGAGGTCACCACGACCGATAATGGTCCGGCCTTTTTCAAAAAAGCCGGAAATAGGCGTAATCAGACTTGAAATCCGATTCTGTTCGCGCCGTGTAAGCAATGGATTATAGAGTAGGTCTGGCTCGATATATTGTTCTAATACGAGTGCTCCAAGTCGCTCAGCAGAAACTTCGCTTGATGTTTCCAAGAGCTTTTTATCAATTTCATATTCAAATGCGAAAGCACTTGCAGGTAAAGCCTTACTTGCCCCTGCTGTATTTTGCACATTGATAAAAGCAGAAAATGTATCTCTTTTACCAACAATAACGCCCATGCTTTCGCCATAAACTCGCGCTATAGTAGCTCTTCCCTGGGTAGAAGCTTTCTCATACCATACGGGCAATACCTTGCCGGTATCGGCGACAAATCCCAATGGGTCCAGATCGAATTTAAGAAATGAGCTTTGCTTTAATAGGCCTTTATAAGATAGAGTATCACCGCGCAACTTTGCACTGGCTAACCTTTTCTGCTCCTCAAGTAACCTGAAAAGATGAGTCCCAAAGGCGTTTTCCACTTGGCTCTCTACGGAAGTATCGCGCGTATACACCTGGAGCACATCCGACTTTGCTTTCTCTTTAAGTGCAAGCACTTCGTTTTCACCTTTGAAAACCGGGAAATCAAACTCTGCTACCAGATCAGCGCTTTCCCAAGAACGGCCTACCTCGTACTGAAAGTCAAGAACGCGCTGTCGAGGCAAAATAAGCGTGACCGCAATAACGAATCCGCCCAGAAGCATCACGCGATTGGCCAGATTGAAAGAATGTCTTCTACTTGCGACAAACCTTCTGAAAAGGGTTTTAATATTTGTATAAAAACTCAAAAGCAGCTTCCAGGATTGGAGTCTTTGTCATTCAGAAAACAAAGGTACAGATTGCGATCCTATTTGTCAGCCAGACGATAGCCATATGTGTCCTTTCAGCTCAGATTGCGTCTATATAACGAAAGCGTTATGTTTGCATAACCTTTTAAATAAACACCCGTTTTACCCTCCATCTACATAATTTACTCAAACACATAATCATGGGAAAAGCAATAGAATTTACCGACGGCAACTTTGAAGAACTCGTACTCAACAGCGACAAGCCAGTATTGGTTGACTTTTGGGCAGTATGGTGCGGACCTTGTAAAATGATCGCTCCTGTTCTTGAAGAACTTGTTGACGACCTCGGCGAGACTGCCGTTATCGGAAAACTGGACGTCGATAAGAATCGTGAAACCGCTGCTAAGTACGGCGTAATGAGCATTCCTACGCTGCTTATCTTCAAAAATGGCGAAGTAGTGGACAAGCAAGTAGGCGCTGTGCCTAAGTCTGTTCTTTCAGGCAAAATGAGCGCTGCTGTTGCCAACTAGCGATTAGCGATTAGCGATTAGCGATTAGCGATTAGCGATTAGCGATTGCATACCGAATAAGCCGATTGATGTTTAAGGCATCAATCGGTTTTTTTGTTTTCAAAATGCAGCTCCGATAGAAATCAACTTGATTCCAGTAGCCAGTAGCCAGAAGCCAGAAGCTAACCTCGATATTCTTGCCTAAGTTTCGCTATTTCTTCAGCATAGCCTGCGTAATGTGCTTCTGAGATGCGCGGTTTTATTTGTTCCAAAAATTGCTGAAGCTTTTCGTACTCTGATTCGCTAAGCACCCCATCCTCCAGAAACACATCTACCAGTTGCCTGAAATTTTCGTGTGTGGAGCGTGCGATTTCCAGTCGCTTCATTTTATCTTCCAAAAAGACATAAAAGAAGACCGCTTCCTGATAATCCAGTTTACTTTCGCTCACCATGTTATCGACTTCTTGCTTCACCTCCTTCATCTGCTTGTCAGCATCGGTGACATCAATGAGCTGCTTCTCAAACCGCTCCATGATCCCATAAGCCTGTGCGAGTTTGGAACGAAGGCTTTTCTTCCTTTTTCGCAAAAACCAAAAACTGAATAAACCCGTGATAAGCAAAAAGCTAAGCCCAACGACAAATTCGGTCAGAAAACCCTTCGCCTCCAGCATGCGGAATTGCGTCGCCAACCAATTTGAATGCTTAATAGCTCCCTCGTTTTCAATTCTGTAACGAATGGGCTCCAGCCGATTAAGGCTTAATTGATTTTCTGGTTTTAGTGCAGATACATGGTTGGCAAAGACCTTGAAAGTTTCCTCTAATGGCTTTTCATACAACTTGCGCACGCTGCTCCATTGCCCTAACTGGTAGCCACTTCCATACTCTTTTTCGATCCATCCGTTGATGTGCGTGAAGGCAAACACAAAGTGCTTAATGCCTACGCTATCATTCAGGTAGACAAGTGATTCAGAATCATTTTCATTAATGGCCTCTTTCTTTTTTTCGCGCAAATAAAGAATCAATTCCTCCTCAGAAGGAGCGAGCACATGCAAGCCACCCAAGCGGCGAAAATGCTCATTATTCAACTTGATACGAGAAGAAGCGCCTGTATGCACCAGCGCAATAAATGTCAGATTGCTTGGAATTTCTATAGCCTTGCCACCGAGTATGCATTCAAAACGGGCATCATCCAGCTTTTCCCAAAGTTCAGGTCCAAAGAAAGTCTCAGGATTAATTTTATCAAAATTGTCGAGGTAAACGATAAAATGCTCCTGTGGATGTTGCTCACATTTCTCCATCAACTTGAGAATTTCGCCTTTTTGAAATTTACCATCATCATTTCGATATCCGATATACTGACGATGATATTCCAAATCAAAACGAGGAGCGCAACGCACCTCAAGCAGATGTTCCTGACTCGATACTAAACTTGCAGCCAGTCGTGAAAAAAGCGTAGTGGCTCCAGCTCCACTCACTCCCGACACGGTTACGAAACGTTGTTTTTGGACAATTTTGAACCATTGTTTCCATTTTTTCCAACTTAAGCTTGGAGCAAAAGGAGTAGAAAAAATACGCCATGCCAGCGAGTCATCCTCTGCAATTACATGATGATGTTCGTTCCAAAGTTGTTGGAGAGAATCGGGCAGCGCAGCCGCTTGACTATAAGGTGCGACCAGTCGCTGGTCCAATGCTGTCCAGTCAGGATGTTGCTTGTCCTTAAGCGCTTTGGTAATAAGCCATCCTAAAACTAGCAATAAAATAAAACCGCCCAGACCGAGCCATATACGCCTATTTCCCATGTATCGCGTGTCTTGCGAAGCTTATAATCCCGCTTTTTTCATGCGCTTCTGCTGCATGTATTTACCATGCTCAGGATGATTGCAGTTTTTTCGAGGATCACCTTTAAACATCTTGCAAGATGAAAATGCCAAGGCAGTGATGAAGAGGAGAATGAGGATTGGAATTGCACGTTTGGACTTCATGATGCTAATATAAAGAATTTTGTTGGCTACTAGCTTTAAAGCTCATATCGCTTTTCTATTTTTTGGTCAGCAGCTGAAGGCCAAAAGCCAGTAGCCTTTTTTATATAGTTTTGTTGGACTTTAACAAAACCAGCTTATGCCAAGATACATTTACATGACTACATGCCTCCTCCTAGTTTTGTCTGCTTGTGGGGGAACTAAAGAAGTACGCCAAACGGTAATTCCTGATAATTTTCAGCTGAGTCTTGAGCGCACCATGTGCTTTGGGCGCTGTCCGGCTTACACGTTACAAGTAGATGATGAAGGAGCCATCGAATACAAAGCAGTGCGCTTTGCTCCAGAACCCAAGCATGTCCGTTCCAGGTTGAATACGTCTCAGTTACGAAAACTCGTCTACACTCTCAAGCAGGCAAATATGTTCCAATATGAGGATAGCTATGACAATCCTAATGTCAGTGATCTTCCAGCAGTCAAGCTAGCCTGCACGCTGGAGAAAGGCACCAAAGACATCTATCTACGCATGAATACACCGGCGAAGCTGGATTCGCTGGTCATGAATATTGAGGAGCTTGTATTTAGAAAAATGCCTTCCAATTAATTTTTTTATAAAAAGATCTCCTTTTCTGTGACAAATTTCAGTTTTCAAGTCTCTAATTATATCAATTCTATTTTTTTCAAAAAAGCAACACACATCACATTATGGATTTAAGTCTTGACACAATTCTCGAATTAGTATCTCAATATGGTATTCCGCTCTTAAAAGCGATTGCTATACTTATCATTGGCTTCTGGATAGCTGGCTGGGTAACCAAGATGGTACGCCGCGCTATCGATAGTAGAGGCTTATCCGCTGAGCTTAGCTCATTCCTGGGAAGTATGGTTAGCGTTTTACTCAAGGTCGTTGTATTGCTCGCTGCCGCTGATGCAGTAGGCATCGAAATGACAGGTATTATCGCCCTTCTTGGTGCAGCTGGTCTTGCCGTAGGTTTGGCCCTCCAGGGTAGCCTTGCAAACTTTGCAGGTGGCGTTATGATCCTATTGTTTAAGCCTTTCAAAACAGGTGACCTTATTGAAGCTCAAGGACATACAGGTAATGTGACTGCAATTAATATTTTCATCACATCACTCCTTACTCCTGATAACAAAACAGTTCTTCTCCCTAATGGCCCACTTTCGAATGGCGATATAACCAATTATACTACCGACGGAAAACTACGTGTAGACCTCGTAGTCGGTATTGGATATGGTGAAGACATTAAAAAAGCCAGAGAAGTGCTTATGCAGGCTATGCAAAATAATCCTAAGGTTATGACAAGCCCAGCTCCTTCTGTGAATGTACAAGAACTAGGCGACAGCTCTGTAAATCTTGCAGTACGTCCATGGGCGACTCCAGCTAACTACTGGGACGTCTACTTTGGTGTAACCGAAGATTGTAAAATCGCGCTTGATAAAGCAGGAATTGATATTCCATTCCCACAGCGTGTCGTGCACCAAGCATAATTACACAAGTTAATAAGCCCCTTCATGCCCAGCCTTTATAAAAGGTTGGGCATTTTTTATTGAAAAAGATTATTTTCCTCAATTACCTTTTTAGAACTTTAGACTTTAAACCAGAAACTTTGAACTCCTAAACATGGATATCTTTTTTTACGAAGCCTTTGAAGAAGAAGAAGAGGCAATCAAACACTACCTTCCCGATCATATCAAAGCCGGCTTTACCTGGAAGACTATCCAGGAATATGGCTCAGATACGCCTCCGGCGCCCGTGATAAGCTTGCGGACCCAGTCAGTTATTCCTGACGAGTGGGCTTCTTCGCTTCAGGCGATTCTCTCCAGGAGTACTGGTTATGACCATCTACGCGCCTATCGCGAACGCGTCGCTCCGAATCTGAGCCTTGGCTACCTGCCTTTGTATTGTCACAGAGCAGTAGCAGAACAAGCGATGCTATTGTGGATGTCCTTACTGCGCAAGCTTCCACAACAGCTAGAGCACTTCACTCGCTTCCACCGTGACGGTCTTACCGGACGTGAAACTGCCGAAAAAACCTTACTGGTAGTAGGCGTAGGAAATATCGGTTATGAGGTCATCCGCATTGGTAATGGACTGGATATGAAAACACTTGGCGTCGACCTTAATCACGAAAAAGAAGATGTCAATTATGTCAGTCTTGAAGATGGATTGGCACAGGCTGACATCTGTGTTTGCGCCATGGACCTGACCCATAATAATGTTGGCTTTTTCAGTTATGATGTTTTGAAAAAAGCGAAACCAGGCATGCTCTTTATTAATATATCCCGTGGCGAGCTTTCGCACAGTAGCGTACTGATCAAGCTACTCGAAGAAGGACATCTTGGTGGCGTAGGTATCGATGTATATGAGCAGGAAAAATCGCTTGCAGGTGTACTACGTGAAGGCATTCCTTCCGATCACCCTGAAGTACAGGCAACGCTTGCAATGTCTCGTCACCCCAAGGCTATTTGTACTCCTCATAATGCTTTTAACAGCGAAGAAGGTGTGGGACGTAAATCAAGCCAAAGTGTAGAACAGATTGAAGCTTTCTTAAAGAATGGGCGCTTTATTTGGCAAGCTCCCTAATTTCTATTAAGCACCCGGATCTTTGGCATAATAAGCCTTAAAGCACCTGAAATCGTTCCATAAGGCCAGCTTTGTAAGCTCTACCAAGCGGAATGCGCTCTTCTCCAATGCCTATTTCCTGGCTATCAGGATAGATATTATCAATAGCCTCAAACTTCACGAGGTAGGAGCGGTGCACGCGCACAAAGATTTCCTCAGGCAACGACTTTGCAATATTCAACAAGGAGCGCTTTACTACAAAGCGCCCTTGTTTTGTTACGATTGTAGCATAATTCCCGTCCGATACGATATACTGGATATCTTCAGCGGCTACTTTTTTTAGCTTGTTTTTATGCTTGAGGAAAAAAGGTTTTCCCGGATGATAAATGTTTTCCGTGTCCTTTTCTTTATTTCCTGGCTCTACTTGTAAAGCTGCAAGTTCAAGCGCACGCTGGAGATCTCCGGCTTTAAATGGCTTGATAATATAGGCACAAGGGGCCAAGGCCTTCGCCTTGGCGAAGGTTTCGTCATCCAGAAAACTCGTGACAAACACAACGGGAACATTTTTTTTGCCAGCCCAGGCAGCCACGTCCAAACCTGTCAGTTCTCCTTTTAACTGAATATCACAGATCAGCATATCTGCCTGATGCTTGCCTAGATAGGTAAGCGCATCCTCCGCCCTGTCAAATACTCCCAACTTGGTATACCCAAGCTCGTCGACACACATTTCTATGTCAATGGCGAACAAAGGGTCATCTTCAAGTATAAGGATGTTAAGCATCTGGGTGATTTGATGATTAGCTGATTGGTTGATTAGCTGATTTGATTATGTGGAGATCAGCTAATTATCAAATCTTCAAATCAGCTAATTATTCATCAAACAGCAACAGGAGCTTTAATTACAGCATGAGATTCGTAATTAAGAATCTCGATGTCTTCGTATTTAAAATCAAAAATGGACTTGACCTCTGGATTTAGCTTCAACTGTGGAAGTGCGAGTGTATCGCGGCTTAGTTGAAGTTTGACCTGATCATAATGATTGTGATAGATATGCGCATCACCAAAGGTGTGCACAAAATCACCAGCTTCCAGATCACAGACATGCGCAACCATACAGGTTAGTAATGCATAACTCGCGATATTGAAAGGAACTCCAATAAACAAGTCAGCGCTTCGCTGATATAATTGACAGGAGAGTTTGCCATCTGCCACAAAAAACTGAAAAAAGGCGTGACATGGCGGAAGGGCCATTTCAGTAAGCTGCCCTACATTCCAGGCACTTACAATGTGCCTTCTTGAATTAGGATTCTTTTTTATTGCTTCTACTACTTGCGAAATTTGATCGATCGTTTCGCCGTTGGCTCCCATCCACGATCTCCACTGGACGCCGTAAACAGGCCCCAGGTTTCCGTCTTCATCAGCCCAGGGATCCCAAATGCGGACCTTGTTTTCCTTCAGGTAGGCGATATTGCTTTCGCCTTTCAGGAACCACAATAGCTCATGAATGATGGAACGGGTATGAACCTTTTTAGTAGTAACGAGCGGAAAGCCTTCTGAAAGATCAAACCGCAACTGCCGGCCAAATACTGCTCGCGTACCAGTACCCGTCCGGTCTCCCCGGTCGCTACCGTTTTGCATAACATCTTCCAGCAGTTGCAGATAGGCTTTCATAATTAATCATTCGCCATTAGATCATGAACAATTATCGATTAAACTATTCATTGATAATTGTTCATGATTAATTATCAATGAATCATGACAAATGTATTAGTCTCTGTTTTCAATCGATACATAAGGACGCTTCGCTTCGCCAAGATAAATCTGGCGTGGACGGCCGATAGGCTGTGCGTCTTCGCGCATCTCTTTCCACTGTGAAATCCATCCTGGAAGGCGTCCCAAAGCAAACATGACGGTGAACATATCAACCGGAATATCAAGTGCTTTATAAATCAAGCCAGAGTAAAAATCAACATTCGGGAAAAGCTTACGTGATGCGAAGTACTCGTCCTCCAATGCAGCTTTTTCCAAGCCTTTAGCAATAGGAAGTGCAGGATCATCTACATCAAGTGCGTCGAGCACCTTATCTGCATATGCCTTAATTACTTTGGCACGAGGATCAAGATTTTTATATACACGGTGACCAAATCCCATCAAGCGGAATGGATCAGACTTGTCTTTTGCTTTAGCGATGTACTTCTCAGTGTCGCCACCATCTGCAATGATGTTTGCAAGCATCTCGACAACCTTCTGGTTGGCTCCACCGTGAAGTGGTCCCCAAAGGGCTGCATTACCAGCAGCAACCGCTGCAAACAAGTTCACATGTGATGATCCTACCAAACGCACAGATGAAGCAGAGCAGTTTTGCTCATGATCTGCATGCAATACGAGTAATGTATCGATTGCTTCAGCAACGTCTTTATCTACTTCACCAAACATCATGTTCAGGAAGTTCTCGACATATCCTAGTTCAGGTTTAGGATCGATATATGGCAAGCCAGCATTACGACGGTGCACATAGGCAGTCAATGTAGGCATGTGTCCCAACAAACGATAGATCGACTCCCAACGAACTTCTTCATCAGTCCAGGAATCGAGCATATGGGAATAGTTTCCAGAAAGTGCAGCAAGCGCCGTAGTCATAAAGGCCATCGGATGCGACGACTGAGGCATGGCATCAAGAATCGTTTTAACCTCGGCAGGTACTTCTGCATACTTAGCCAGATTTCCATTCAAATCATCAAGCTGAGATTGAGTAGGCAGTTCGCCGTGTAGTAAGAGATACATGATCTCGCTAAAGCTAGCCTTATCCGCTAATTCTTCGATGGAATATCCGCGGTGTAGAAGCACCCCTTCAGAACCATTGATGAACGTGATTGCACTGGTAGTGGCACCAGTATTTTTGTAGCCTACATCCAAAGTAACATGGCCTGTGGTACCGAGCAGTTTAGGAATCTGGATTCCTTTATCGCCCATGGTTCCTTCCACAACAGTTAGTTCGTGTGCTTGACCATTGATATGTAGTTCTACGGTGGCGGGATGGCTTGTTTCTGACATTTTCTGGTATTTTTTTGTATGCGTTGGTTTTTTGCAAAAGTACAAATAAAAATTAGCGTATTTCTGCTTTGACAGGGAAAAAAATTCTAAGTCACTATGAAGTTTTTTCCAAGTACAAAATCATGCTTTTCCAGATACTCGCAAATTTCTTTCTGCGCCCCTATTTTATTCACGATCGACAACACAAAAACGTCCTTCAATGTTCCAATATTTCGATAATTTATTACTGGAGCATCAAGTTGCCGGCCTTCACTTTTAATATCAATGTACGCTACCACCTTCAAGCCAAGGTCTAAAAGCGGTTGCAAGCGCTTACGTGACTTTCTTCCAGCTCCCCAAACGACGACCTGAGGATGATAAGGATTATGCTGTTCAAGCCATCGCATCAGGTAAGGCGCTTTAATATTGGTAAAAGCTTCGTCGCGATACATCGGGTGGTGGCGCGTAATCCGACCTGGCCCGTCGTGCCAGTCAAGTAATACTTCCGGCACTTTTGCCATGCGGACTCCAGCTTCCAGCCAACGGAGCCAGAATTCATAATCTTCAGGGAAATCGCCTTTGCGATAGCCTCCATAATCCCGGATACATTCTGCTCTGAACATAACCGAGGGATTGGCAATGGGCGCATCGACAAAGCGATTAACCGCCATTTCCTCATGACTGATCAGGCCATTGATCCAGGCGACATGCCGGGCGTAGCCCTTTTGGGACTCATCACCTACATGCCTTACCAGGCTACTCACAACCCCTACATCGGGATTGCGAAGCATATAATCATACTGCTTTTCCAAACGATGAGTATGCATAACATCATCGGCATCCATGCGGGCTATGAGTGGCGCAGTCACATGCTCAAGCCCAACATTCAACGCATCGACAATGCCATGATGGGCAAGCGGCAATACCTTGATACGCTGATCCTCAGCTGACCAGCTTTGCAAAATGACAAGTGAGCCATCCGTAGAGCCGTCATCCACTGCTATCAGTTCCCAATCAGTATACGACTGACTCACGATGCTATCCAACGTGGAAGGCAGGCTGGTCGCAGCATTATATACAGACATTAAGATGGAGATGGCAGGCATGGTAGAGGCTTTAGGATGAGGGCTTTCTTATAAAATCTGATGTCGTATTTCGTATGCAGTATCTCGTATTTCTACTTTATCCTTCCCAGCTTTTGGGAGATACTACATTAGGGGTGTTCATTCAAAAAAAATGAAATAATAATGGCGCCGTGGCGTCTTTAATCGCCATTTTCACCAGCTAAATAGCTGGTGGCTGAGCGGAGTCGAAGCCATAACGGCAAGAAAATTTGTAGATTTTTGGTTGAGGGGCCTTCGACTCCGCTCAGGCCACAAAAGGGTTTTGTTGGTTTAGGCTCGTTTTATAAGGAAAAGGATTGTTTTATTTATTTCGAAAAAATGAATGACAGCCCTGATACCACATCCGAGATCAGAAATACGGCATCTGAGATGACTTTTATGACCATCAAGGTAATCGATTTATGTTTTTATAAGAAAGCCATACCTCAATATGGCAAAGCTTTTCTTCTTCCTGTCAAAATCCATACTTTTACCGCCGTGTTAACCGCGTGTCATACAAGGGTTAAAAACATACATGGGAAAATTTGAACAATATCTCGAGCAGTTTAGTCAGAGCATCAATATTATTGATTTTATAATTGGACTCGCTTTTGCGATTCCTTTGCTCGCTTTCTTGCGTTTTTTTTACATCCGTTTTGGTCAAGCAGTCTCAAACAGAAGCCGCTTTTCCAATAATTTTATACCGCTCGGTCTCACGACCATGCTCATCATTACGATCGTGCAGTCATCGATCGCCCTTTCGCTGGGCCTTGTGGGTGCGCTTTCGATTGTGCGCTTTCGCGCAGCGATCAAAGACCCGGAAGAACTGGTCTATTTGTTTCTAGTCATAGCGATTGGCTTGGGTTGTGGTGCCGGCCAGCCTATCCTGTCGCTTATCGTCTATGTGGTCATTCTGGCGACTGTCCTTATCAATAATAAGTATGGTGGAAAGATGTCGTTCAAAAAGCATGACGGCATGTACCTCAATATTCGCACAGACCTTACTGATGTGGAAGCAGTGACGGCACTTTTTTCACAGCACCTCTCCTATGTAGAATTGAAGCGAATGGACCAGCAAGCAGACGGACTTAACTTGTCCTATCTGGTCAAAGCTGACTCACTCAGTGCCGTAGAAGCCGTTCGCAAAGCCGTTATGGGCATTTCCCCAAAAAGCAGCATCTCACTTATCGACCAACCCAGCCTGGGTATCTAAAGGTTCGAAAGCATGATCGTAAAGGACCAGTCCAAACGCATAGTATCCTCCTCTCGCCTCTTTTGGGGGCTTGGGGTGATTATATTGGTGCTTGCTATTTTTGCTTTGGGCAAAATTTGGAACAAAGCCTCAGAGAAAGGAGCCCTTGAAACAAACTCTGATCTGCTGACCATCACGTGTAATGCCGATACTGCTGTAACGGAAGGCGATTACCATCTCTATAAGATGGGCCAATATCGTTTTGGGGCTGGCTTACAGCAAGATAGCCTACACGCTAGATCGGGCCGTTATTCCTGCAAAGCAGATGATAAACATCCGTATGCTTTAGGATTTGACCTTGGGCCATACGTTTCTGGTGGAGACCGCATCGAGGTGGGAGTATGGCGTTATAGGATGGAAGGTGTGGCGGCGCAAAACGCTGGTAGGCTTATCGTCAGTCTGGACGATTGGGACAAGCGCTATGCCCAGGTAATGCCGGAGAAGGCAGCCGAAAACGGCTGGGAGTATGTGCGGATTCGCTTTGTAATCCCATCTGATTTTGATGGAAACGAGGTCAAGACATATATCTATAATCCTGGCGCAGCGTGCTGGTTCGATGATATGGTGATTAAAAAACTAGCCTATGAAGAACCCGCTTTTGTAAAATATGCCCGTGACACGACATTCAACTTTGTAGACCTGCGCGTAAGTGAAAAAGGCATGCGCAAGTTGACAGGCAAGCGCGATGAAGCATTGAAAAAGCTGCTGCTGGAAACTGAAGATGATGATTGGGTAAAAGGTAAAATCGGCCGCAAGGATGAAGAGATCAAGGTAAAAATGCGCCTCAAAGGCGACCTCATGGACCACCTGCGAGGTGACAAATGGTCATTCCGTATCAAGGTCAAAGCGCCTCAGAACTGGAATCGTCTTATGACTTTTTCACTTCAAAATCCGGGAGCGCGTAACTTCATTTCCGAATGGGTCTACCACCAGTTTTTGATCAAAGAAGATATTTTATGTCCGCGCTATGATTTTGTAAGACTCTTTTTTAATGGCAAAAATCTAGGGCCATATGCATACGAAGAACACTTTGACAAGCAATTGCTGGAGTTCAGAGGTCGGCGTGAAGGTCCTATCGTAAAATTCACAGAGGAAGGCATGTGGAAGGCGCGTATGCGCAACACGCACAATGCGCTTGGCCCCAAAGTAACCGAAACCAAACTCAACCAATATGAGACTTCGGAAGTAGCCGCTTTTCGCCAAAACCAAAGCCTCAAAAATCCGACACTCGCCAACCAGGTAGAACTTGCTCATAGTCTGATGGAGGCCTATCGTTTTGGCACCAAAACCGTGGATGAGGTATTTGACCTGGACAGGCTGGCGCGCTACTTTGCGATTACCGACATCTTCCAGGCCTATCACGGGCTTTTTTGGCACAATCAACGCTTCTACTATAATCCTGTTATCGGCAAACTGGAACCTATCGGCTACGATGGCTATGTCTATGGCTCTTCATTCAACTGGATCGAAAGGCCCTTTATGCTATTTCAGCAAGCCAAGCCTACAGGTGATCCTGAAGTCGATTTATTGACTCGACTATTTCTCGATGAAGCCTTTGTAGAGCGATATATCGCCTACCTCTGGCAATATACCAGCGGTGATGAAGTGGACAATTTTTTCATTAATATGGAAGAGCCCATCGAACAACGCGAATCACTCCTGAGTGAGGAATATCCTAAATACCGCTTTGACAAAAACGAATTTCTGATATCAGCGAATAGGATCAAAGGGCTTATGTTCCCGATGCAGAATGCCTTGCGCTGCCATCAAGAACGTGGCGACCTCCTTCAAGTCGCCAACGGCCATGCTTTGCCTTTGCAGGTGATCGGATACGGTGACATCAAAGCAAAGATGAAGATTACACTGGATAGCGCCGTCTGGCTTAAGCCATATTCGCCGAACTTACCAATGGACTTCCAGGTAATTCCAACTACAGATAAGCCTCGCGTTATATTCTACCGTGTTCCAGGATTAGATAGCGTATTTGTATCAAATGTTTCTCCAGTTCCTGCGGCCAGCCCTATTACACCTCCACAAGCGTTATTTGAAAATATTCAACTTTCCAGCAATGATGTGTATCAGGTTGCAGGTAAAAAGGTGCATTTCCCAGCAGGTCGTTATCAGGTCGCAACCGACATCATAATTCCGCAAGGATATGAGGTTAGCTTTGCAGCTGGCGTGTCGCTGGATATGATCAAAGGAGCCAGCTTTATATCGCGTTCTGCAGTCGTTATGCAAGGTGATCCTGAAGCAAGGATTAAGATTTTTTCATCGGACAAAAGCGCCAAAGGCTTTACCGTGCTACAAGCAAAAGAAGCTTCATCCTTAAGCTATGTTTCCTTTGATGGCTTCAATACATTGATCAAAGACAAATGGTCCTTGACAGGCGCGGTCACATTTTTCGAAAGCGAAATCACAATCCATCAATGCTCCTTTACGGGGAACATTTGTGAAGATGCACTCAACCTCATTCGCTGTGACTTCACGATGGATAACAGCCTGATAGCCAACACCTTCGCTGACGGATTTGATGCTGATTTTTGTAAAGGAAAGGTGCAAAATTGTGTATTTAGAAAAACGGGAAATGACGGTATGGACTTCTCTGGCAGTCTGATTGACATCATAGATTGCAGCGTGATTTCTCCTGGCGATAAAGGAATAAGTGTAGGTGAAGAAGCAACAGTAAAGATTATCTCGGCAACGATTCAAGATGCTGTATTGGGAGTTGCTTCAAAAGACTTGTCGCGCTTGATGATTGAGTCTATTCACTTGATAGACTGCGAAACGGGCTTTTCTGCATATCAAAAAAAGCCTGAATATGGCCCTGCCTATATCGAAGTAAAAAGCCATAAGGTCGACAATCTCAAGCGCCTGCATTTGATTGAAAAAGGCTCTGTACTGAGGCTTGAAGGGCAAGAAGTAGAAACGATTTAGCGTGAGATTTGAGCGAAAATATCGAATCACCTTACAATCCCTCGCGGAGGTGAAACAGATGCTTGCCTTGCACCCTGCCGGCTTTCGCGAGCATCACGCCGACCGTCAGGTCAATAACATTTATTTTGACAACACTGACTTACTCACCTACCATCTCAATACCTCAGGTGTTGGGTCCAGGAAAAAGTATCGGGTAAGATGGTACGGAGAGAATCCATCCGAAATAGTGAATCCCATTTTTGAAACCAAAATCAAACAGAACGAACTTGGCTCAAAGCGTCTTATTCCGGTTCAGCCATTTTCGCTAAACAAGCTTTCTCCTTTAACAGAAGAAGTAAACCAGCAAAATCCCGACCTCATTGCTTTATTTCCTGTTTTGCTGAATTCGTACCAAAGGGCCTATTTGATTTCAGCGGATGGTCGCTATCGCGCTACCCTCGATTTCAATATGCAGTATCA
>JBGCFB010000147.1:0-3465 GCA_045106685.1 Bacteroidia bacterium | reverse complement strand
AAGATTTCTCACGAGCCTGCCCTGAGCTACGCCGAAGGGTTCGAAATGACAAAAAAATTTGAGTGTGGGGTTTCTTTTAACCACTTACTTAAAATGGCCAAACTGCTGATAATCAGCAATTTGGCCATTTTCATTATCTTCTAAATACTGATCTTGATTTTCAAAAATCTTTGTAGACATACGAGATACTACATACGAAATCAGAGATCAGATTTTTTACAGAAACAAAACTCCCCTACTCACCCAAATACGGATAGCGATAATCGTGCGGAGGAGTAAAGGTTTCCTTGATCGTGCGTGGTGATACCCAGCGAAGAAGGTTCAAGTGAGAACCAGCCTTATCATTGGTACCTGAGCCACGGCCACCGCCGAATGGCTGCTGGCCTACAACTGCGCCAGTAGGCTTATCATTGATGTAGAAGTTACCAGCAGTATGCTGAAGGCGACGAGCCGCCTTGTCGATCACATGGCGATCTTGTGAGAAGAACGCACCTGTCAACGCATAAGGGCTAGTTTCGTCAAGAATGTCAAGCATCTCGTCAAACTTGTCATCATCATATTTATACACAGTCAGAACCGGGCCGAAGATCTCTTCGCACATCGTTCTGAACTTAGGATTCTCTGTGACGATAATGGTCGGCTCAATGAAATATCCTTTAGACTTATCATAACCACCGCCAATGACGATCTCAGCATCATCAGACGCTTTTACATCGTCGAGATAAGCAGCGATTTTGTCAAACGAACGCTCATCAATCACCGCATTGATATAGTTGGAGAAATCCTCAGTGCCGCCCATTTTGAAAGTAGCAACATCAGCCAGCACTTTTTCCATCACTTCATCATACAGCTTTGCACTCAGGTACACACGTGAAGCAGCAGAACACTTCTGGCCCTGGAATTCAAATGCACCACGAGACATCGCTACAGCAGCAGCTTTGGCATCTGCCTTTTCGTGAATTACGATATAGTCTTTTCCACCTGTCTCACCTACGATGCGAGGATAACTCTTGTACTTCGAAATATTGGCACCAATCGTCTTCCAAAGATGCTGGAATACGCCGGTAGAACCTGTGAAGTGCAAACCTGCAAATTCAGGATGTTCAAATACGACATCGCCCGCGTCAGGTCCATCGACATAAACAAGGTTGATAACGCCATCAGGAAGGCCCGCTTCGCGGAATATTTCCATCACGATATTGGCAGAATAAATCTGGCTCTCAGCAGCTTTCCACACACAAGTATTACCCATCATCGCCGCAGAGGCAGGAAGGTTACCTGCAATCGCAGTAAAGTTGAACGGCGTGATACAGAACACAAATCCTTCCAATGGACGATACTCCAGGCGATTCCATACTCCAGGAGAAGAGGTAGGCTGCTCTGCATAAATCTCAGTCATATACTGCACATTGAAGCGCAGGAAGTCCACCAACTCACATACTGAGTCAATTTCACTTTGGTAAGCATTTTTTGACTGCGCGAGCATGGTGCCGGCATTCATTCTGTAACGATATGGCCCAGCGATAAGCTCAGCAGCTTTGAGGAAGATAGAAGCACGATGCTCCCATGACATGGCTTCCCAACTTGGCTTCGCTTCAAGCGCGGCATCAATCGCTGCCTGCACATGCGACTTATCACCGTGGCTATAATGTGCAGTTACATGCTGATGATTATGTGGAGGCGAACAGCTCCTTTTATCATCGGTACGAACCTCTTTCCCACCGATGTACATCGGAATGTCCATCACCTCACCAGACATTTCAGCAAGGGCTGACTTTAGCTTGGCGCGTTCAGGAGAACCTGGTGCGTAACCGTATATAGGCTCATTGTAAGGGCTTGGTACGTTAAAAATTCCTTTTGGCATCGCGTGGTTGGATTTATAATGTGGTTAAAAATCGTTTTCCGCGAAATTAGCAAAAATAATAGCGACCTCTGCTACCAAGTCATCCATTGTGCCGGTATTGTCGAGGCGAATAACCGGACAGGTCAACTGCTCGATCCAACGCTCGTGGACAGCGAGGCTTCTACCTGTAAAGGTGCCTTCGTCGTATTGGCTGGCCCAAGTGAGGAATGCTTCAGAGTTTTGTTTAAAAGTCGGATTTGTGTCTAAGAGCTTTCCATATCGCTCGACTTCACGCGCGCGCAGGCGCTCTAAGCGAAGTGCAGGCGGCACGTACAAAAATATCGCATAGTCATAAGCATGCGTCCACTCTGGCCCCCAACTCACCATCGAGCCACTGATAATGACATTTTCTAAAGCCTCAAAATCCTCCGTAATCCGGGCATTGCGTTTTTCGATGGGAATTTTTTCTTGAAAAGGCGGATCAGTTTTCACCCAATAATAATCGTCCGCATCAAGATGGGTGTAGGACCAGCGCTGCGAAAGGGCTTCTCCAAGACTAGTAGTCCCCGATCCAGAGGCACCGAAGATGTGGATTTTCATGACTCTTCAATCTCTGACTTAGCGAGCGTATTTACTTTAGGCTGAATAAACCACACGCCAACCGGATAAAACCAGAACAGCATAAATTCAAGAACGAAATCGGACAAATCCACCTTTCGCTTCAATTCAGCCGTTTTGAGGGTTTTGCCAGCAAAAAACATCGAATAGAACATGCACCCTATAGCGAGGAAGTGAAAAGGAACGATCAACATCATTGCAGGGTTTCCAGAAGGCAATAAGCCTGAAGGCCCAAAAGGCGATTGAGGACTAGTAGGAAAGGATACTTGAGAAAGCACCTCATCCATAAACCAGCTCATTGCGAAGGCGAAAACAATATAATAGGCTACTGAATAGATGATGGCAATTTGAAACCACTTTGTATCCAAGCGAAACTCCTCTGGAATTTTGTCTTGCAAGCCTTTACCTATAGACCATAACCAGCCTAAAAAAACCGTCATTAGCGGTATCAATATAAAAGGAAATAATTCTAAAGCATCGCCGAATCCAGGCTGTTGCCGTTCTAATATCCCCATCATCATGCGGAGCATCATCCACATATAACCAATCATGGGTAGCACAAATAAGAGTACAAAAAGCTGCCAGTGCTTTATCAGTAGTAAGCGTTTTATCATATGCTAAAGATATGGCCTTTTGATACAAAAAACGCAAGCACCGGAAAACCAGCCTTGCGTTTTTAGATAGTTAACAAAGAGGTTGTCTAACGAATAAATTTGATCCGTTTTTATTATAAAAACTGTCATTCCGACTCGCGTAGCTGAGGAGGAATCTTGACTTTGTCGGCCTTTATACTGAAAGTCAAGATATCTCGCTAGCTTCGCGGCTGCTTATGACAAGTTTTGTAGTTTGTTGATTATCAGCTAGGTAAAAGTGTTTCCAATTCTAAAAACTTGCTGCCAAAGGTCGCAGCGCTTCAGAGAAGCGCCAGGTTGGTAGAACTCGAACACACCTGCGTTTTAGCTCCGGAGGAGCGGCACTGAATGGGCCGCTCCTCCGGAGCTAAA
>JBGCFB010000146.1:0-8724 GCA_045106685.1 Bacteroidia bacterium | reverse complement strand
AAGTCTGTGTCTATTCCTCTTGAGCTTCTTCTTCAAGAATACGCTCCAGAAGGACAATAGCTTTGTTATTCATCACCTCTAAAACTCCACCTTCAACATTGTAGCTGGTAGATTCACCAGACTCAAGTTCCAGACGAAGCTCACCATTACCAAGTGTAGAAATAAGTGGTGCGTGATTTTGGAGGATTTGAAAACGACCTTCAGAACCGGGTGCAGTTAGTGCCGTGATAGGCCCTTCATACACACGAGAATCTGGAGTAACGATTTCTACTTGAAAAGTGCTCATATGGATTAAGCTTCAGCCAATGATTTTTCTCCTGCTGCGATTACCTGATCGATGCCACCTTTAAGATAGAATGCACCTTCTGGTAAGTGATCAAGCTCACCATCGATAATCATATTAAAGCCACGGATCGTATCTTCAATAGAAACAAATTCTCCTGGAGTTCCTGTAAACTGCTCAGCAACGTGGAACGGCTGAGAAAGGAACTTCTGTACTTTACGAGCACGATAAACAACCTTGCGGTCTTCGTCTGAAAGCTCGTCCATACCAAGAATCGCAATGATGTCCTGAAGTTCTTTATACTTCTGAAGAATCTGAACTACACGCTGTGATGTATCATAGTGCTCATCTCCTACGATCGAGCGCTGAAGCACGCGAGAAGTTGATGACAATGGATCCACCGCAGGGTAAATACCCAATGAAGCCAATGAACGAGAAAGTTCTGTTGTGGCATCAAGGTGAGCAAAAGTAGTGGCAGGCGCAGGGTCAGTATAGTCATCCGCAGGCACATAAATAGCCTGAATAGATGTAATAGAACCACGCTTTGTAGAAGTAATACGCTCCTGCATAGCTCCCATCTCTGAGGCCAATGTAGGCTGGTATCCTACCGCAGATGGCATACGTCCTAGAAGCGCTGACACCTCAGAACCGGCCTGTGTAAAGCGGAAAATATTATCAATAAAGAAAAGTACGTCACGTCCTTTGGCATCGGTAGGTTCGCCATCACGGAAATACTCCGCAATTGTCAAACCAGTAAGCGCCACACGTGCACGTGCACCTGGAGGCTCATTCATCTGACCAAATACCATGGTAAGCTTAGAATCCTTCATGAGTTTGTAGTCAACAGCTGAAAGGTTCCAGCCGCCTTCTTCCATACTATGGTTGAATTTCTCACCATACTTAATAACGCTAGCTTCAAGCATCTCACGAAGAATATCATTTCCTTCACGTGTACGCTCACCAACACCAGCAAATACAGAAAGACCGTCGTGGGCCAGGGCGATATTATTAATCAACTCCTGAATAAGAACGGTTTTACCAACACCAGCACCACCAAACAAACCAATCTTTCCACCTTTCAAGTAAGGAGCAAGAAGGTCAATCACTTTAATACCTGTAGTCAAAACCTCAGGCTCAGTGGTAAGGTCCTCAAATCGAGGAGCCGAACGGTGGATCGGATATGAAGTTCCTGTTTCAGGCTGCTTCAAACCATCAATGGCTGAACCTGTAACATTAAAAAGACGTCCCAGAATCTCGTCACCTACTGGCACACTAATCGTGCTTCCAGTGTCGATAACTTCTGTTCCGCGCTCTAGACCTTCTGTAGAGTCCATCGCAATGGTACGAACACGGCTTTCACCAAGGTGTTGCTGTACCTCCAGTACCAAGTCGATGGTACCTTCACGCTTAATTACGAGCGCGCTGTAAATCTTCGGCAGCTCAGATCCTTCGGCGCTGAAATCAACGTCGATAACGGGTCCAATTACCTGCGAAACCTTACCTGTATTCATGCTGTGAAAATTGATTGAAATAGAGTTTACCAAGAGTATCGATATACCCTTCTATGAATTGGCGCGCAAGTTAAGTCCATTGTGCTACAATAGCAATGAATTCATGTAAATTGTTGTGTATGTTCAGACATTTTTGAAAGCTTTGAATTTTTAAACAAACCTTTTCAAAATAGGTTCACGTACAAGGCCCTCCTGAAAAAGTGTCAGATGCTAGTCTATCGGCACATTTATGGTATATTCGCCTTCTGTAAAACAACCTATGGCTGACTTAAATAATAACGACAATAAACCTTCTGGGAATCGCCCACCCGTTTCCCCACAACCCGGTAATAACATTTACTGGATTTATGCTGCATTATTTGTCTTTGTCATTCTGGCAGGATTCTTAATTAGCGGTGAAGGAAGTGAAACAAAGACTGAAAACGACTTTGTCCAAGACCTTAAAGAAGGACTTGTGGAGTCGGTGATGATCTATTATTCCACAAGCGCTACCGGACAAGGTGACGTAGAGGTTCGCCTCACTGACGAAGGTCAGAAAAAGCGTGAAATTAATGCCTCACGGAGTAGTTCACCACATTATCAGTTTAGTACTTTTGATCTTGCTAATATCAAAGAAACGATTAGTGAGAATGATAATGGTGTAAAGATTAATCAGAAACCAAAGCAATCTTTTGCATGGGTAAGTATTCTACTTCCTATCGCAGTGATTGTATTACTTTGGGTTTTCTTTATGCGCCGTATGGGGGCAGGTGGACCTGGCGGGCAGATTTTCAATATTGGAAAAAGTCGCGCTAATCTTTATGATAAAGAGAATAAGGTAAACGTAACCTTTGACGATGTTGCTGGTCTTGACGAAGCGAAAGTCGAAGTTCAAGAAGTAGTAGAATTCCTCAAAAGCCCTCAGAAGTTTACGAAGCTTGGAGGCCATATCCCTAAAGGTGTGTTGCTTGTAGGCCCTCCAGGAACAGGTAAAACGCTTCTTGCAAAAGCCGTTGCTGGCGAAGCCAAGGTGCCATTCTTCTCACTTTCCGGTTCTGATTTTGTCGAAATGTTTGTAGGTGTCGGTGCAGCTCGTGTGCGTGACCTCTTTAAGCAGGCAAAAGAAAAGGCTCCGTGTATCATCTTCATTGATGAGATCGACGCCGTAGGGCGTAGCCGTGGCCGCAACAGCATGACGGGCGGCAATGACGAACGCGAAAACACCCTCAACCAGCTATTGGTAGAGATGGATGGATTTGGTTCTGATACTGGTGTTATCCTGATGGCAGCGACCAACCGCCCCGATGTACTTGACCCTGCCCTTTTGAGAGCGGGTCGCTTTGATCGTCAGATTGGTGTAGACAGACCAGACTTGAAAGCACGTGAGGCTATATTCAAAGTACACCTCAAGAAACTAAAGCTCAACGATACTGTTGCCGCTGACAAACTAGCAGCTCAAACACCCGGTTTTGTGGGTGCTGATATCATGAATGTCTGTAACGAAGCGGCACTTATTGCTGCTCGTAAAGACAAGGAAGCCATCGAAATGGATGACTTCCAGGATGCTGTAGATAGAGTTATTGGTGGTTTGGAGAAAAAGAGTAAAATCATTTCTCCTGAAGAAAAGCGCATTGTAGCCTATCACGAAGCTGGTCACGCTGTAGCGGGCTGGTTCCTGAAACATGCCCATCCACTTGTCAAAGTATCCATCGTTCCTCGTGGCTTAGCCGCATTGGGTTATGCCCAGTATTTACCAAAAGAACAATACCTCTATACGCGCGCTCAGATGATCGATACCATGTGTATGACATTGGGAGGTCGTGCAGCAGAGGATATTATTTTTGGAGAAATAAGTACAGGCGCACAAAATGACCTGGAGCGTATTACCCAAACTGCTTACTCGATGGTTACTTTATATGGTATGAATCCTGAAGTAGGGCAAGTGTCTTTTAGAAGCGATAATGAGTATTCCTTTGGCAAGCCTTATTCTGAGAATTTGGCAAAAACAATCGATGAAGAAGTAAAGAAAATCATTGATGGCGCTTATGATCGTACACGTCAACTCCTTGTAGATCGCAAAGACGAACTCGAAGCTATCGCTCAGGAACTTTTACAAAAAGAAGTAATCTTCAAGGCTGACCTCGTGCGCTTGATTGGCGAACGTCCTTTTGAAGAAAAGCCAATCATAGCAGATGTAAAGCCGGAGCCTTTGGCACCATCACAACCAGAGGCAAATGGAGAAGCAAAAACTGATTCCACCTCTGAAGAAACAACTGCTACTGAAGAGGCTTAAAAGACATTATTATCACGTCAATAAGAAGCGATTGGAATGCAAATTCCGTCGCTTTTTTTATTTGTAAAAGCCTCATTTACTACCAGATTCCATATTTTTTCAAAAAAACCGTATCTTAACAACTTCTTTACACGTGGTAACGTATTTTACCCGTTTGATAAGTGAAACTACACCCTTGGAGGCATCCATTAGCCTTCAGCAAACTTTACCCTCAATTATGACAAAACGTATTCTTATTTCACTAGGAGCCGTTAGTCTATTCTTGCTTACAACTGCATTTTGTGGTTTTTATGTAGCAAAAGTAGATGCACAACTCCTCAACCGCACTTCACAGGTAATCCTGGCTCGTAGCGGTCAGCAGACAGTTGTTACCATGGCCTCCGACTTTGAAGGAGATGTCAAAGACTTCGCGATGGTGGTTCCTATTCCTGAAGTACCAGGTCGTGACCAGATTCGCCTCGCTGATGCAGCGATTTTTTCCAAGCTTGATGCATACTCAGGACCACGTCTTGTAAAGTATATCGACGACGAGCCTTGTGAGGCGAGTATCGACTTTGAAGGCATGGGCATGACAGCGAATGCGGCAGCAGCGCCTAAGTCTGAAGCTACTCCAGAGCCTAACGGCGTGGAGATTGTAGCTAAATATGCTATTGGAGAGTATGACATTTTGGTCCTTTCTGCAAAAGAGTCACAAGGTCTGAAAACATGGCTCAACCAAAATGGATATAAAATTCCTGATGGCGCCAACGAAGTACTCGATCCATATATCAAGAACAATATGAAGTTCTTCGTGGTGAAAGTAAATCTTGACGAATATAAAAAGTCAGGCGAAGAGGACCTTCGTCCTATTCAGCTTAGCTATACATCAGATAAATTCATGCTTCCTATTCGTTTAGGAATGGCTAATGCCGACGGTGAGCAAGATTTGATTGTATATGCATTCTCTGACAAAGGACAGATTGAGTGTACAAACTATCGCACTGTAGATATTCCTACAAACCGCGATGTACCTGTATTTGTACAGGACCAGTTCCAGTCATTCTACGAAGCGCTTTTCACTAAGTCTTGGGATGCTGCTGGCAAAAACGTTGTATTTAAAGAGTATAGCTGGGATTTGAACTCAGATAATTTTGTACACTGTGATCCTTGTACGACTGATCCTCCATTGATGGCGGACCTTAAAGAAGCTGGAATCTTCTGGCTTGCAGGTGCAACTCCTACAGGTTCAAGAACTTCTGACTACGAAGGTGATCTTCATATTACACGTATGCACCTTCGCTACGACCGTGAGAATTTCCCACAGGACCTCGTATTCCAGGCTACTCCTAATAAGGACAACTTCCAGGGACGCTATGTGATGCACATCCCTGCCAAAGGTGGCATGGACTGTGACGCTGCAAAAGACTACTTGACTAAGCTTTCGCTTCGTCGTGAGTCTGAACTAAAAGGCCTCAATCAATTGACTGGATGGTCTACAGATGAATTTGCAGCCTATGTGAGCGCAGCACGCAACGGATCTCCTGATGGCTACAAGCCTGGCGATCTGTCGAAGCTAAGCTTCAACGGTGCCGTAGCAAAAGCTCCTGAGAAGCAAGATGATAAAACCGGACCTTGGGGCTTGGCACTACTCGGCCTTGCTGCTTTGGGAGGTGGTTACCTTGCATTCCGTGCTCTACGTGGAAATGCTGCTTAATCAAACTCATTGGTTGAATTTATAATTTATTTCAAATAATCTGGTTTTGGCTCCGGCCGAAATCAGATTATTTGTTTCTTTACGCTGCCTTTGTAATTACTAAGCTTCAATCTCAACAGACCCGATGTCGGATTCTCTCATTATTATCCCCACATATAACGAAAAAGAGAATATAGATCGAATGATCCGGACGGTCATGGAAATGGAAGAAAATTTCCACATCCTGATCGTAGAGGACAATTCTCCCGACGGTACTGCCGCTATCGTTAAGTCCTTAATGGAGACGTATACTGACCGCCTATTTATTGAAGAGCGGGAAGGAAAGCAAGGCCTTGGGACGGCATATATTCATGGTTTTCGTTGGGCCCTGGAACATGGTTACACCTACATCTTTGAGATGGATGCGGATTTTAGCCACAACCCAAAATCACTTCCAGAACTGCTACATGCCTGCAAAGAAGAAGGTAATGACCTAGCCATAGGTTCTCGCTATGTAAATGGCGTCAACGTGGTCAACTGGCCAATGGGACGCGTACTGATGAGCTATTACGCCAGTTGGTACGTCCGTACGGTTACAGGCATGTCTATTCGCGATACGACTGCCGGATTCAAATGCTATAATCGCAAAGTGCTTGAAAAGGTCCTTGAAAGGCCAATCCGTTTTGTAGGCTATGCCTTCCAGATCGAAATGAAATTCCGTGCATGGAAATATGGCTTCTCTATTAAAGAGGTGCCGATTATATTCCGCGACCGTACCGAAGGGCAATCCAAAATGTCCAGCGGAATCTTCCGTGAAGCCGTTTTTGGTGTCATTTGGATGAAGATGTCCAGCTGGTTTCAGAAATGGAGCTAAGCTGGCTTTTGGCTGCTAGCTGCTGGCCATTGGCTTAAAAAAAAATCGCCGATCAGGTTTTCATTCCTGATTGGCGATTTTCGCATTCTGGCCAGAAGCCAAAAGCTAACAGCTAGAAGCCTCTGTTATCGAAACTCCTCTACGATCTTACTTGTACCGATTCTGTCGAAGCGAAAACCAAAGGTGGATTCGTAAGACATAAAAATAAAGAGTGGCCTTCCGATAACATGCGTCATAGGCACAAAGCCCCAGAAGCGACTATCTTCTGACTGGTGACGGTTATCACCCATCATGAAGTAATAATCATCCTCAAAAGTATAGGAATCTACAGCCTTACCATCCAATAGGGCCTTACCATTCTTCTTGGCGAGTTCGTGGCCTTCGTAGCCCTCGATCACACGCTTATACAGCATGTAATTATTATCATCATTCAGGTCGACGGTCATTCCTTTTGCAGGAATAACGATCGGGCCGAAATTGTCAATATTCCACGTGGAGTGTTTTGTATTATTAGGGTAAATAGGATATAAGTCCCTTCTATTATAAAATGGAGTTGGAGAAACATCATAGGACAATGGTCTTCCGCCGGGGTTGAGAGCCTGCCCTTTCGCCATGATGTTCTTATTTGCTTCACTTACATGAGGTCCAGAGGCAAACTTCTCTATGCTTTCTTTATCAGCATGAAGAGTTGTCATATAAGAACCATTATGAGCTCTTTGTATAAAATTCCTATTGTTTCCATTGTACATGGCAGCAATCCCACTCTTTCCGCCTACAGCGCGAAAACCCATCTCTCTCATTTCTTCCCCAGAATAACCCAGGTTTCTACCATTAAAGCGTGGAGTATACTCTTCTTGTAGGCGCGGGGCATCCCAGCCTCGTTTATCATCTATAAAAACATCCCCATCGCGTATTTCAAATTTATCACCTGCAACTGCAACACAACGTTTTACATAGTTTTCCTTCATGCTGATCACATCCACAGTACCAAGCCCATCTTCCAATCCTCCTATATCGTGTGCAGGATAATTAAATACGACAATGTCATTACGCTTCACTTCTGTAAGGCCTGGAAGACGATAGTATGGAAGTGTGACAAGATCAGTATAGGTCTGAATCCCAAAAGCCTTATTATGGATGAATGGCAATGACAAAGGCGCCATCGGCATGCGAGTTCCATAGTGAAATTTACTTACAAAGAGAAAGTCTCCCGCCATGAGCGTACGCTCCATCGACGTAGTGGGAATGATAAACGCTTCGATAAAAAGGGCGCGAATGATAAGCGCAGCCGTACCAGCAAAAAGAATGGCATCACCCCACTCTCTAGCTGCAGAATTAAATGGAGAAAGCACGTTGCCGTATTTGTCCTGAAGCGCATCCCACACCTTTTTGACATGGCGCTCAGCCTTGGCTTTGTCCGTATTCTTGGCGGGCATTTTAAGAGGCGCTTCAGCGTTTTCTTTATTATAGCGCTTGAAAGCAACTTCAAATGAAGTCGGGGCTCCGGCGTACTTAACTTCTTTATCTAATCCGATCTTGGGTAAATAATAGAACGGAAATAGCACAGACATTGCGTGCTGACCCAGCTTATACAAACCAAAGGCTTTGGCTAGTTCCACAAGCATGGTTACCCACAGAATAACATTGAGTATTGGCACAAATAGACCAATGGCCCACCACATGGGCTTTCCAATGAGTTTCGCCCAAACGGCAAAATTTAATCCTGGAACCCAGGCTTTCCAACTGTCTTCGCCAGCTTTGGCAAACAGTTTACTCAACCCGAAACTCGTGCTCAGGTAGTATAGTAGAAACAGGGCTAAAAATAGCAGTCCCGCTGAATTCATAGTGATTGCTCTCAATTAAGATTGAAGTAATACGCGATAAGTCGCAAGGCCTGCGAAGTTATTACATTTTGATTTGATGATTAGCTGATATAATAATTTGATGATGGCTGGATCATTATTCATTGGTCATTCATCATCAAATCAGTTAATTATCTCATCAGCTAATCAACTACCCTTTCCGGATCGCAATAACCGGATCCATACGTGAAGCAATTGAAGCTGGGATTATACCCGCAAGCACACCTGTACCTATAGACAAATACACGCA
>JBGCFB010000145.1:0-4437 GCA_045106685.1 Bacteroidia bacterium | reverse complement strand
CAGCTTCCCAGAGTATCAGTGGTGTGAACATTTCAGGTAGCAGCGGTGTTGCATTAAATCAGACCTATACAGAAGTAGAGAGAAGTCTTGATCAAAATAGACTCAATCTCTCGCCAGATGGCCAGGATTTACAAGCAGCTTTAACGATACTAGAAAACTTGAAAAGTTTGATTGCCTATCAGCACTCATTAAATCCATTGGTCAAGGAAATCGCACAGCAAAAAATTGAATCAGTTCAGCAAGAGTTAAAGCAGGATACTCCAGATAAAGGCTTAGTAGACCAAGCAATTAGTACTCTTAGAAAAGGGGTTTCTGGCATAGAAGAACTTGCGGAACCTGTTATGAGAATCTCAGCATTATTAGCCCAAGCTTGGACCCTATAGGTTGTCAGGGTAAGCGCAAGAAGCAACAAGCTGTGTCTTATTGCGAAAAGCAAGCCTCCTCTGTCAGTAAGAGAGTGTTGTTGACAGATGCTAACCATGAAAGAATGAGGTTTTCAGCGCCGCCTGTCCTATGACCTGAATAATTCACATTTTGGACCGATTTTTTTGCGCTTGCCCTGTATCGGTTGTGAGGGAGTTGTATGGATCCCAGTCAAGATAAACGTGATCAGACTATGCATGATGTTTCTATTGCGCATAGTAAGAATGTTACGCTTAATCAAACTACTGTTATTCAGGTTGTTGGTGAAGAGATCAAGACTCTTTCCCTCAAGACTTCTTCTCCTTACAAGAGCTTGAGAAAATTTGAACCAGAAGACAAAGATCGCTTCTTTGGTCGAGACCATTTTTTGGCGAATCTGATTGATGACTTAGATACCTCGAACTTCTTGATGTTACTAGGAGCATCTGGGAGTGGAAAATCTTCAGTTGTTAGGGCTGGTTTAATCCCATGGTTGCGGCAACAGCACGGAAATCATTTTTCGAGCTTCACTCTAACGCCAGATCAGGATCCTTTTGAGGCTTTGTATGCTAGCTTGCTTCAAGAGTATTCGCAAAGAGATGCAAAAATTGCCCGCAGCATTGATGTCAATGCACTCAGTCGTGTTGTTCAAAACCTGAAATCACCCCAAGATTATTGGCTAATTTTCATCGATCAGTTTGAAGAGTTATTTAATCGAACTCCGAAAGAGAAGCGAGATAAATTCATCAATGGTCTTCTAAATCTACTATCCAAGGTTGGCCAGGTGCCAGGGCAACCGGTAAAAGTTGTGGCAACCATGCGAGCTGATTTCTTGGCTTACATCAGTTCTTATCCTGGTTTGGTCAAAGCATCTGATGGGTATCGTCCTGTCCTTGCGGAAATGCAAGTTGATGAAATTCGATTGGCGATTGAACAGCCAGCAGCTCATCATGGAGTAATTTTTGAACCAGGGTTAGTGCAGGAAATTATCAAGGATGTTCAAGGGCAAGCTGGGTACTTGCCACTCTTGCAATACACTCTTAATTTACTCTGGCAAGAAGAATTACAACGCCAGCAGCTGAGTGACCGAACTTTGCATAAAGTAACTTACTTGCAGCTAGAAGGTGTGCGAGGCTCTTTACAAAAGCATTTAGATCAAGTTTATCAAGAAGAATTCTCAGCTTCAGAACAAATTATTGCCAAAAAGATTTTTCTACAGCTTGTAGAAATTAGTGAGAATCAAAGGGCAGATCTTAGCTGGATACCAACACGTCGTCGTGCGGCTAGAAGCGAATTGAAAGGAGTCGAACAACAGAGAGTTCTTGACCATTTGATTGATCGGAGTTTACTCGTTAGTAGTCTGGCTTCAAATATTGAAACTATTGAAATTTCTCATGATTCATTGTTGACTTCTTGGCCTACGTTGAGCAACTGGATCAAAGAAAATCGTCAAGAAATCGCCCTACGAAATCGCTTGAATGATGATCTGCTACAGTGGAAAAAGAAGAAATCACCTGATGATTTATGGTACGGGTATAAGTTGGGCCAGGTATTAGAACTTAGACAAGACCCTGCCTTTAATGATGTACTCGGGGGATTAAGTAAAGAAGCTAACCAGTTTATTGACATCAGTGCTCGGCGAATACGCAATCGGAATCTATTTCGCGCAAGCATTGCTGCCGTAATCGTTGGTATCGTCAATATCTCCTTCTTTCAATGGCGTGAAAATAACTTTCAGAGAGACTTCTCAGCAGTTTTGGTGGGTGGCTCAACTAATCCAAAAAGTTTGTATGTTTTGGACCGAGCTCTAAAGATTGCTGAGCGAGAGGCGAATAAAGGTGACATAGCATCGACTAGTAAAACTTACCAAAATATTCAAACAGCTGCCCAACGATACAGATCTAATTTGGATCTTCAACCCCAGCTCTTCAAGAGAGCTGATGTGGCTAGGCTGGATGCTGTCTGGACTAAGTCCGAAACAGGATTGATCAATATTATTGAGTCAAGTATGTTGCCCAAGTTGGAAGCACAATTAGAAGAGAAGAATTATGGAGAATTGAGAAGTGATAGCCAACTGACGGATTATGAACAGCAATTTACCGATGGTGCTCTGCAAACGACATACCAGATTTTGGTACGAACGCCTGGATGTGGAGCAGATATAAATAATACTGGCGAAATAGAGAATATAGATGAGGCTCAGAGGATACCTTGCAAAGTTCTTGAATCAGTGGATAGTTTATGGCGAACATATACAGATCAAGCATGCGGGCTTCATGGTGATGATAGTGAGGACTTATATTCTGTTTACACCATAGATTCTGACTGTCCTTTAGGCCGAACAGTAACCTTGGCGACATTTGGAAGTACGTTATTCGCGGTAATGGATCAGATTGAAAGCTGTCCTACACTTCAAAGCAGATGAAAAAAATGCCTTCCCAATGCAAAAATTTCTCTTTTTATGGATTAACTAGTTTAGCCACTACTGTTCTGATTTCAGCTATTGCATTGTCAGCAAACCTGGTTAAGGCATCAGACAGAGCGACGGCAGCTTTTTTTGCAGGTGGAGGGGTGACCCATGGATTGGTTCATCGTTCTGGCAGGGGCCGAAGTAGTGATCAGCCAGTTCAAAAGGACAAGAAGCTAAACCCAGGTCATAAGCTCATTGTAAATACAAATAAAGCCTGGACAAGGTTAGGGTATGTCATTGGAGGGAGTAATGACTATGAAGGTCTGATTTTACAGACTATGCCTGGAAATGCCGGAGCTACATACACTTTTCCTTGCAGTACAAACGGACAATTTATGATTGCATGGCGATCTGCTAGGGGACGCCGCTCCTGTCGTACAGGTTTTAAGTTGGCATCAAACAATTATGGCCAAGCTATTGCATCTAAGGGCTCGTCAAATGCCCTAAAAAAAATATTTTCTGGCACTGCTCTTAAACAGGCTTTAGAAGACGAATCGGTTGAACATCAGTTAAATATTCAACCTGGGGATGAGCAAGTTGTCTTGCGTAGAAAGTTAGTAAATAGTGGTTCAAAATGGGTATGCGAAAGAGAAGAAAGTCAAGATGGAAATTCGTTTTTTGAAAGATGTTGGACTGTTCCAACAAAAAGTACTGTTGTAGATGTTTTATTAGGCGATATTTCTGTTCAATCTGATGAATCACCTGGTGGGAAAACAGTTAGACAAGGTGAGCGATTTACATATCCTGGTGGAAATATAGTCTCAATTGATGCTGCTAGTGAAGCAAATACTTGCGAAGTCCAGAAGTTTTTGAATCCTTACTACTGGACGGTTCCACCTTCTATCCCGAATTCGGTGTTAGAGGAAATGAAAGCACAGTTGGCAGAGCATCGTGAGGCAATTGGTATTTTTGGTGGAGATGCTGATCTCTCGACCTTGGAACAAGGCGTTGTTGCTGAGATGAATTATGCACGCACAACCCCTACCGCTTATGCGAAATTACTTCAGGAACGTCGCCAGTACTATCGAGGAAATCGTTTGGAATTACCTGGCGAGATACCAATTGTCGATTTGCGTGAAGGTGTGGTTGCTGTTGATGACGCCATTCGTGATTTGCAGGCCATTTCTCGTCCTCTAGAACCGCTGGGAGCATCAGACGGGTTGTCCCGAGCAGCCCAAGACTTGGTCAATAAACAAAGTCGTAGCGGTGCTGTTGGGCATGGTGATTGGCAAAGTCGCATAGATCGTTATGGAGAAAGTGGGTGTATACCTAGGACCACCGAAAATGTTTCTTATGGTTCGGATACAGCCAGAAATGTTGTCATGCAGCTCATTATTGATGATGGATCAACAGATCGAGGGCATCGCCAAGCTATATTGAATCCTGATCTACAGGTAACTGGTGTAGCCTGTGGATCTCATCCTCAATATCGTTCAATGTGTGCAATCACTTATGCGGGTGGATATAAAGAAGGCTCTTGAGTTCACTAAGTAGAGGGCCGTAAATAAATCGAGCTATGGAAGCTGAACCCCCTATGCTGCCGTATCTGATAGCTGCGTTTACTA
>JBGCFB010000144.1:0-2962 GCA_045106685.1 Bacteroidia bacterium | reverse complement strand
TATTAGACACTCAAAAGACGGCCTGTTCTCACATCAAAAAGTATTATTCAAAAAGCACGAGGTTACTGGTGTTTTCGACCTGCTATTTACACCAGGAAATGATGTGAGTGACACCATCAAATTACCTAAGGTCAACTTGCTTGAATGGATGCCTACGGCACCTGATCATGTAAAAGGTGATGATTACCTGGAATATTTAGCGATCATCAATCAGGAATGGAATAGACAGCAAGTGCGTTTTTATAAAGAAGGGTTTAAAAGCTCTGGAAAAAGCAACCATAATATCACAATAAACAGAGTTGACTTAGCTAGAAACTGCCTGAATGCCTTGCTTTGGGAGATCATTTACTACGCAGAAGAAGATGGTAAAACGAGCCCGATTTATCATGGATGGTTTTCAGTTCCTCAAGCGCTTTATGCTGATCTTTTTTATGCCAAGAATAATATTCCTTACGAAAAGTACAAAGAGCCTCTTGAAAACTGGGTAGACCCTGAGCTCAAGTCTGTCAATCTAAGGATGTTGAGAGAGGTCAGCTCGGAGGAAAGTCTCCATTTCTATTCAAGTAATGATGAATTTTACCCTTTACAAGGAGAGCGAAAAAAGAAATACAAGAATATCCTCGCACCTGCTAAACCACAATCCATCGGGAGTTTCCTAAATGACTCAACGAAGTTTGCTACCTTTTCTCCCCCTGGGCTCTATACGAAGCGTGATCCAAGATCGACCCAACTAGGTCGCTTCTTTTCGTTAGATTCTGCCTACATGCGAAAAACCGTTTCCAAGCGAGAGGCAGGAGGGACATTCGCTGAATTAGAACTTGTTTTTTCAGATCAAGAAGAAAATAGAATAACAAGAATTATTGTAGGAGGACTCACCTTGAAGGACTTACCTGAACTGTCTACAGAAAATGTTAATCAAGGATTTCAGATGCCAATGGGAATTGGAAATCATACATTTTATGAGTCGTATGCGGACTGCCTTGCAAACCCCACTGCTACCAGTCCCTACTTTGGATTAACGCTTGACTCACAACGAAATTTCCTGGATAGCCATGCACTGGGAATAGATGGACCTTTGATTTATAAGGATATACTTAATCCTAATAAGATTCATTTTTGGTTGTTATCGTTTGAAAGACATGCATTGGTTGGACACTATATTTTGGACACTGCTGTGCCTTAGGGGCGTGAGCAGGAGTGAAAAATGTAAAGCTTAAAGGGAAGTTTCCAAATTTGAATTTTCCGCTTTCTATTATGGACTTTCAACTCCTGTTGCCCTGCGGCCCTACTCGCACGCGTACCGCATGACCTTACCATTTGCCAAAATCGCAAAGACGTAATTGCGCTCGGCACACATCTGAAGATCGAGGATATTTTCTTCTACAGGGTAGATACAATTGAGGCTGGGAACATCCTCCGAGAGATCGTATATTCTGATTTCATTATGGGAGGCGAGGACGCATTTTTCTACTGGGATGATTGCCATCAATTTGGGTTCGAACTCATCATTCAATGGAATAAGAAATGGTTCTGAAAACTCAATCGCGTCTTCCTCAAGCATCCGGGCCACTTTCAAGCCTTTTTTCGCCCAGATAATCCAATCAGAAGTACGGTTATAAGGATTTAAACACCAGTGCAGGCCAGCGCTTTTTTCGTTAAGACTAGCTAAGTGACTAAATTCACCTACACTTTCATCAAACACCTGAAAAGAAATATTTGTAAAAAGATAGTTGATACCCTTTCGTTTAAGAAAAGGATATAGCTCAGGGTATTTAGGAGTCCTTAGTTTTATATCTTTAAAGGTAGACTGGATTATGAGTTCCTTTCCTGCATGTTGGTACATAGACAAACGAGCCCCAGTATGTTCCAAGTCAAGGTAGTGCGAAATCCCTCCCTGCTGAAGCATGCCGATTGTCCAGGTTGACATATTTGAAGCAAAGAAAAAACGGAGCTTTGCACCATTCACTTTGTATTCCCACTTGGGTTCACCCATAATAACACCAGGAACAACTATCATCACATCGCCTGTTTCATCCAAATCTGGAAAAGCGGAAACGGAAACGTCATCAATACCATCTGGCAAAGCTTGCAATAGTAATTCATGCATGCCATTCTCCTTCACAATCGCCATCACGAGTTTACGCTCTTCTGGATTTACACCCACAAGAAATAGCTGCCCCAAGCACACAAAACTCGTCGACCAATACGTCCCCGGAATCTGCACCATCGCATACTCCTCCACATCCTGAAGTGGAGGAAGTGGCTTTTCTTTTTTGAGGAAAAATCGGCCAAAATCCTGCCGCAGCAGCGGATCCTCCGGCAGCATGCGCTTCCACGCATTGAGGCTTTTGCCTTTTTTATCTTTCTGCAAGTTTTGTGCGATCACTTCATAAGAAACACGCTCCGCAAAGGCATCAAACACTTCGCTATTCTGCTGCTGCTTTTGCGTGAGCAAAACCTTCCCCAACATATCCTCCATCTGCGTGGAAGTATCCTTTTTATAAACCTGATCGAGCTTTTTTATCAATGCCGCTTCATCATCCTGAGCCACACTTCCCAACCAGGCATTCAGACAATCTTCTGCCTTGACGCCTTTTTTCCAGCCTTCTTCAAACCAACAATCCTCAGCTTCTTTCACCTCACCAAGTTTATCTGCTAGTAACTGACCTGCTTTAAGTGGATCTTTATTAGAAAGGGCTTGTTGAGATGCTTTCTGGAAAAGGGCCTGCGATTTTGTTTTGTTACCAATTTCTTCAAACAAGTCTCCTGCTTTTTCAAACTCCTTCACCTCTTCATACAAAACCGCAGCTTCATTCAGCATGCCGCCCTCCGCATAGCAATGAGCCGCACTTCGCTTATCATGCAAATGGTCTTTAAAAAGTACCGCTGCTTCACGAAAGTGCCCTCCCTGTTCCAGCACATTTGCGGCTTCATGAAAACTCCCCAAAAGCTGGGCGTGGAT
>JBGCFB010000143.1:0-8343 GCA_045106685.1 Bacteroidia bacterium | reverse complement strand
AAAAAAGGCCTGAACCGCATGGTTCAGGCCTTTTTTATTGTAAGGACTTTTTTTAGAAGTCACTAGAGAATGGATAGTCACCTATATATACATCCTCGTACATTTCTTTTTCAGCATTTGGGAAAGGAGCGGTTTCTGCATGCTCTACAGATGCTGCAACCTCTGCTTTGATTTCCTCTTCGATTCTTTGGAATTCATCGTCAAGGCCCATCTTGTACTTTTCTGCATAGTGCTTCACTCCGACAATCGGGTCACGATCACGGAACTGCTCGAGTTCCTCACGTGTACGATACTTCATCGGGTCAGACATAGAGTGACCACGGTAGCGATATGTCTTCATCTCGATGAGATAAGGACCTTTTCCACTACGGACGTGATCTACAGCTTCCTTAAGCTCTTCCATCGTCTTGATCATATCCATGGCATCGATTGCTTTTCCAGGCATATCGTAGCTTTCGCCAAGCCTGTAAAGATCAGTCACGTTGGAAGTACGCTCCACAGAGGTACCCATCGCGTAGCCGTTGTTTTCAATAATATAAAGCACTGGAAGCTTCCAGGTCATTGCCATATTGAAGGCTTCGTGCAGGGCGCCCTGGCGCACAGCTCCGTCACCCATGAGGCATGCACAAATGCGGTCCTCCTCCTTGTACTTCATTCCAAATGCGATTCCAGCACCGACAGGAATTTGAGCGCCAACGATACCATGACCGCCAGCGAAGTTATTTTCCTTGTCAAAGTAGTGCATCGAACCACCTTTTCCTTTGGATGATCCTGTAGCCTTACCGTAAAGCTCGGCCATACACTCGTTGGATGTCATGCCACGAGCAAGACCCAATCCATGATCGCGATATGCTGTGATCACGACATCGTCAGGGCGAATAGCAGCTTCCAAACCTGTGGAAACGGCTTCCTGACCAATGTACAAGTGACAAAATCCACGGATCTTACGTTCCATGTATAACTGTCCTGCCTTTTCTTCGAAACGGCGTTGCAGAAGCATACTTCTGAACCATTCCAAAATTTGGTCTTTGCTATATGCAGGCTTTTTGGAGCTTCGACGGCGGGTTGTCGTTTTCTTGGCTGAAGAAGCCTTTGATTTTGTAGTTGCCATAGTATGAAAAATCAGTACGGAGACGGTGTATCAAATACAGATATAAATAAATGCAGGCCGCTAAGTTACATAAGGGATTTGGGATTTGGTACTTTTTAAACAAGCATCCGATATCTATTCAAACTAAATGATTAGTTTTTTGTATATTTGCGCTATGTCCGATTCCAAACTTCTCACTCCACTGGAGCTTAAAGTGATGAACTTGCTCTGGCGGAATAAAAAAGCTTTTGTCAAAGACCTTGTAGACCAGATGCCTCCCAATGAAGACGGGAAGCTTCCAGCCTACAATACGATTTCAACGATCGTGCGTATTTTGGAGAAGAAAGAATTTGTGGGTCATCGCTCCGAAGGGCGAAGCCACGAGTACTTTCCTAAGATCAGTCGTGCACAATATCAAAAAATGCACATCCGAAGTGTACTCCAAAACGTATTCTCTGGCTCCAGGCAAGGCCTCGTATCTACATTGATAGATGGTGAAGACCTGAGCAATGACGAAATCTCTCAATTGAAAAACCTCATCGAAGACGGTAGCAACGAATGATCAGTTGGCTCATAACGACTGTGCTTCTCTCCTGGCTGGGAGTGGCCGTGTACCTGCTTCTGGTGAAGCGGCATGCGAGTCCATGGCAACGCAAGTGGTTCCTATACACCGTATTGGGCTCCAGCTTACTTGCGCCTGCGCTTATGACGCCTATTCAGGATCAGCCTGTGCAACTTCCTGAAGAGCATGCTGTGGTTGCTTTCGGGCAGCAAATGCACGGAACAGATATGCACTTAAAGCATTTTTGTAATTGCGAAAACCCCAATATCTCTCACCGCATCTATTACCGTACCCACCATTGGTACAATGTACTTATCGACTATAAAAGCTGGATTATAGGCGCGATTTTGTTTGCGCTTTCGCTTGTCATCCTTCATCTTTTGATTCAGTATCGCTTTTTATTTATTCTGCGAAAAAAATCATCCTCACACACTCGCTACCTCGGTGACCAGAAAGTATATATCCTTCATCCTCATAAGCCTATCGGAGTAGGAGCCTTCCAGCTTTTACAAAAACCATACATCATCTGGCAACCCGAGATGGATCACCTCAGCGAATCGGAGGTTACGGGAATCATCGCACACGAATACTCGCATTTGCACCAGTTCAACACGCTGGAGCGCACAGTCTTGCGCTTGTTGCAGTGTCTGTGGCTACTGAATCCTGCTTTATATTTTGCAAAAAAAGAACTCGACCTCATCAGTGAACTGATCGCTGATGATGCTGGCAGCAATGCCATGCGAAGCAAAAAGGCTTATGCCAAATTGCTCCTTAATCTCAAAGTCCGCCAGTCTAATGGACTCGTGAGTGCCCTACAGTCGGGCGGCAAGCTTGGCGTACGCATTCGCTATCTGATGCAAAACCGCCAGTACCCAGGCGGAATCGCTGCATTCCTGGGAATCGCGATCATCCTGCTTACAACATTCGCGTCTACGCCGATGCTCTCGGCGCAGGTAGACCTCACCTTACATGACTTTGCTACGTATGAGGAGATTTACCGCGAACATGCAGAAGAGGAAGAAGTTATTTACTGTCCTGATTGTGAAACGGTGTGTAAGCAGGAAGAAGCATCTCAGTTACCCCCACAAGAATCCAATGATACAAAAAGCCCTAAGCAGGACTAATATGACTATCCCAGAATGGCGACTAGGGCTATTTTCAGTTATCATTCTTCTCCTCGGCCTTCTCGCCGCATGTAGCGATGCCGAAGAAGAGACTGCCGGCTTACCTGAAGCACCAGACGATGGCGTGCGCTCTGAATCTTTTGGAGTGACGTACCTTTTTTCTGATTCTGCGCGCGTCACCGCCAAAATGGAAGTGGCCCATTTGATCGAAAAAGAAGAGGAGCAAGAAGACAAGAAGTCAAGGGAGAATATCATGTATCTTGAAGACAGCCTGCATATCAGCTTTTTGGGGGTGCGCGGAGCTATCACAAGTGAAGTAACCGCATCACGTGGAACATACTATAAGGATAAAGGCTTAGCGGTTTTGGAAGGAAATGTGGAAATGACCAATATCCGTGGCGAGCGCATGCAGACAGAAAAATTATATTGGGACGAGCGGAAAGAAGCGATTTATAATCATACCTTTGTGCGGATCGAAACGGCAAACGAATTTCTGGAATGTGATAGCGGACTTACCGCAAACACTGATTTCACCCGTTGGCGATTACGTGGAGGAGTGAGCGGAATAGCCTCATATCCCAAAAATTAGAATCGATGAAATACGTCGAATATATGTGGTTAGGTTGGGCCCTGGTTTTGGTCGTATTCCTGGCAAGCCGCTTTGGTAGTTTAGAGTGGTTCCAATACATCATTGCCTTTTTAGGCATTGTGGTTAGCACCTTTATGTTTACTTTTCGGCGTAATTTACGCTTGCAGGTGGACCGCCGTCTGGCCGAGGAAGAAGAAGAGGACTATGATGATGAGGAGGAAATGGAAGACGAAGACGAGTCCATTGTACACTAAGTAACTATTGTGATCCCACTCATTGTCACCGGTCTCATATTGTTGATCTGCTCCTTCTTTTTTTCAGGAGTAGAAATTGCCTTTTTGTCCTCTTCCCGCTTAAAGATGGAAGTGCGCCTCAAAAACAAAGGCGATCTCGCGGCTCGTATGCTTGCGGATTTCAAAAAAGACCCTCCTTCCATAAACTGGCTACTCACGACTATCCTTGTAGGCAACAACCTCGCACTGGTAGGCTTCGCCATGGTCGTGGAGTCTGGACTCCTGAGCAGCGATGGCATGGGACCGCTTGAACGATTATTGGGATTAGAGCAAGAGCAACATGCCCTTTTGTATACCCTGATTCTCTCGTTTATCTCTACTCCGATCATCCTCATTTTTGCAGAATTTATCCCAAAAGCAATTTTCAAAACTGCTGCGGACCGCATTATATATCCGACTGTTTACCTACTCAAATTTTTCTACTGGCTGTTTTTTATTCCGGTCTGGTTGATCAATGGTTTGGTAAAAAGCATCCAGTATCTTTTAGGGCTCAATAAAGCCAACGAAGACCGCGATCTCGGCATACGGGATCTTGGATCATATTTGCGAGGCGTTTTTGGAGAAGAAAATAAGGACGCCGAAGTATCAGAGATCGACAGGGAGATGTTCAAAAACGCCATCGCCTTCCGCGAGACTAAAGCAAGGGAATTTATGATTCCCCGCACTGAGATCGAGGCCGTATCGATTGATGCAAGCCTGGACGAACTGCGCGATCGCTTTGTAGAAACTACGCTTTCCAAGCTGATCGTATATGGTGAAAGCCTCGATGATATTCGAGGCTACGTGCATTCAATGAGCCTTTTTGAACAACACGAAACCCTCACCGACGCCATCCAGGATGTGCTTATCGCGCCGGAGAGCATGCTCGCCAGTAGCTTGTTGGAAGACTTCAACGATAGTCATAAGACGCTTGCGATCATCGTCGATGAATTTGGTGGAACAGCAGGATTAGTGACGATGGAGGATTTAGTAGAAGAGATTTTTGGCGAAATAGAAGACGAATATGACGAGGAGGAGGCCAAGCCTGAGATGGACCTTTCCATCAAGAAGAATGCCGACGGTTCGTATATCCTCGGCGCTCGTCTCGAAATTGATGATATCAATGAATCGGAAGGCTTTGAGCTACCCGAAGACGAAGCGTACACGACGCTGGGAGGACTCTTTATTCATTTTGCAGAAATGATTCCCGATCCTGGTCAGGAGATTACGGTAGGTAAATATCAGCTCAAGGCGCTGGAAGCAACGCCGAATCGCATGGTACTTATTGAGTTGAGGGAGAATGAATAAATTCTGACTATTAGCTGTTGGCGGTTAGCTTTTGGCCAGATTAAATAACAGAAGAGCATTAGATCTTCTCACTTTTGAACAGGCGATCAGTATTCGCCCTAAAACCAACCGCTAAAAGCCAATCGCCAACAGCCTATTAAAAAAGCTTTATCATTTTGAAACTACTCGTCATCGATCCATTTCCAGCGCATTTTGTAACAAAACTCAAAGCGCTTCCACTTGAACTGGTATACCTCCCTGAGGCAGATCGGCCGGAAGTCCACGATGCGATCCTTGATGCACACATCCTCCTTCTTAATAGCAAAGTAAACGTCAATATTTCGCTACTCGACGCGGCGCCACAGCTCAAATTGATCATCCGTGCCGGCGTAGGAATGGATCATATCGACGTGCAGGCTGCTGCTGCCCTGGGCATTCGGGCAGTGAATTGCGCTGGTGCGAATGCCGACGCAGTCGGTGAACTCACACTGGCGATGATGCTGGGCCTGCGCCGTAACCTGCTGCGCGCTGACGCGCAGGTGCGCGACTTCATCTGGAAACGCGAAGATAATCGTGGCCTCGAATTGAGCGGTGCGACGATCGGCCTTATTGGCTATGGCCATACGGGCAAAGCCGTGGCGCGGCGCCTGCAAGGCTTTGGCTGCAAGGTCCTTGCCTATGATAAGTACCTCGTCGATTATGGAGACGAACATGCCGAAGCAGCATCGATGGACACCATCTTTGCCGAAGCCGATGTGCTGAGTCTACACATTCCGCTCAATCCCGAAACCAAACACTTGGTAGACGCTTCTTTTATCAACCAATTTCATAAAAGCATATACCTCTTCAATCTCGCGCGCGGCCCTATCGTCAAGCTCCAGGACATCCCCGATCTTCTCGATTTTGACAAAGTCCTTGGAATCGGACTTGATGTATTGCCAAATGAGAAAATGGACAATCTCAGCGATGCAGAGTACACCGTGTATCGCGACATTTTTCACCGCCCAAATGTAATCCTAACACCCCATATAGGAGGCTGGACCGATGTCTCACTGGACAATATTCAGCAGATGATCCTTGACTACCTCAACGATATGATCGCGCATGCAGATAGCTGATCGGCGGCCGCGATGGCAGGACTTTAGAATCTGGATCGGGCTTTTTTTTCTGATTCGGCTTATCGGCATTACGCACCCTCCACTTGAGGCAGGACACAACTGGCGGCAGGCGCTCACGACGATGACAGCCCGCGTCATGCACGAAGAAGGGCCCGACCTTTTCCATCCCAAAGTCACCTACGGAGGCACTGGATATCAGACCATTGCATCGGAGTTCCCCATCTTCAATTACCTGATGTACCTCACGGCCAAACCTTTTGGATTTGACCATTGGCATGGCCGCCTGATCAATCTGATTATCAGCTCGCTGGGGCTCTGGTTTTTCTTTCGATTGGTGAGGGAAGTTTTTGATGAAAAAATGGCCTTTAAGGCAGGGGTACTTTTGTTGTTTTCTATCTGGTTTTCCTTCTCGCGCAAGATCATGCCTGACACCTTTAGTGTTTCACTAGTGATCATGGGCATGTATGCGGGCTGGCGATGGCTGCAGGGCGATGGATGGCGTAACCTCCTGATTTACAGCGTGTTACTTAGCCTGGGGCTTTTGAGTAAAATCCCTGCGCTTACCGTACTGGCGGCATTCGGGATGACACTTTTTGCTCGTGATATTAGTTGGAGAAAAAAAGGCCTACTCTATACTGTTAGCCTTGTTGCGGTGGTGCTTGCCGGGTGTTGGTATGGTATCTGGGTGCCAAAACTTCAGGCTGAAGGCTCGGTCGATTTGTACTTTCCCCGTTCATTTTCTGACGGCTTACGAGAGTTATGGGAATACAGAGTGAAGCTTGCCGATACGCTTATTTTTGCTCCAGGGCAGAGCTATGCAGCTTTTATTACAGTGCTTGCGGGAGCTTTTTTAGTAATAAAAAAACGCAATAAAAGACTCCTCGGAATCGCCGCCTGGATGCTCACGGCCTTTGTGGTTTTTATGATATTGGCAGGCTCCGTATTCGCCTTGCATAATTATTATATGATTCCGATTACGCCACTATTTGCCCTGCTAGGTGCTTTTGCATTGCATCAACTCAATCCAAAATATGCTTATATCCTGCTCGCACTGATTTGTTTAGAAAGCTTGGGCAATCAATCTTATGATTTTCAGGTGCGAGAAAAACGCATGCACCCGTTGGAGTTGGAGGCTATTTTGGATACGCATGTACCTAAAGGAACTGCAATCATTATAAACGGCGGCCTCTCGCCTCAGCCTATATACTTTGCGCATCGCAGCGGCTGGAGTGTTTCACCCGATGCTTGCCTCCGCATTGCCAAGGTTGAAGAACTTCACGACTTTGGGGCGCAGTTCCTGGTGATCGACCGGCATCGCCAAAAGCAGATTCCAGATATCGGAACGCGCGTGTATGAAGGAGAACATTATATCCTTATCAAATTATAACACCATGAAAAATTCAGTCAATACCTTCGTCGCTTTTCTAAGAGGAATCAATGTAGGTGGACATCACAAGGTCCCGATGGCGGACTTACGCAAGGAAATGGAAAGCCTTGGTTTTCAGCAGGTTACCACCATTTTAAACACCGGCAATATCATATTCGATGCGGCTGATGCTAATGAAAAGCAGTTGGAGCAAAAGCTAGCAAATCACCTTGCAGGCGTATTTGGCTTTCCGATTCCTGTGATGATTCGTTCCGCGCAGGCTGTCCATGACTTGTGGGAAAGTGAACCGTTCAAAGATATCGAAGTCACCAAGGAGATCAGGCTGTATGCTTCGCTTTTGGCAGAAAGCCCTCAGGTTGATATTTCGATCCCCTGGTCAAATGAAAACCAATCCTACAAGATTTTGGATATCAAAGCCAATATCATATTGAGTGTCCTCGATTTAGCTGTGACCAAAACGCCCAAAGGAATGGAAGCTTTGGAGAAGCTATTTGGCAAAAACATCACCACCCGAAACTGGAATACCATCAAGCGGGTCATAGGAAAACTAGAAGCACGGTCTTAACATGGACATCCCTTCTCCAAAACAGGAACGCCTGCATTCGCTAGACTCTTTACGCGCAATCATGATGCTCCTGGGACTCGTTTTGCACTCGGCGATCACCTATGGAACCGTAAACTATGGCATCGGATGGCCGCTAAAAGATTTCGAGTCGACGCACATTTCGAACGACCTTATCGTGCATATCATCCACTCCTTTCGGATGCAGATATTCTTTGTTGTGGCTGGCTTTTTTGGGTCAATGTTGTTTTATCAAAGGCGCCCAAAAGCGATGATCAAAAACAGGCTGCAAAGAATCGTTTTCCCCTTTGTGGTCTTCCTTTTGATCATGACACCCATGCTGGTTTTCGCC
>JBGCFB010000142.1:0-3766 GCA_045106685.1 Bacteroidia bacterium | reverse complement strand
AAGTCATCCAAAAATTGTGGAGTGGATATGGGAAGATCATGCGGATCGGATTGAAGCATTCATCTATAGAAAACATCGTTGTAAAGCTCGTTCAGTTACCCAAGCATGCAAGTCACCCGCGCGGATGGAATACCGATATCGGTCATCAGCGAAAGGTAAAGTCATACGCGGTAGAGACGACATGGTATGAAACCTACAGCGCAAACAGCGCCGCTCGTTTGCCGCACTGCTTGGCTGTGGAGACCCATGATGATGAGGTGTTGATGGTGCTGGAAGATCTGGATGAAGCTGGCTATCCCTTGCGTAAGCAAACACTCAGTTGGAACGAAATAAAACATTGCCTGGCATGGTTGGCGCAATTTCATGCAAGCTATCTGGGGCGCGTTCCGGATGGGCTTTGGGAAGTGGGAACATACTGGCATTTGGAGACCCGGCCTCATGAATTGGCGGCATTGGATGATCCGCGCTTGAAAGAGGCGGCTCACGCCATTGATGAGAAGCTAAATGCATGTACATACAAAACCTTCGTTCACGGCGATGCCAAGCTGGCTAACTTCTGTTTTGGTAAAGACGGGCAGGTTGCCGGAGTAGATTTTCAATATGTAGGCGGAGGCTGTGGGATGAAAGATGTGGCGTACTTTATAGGAAGTTGCCTGAACGAGCGTGATTGTGATCGCCTGGAAGGGCGCATTCTGGACACCTACTTTCAGCACTTACAAAGCGAACTAGCAGCACCAAATGAAACCCTGGAACAGGAGTGGCGAGCTTTGTATCGCGTAGCCTGGGCAGACTTTCATCGCTTCCTCAAAGGCTGGAGTCCCGGCCACTGGAAGATCAATAGTTATAGTGAGCGTGTTACTGCGGAGGTGATTGGGGGGCTTTAGTGCCTTCGGCGCAAAGTCGTAAATCTGCAATCGCTAATCTGCAATTGTCAATTCCTTTTCTTTGATGTCCTTTGAGCAGATTTTAAGAAGGGTTACGACCTTCGTTTCATCACACAATGAACCAAACACATGCCTTCCTTTTCATTCAATCATATTGCACTTGCCGTAAAGGATGTTGACGAATCGGTCTCCTTCTACCAGCACGTATTTCAATTTGAAGAAATTGAGAATACGGCCTCAGATTCTAAAACCAGATGGTTAGTCATGGGAGAAGGCAAGCAGCTTCATCTTATTCCGCGCCCAGATGCGGAGATCAAGGTCGCGAAGGCACTTCATTTTGCTTTATCAACTCCTGATTTGCAGGCATTTCTCCAAACGCTCGATAGGCTAAATATCCCCTACTCCGATTGGCTTGGCACGCCCAGCAAAGATTATATCCGCAAGGATGGCATTAAGCAGTTTTACTTCCAGGACCCCAATGGGTATTGGCTTGAGGTGAATAATGATGTTGGGTAGGGAATGGGAATTCAGGCTATGCAAAGCGGAAACCAGTAGACTCGAAAAAGAATGAAAAAATTCAAAAGGATATCAATAACCTATTTTATTCTGGCATCGCTTTTTACCGGAATAAACTGCTATCTAGATTTCCACCATTTAGATTCTGGGTGGAGGTTTCATCAACTATCATCGACAGAAAGAAATACCGTAAGGGTGAATGGAATTTTAAGTTTTATTACTAATCCAGCCCAGATTCTTGCTTATCCTTTTATCGAAGACCAAAAATTTAGAAAGAGAAAGGCATTTAAGTATTCGATTTTAATGTTCTTAACATTAATTCCTTCATACCTATTTTATGTCCGCTATTTTGGAATGTGGCCAAAATTAAAGGAAGCTTTCGGGATTAAGGATAGAAAGCAAGATGAAATCACAGAATTAATAGATGAATTTGGGGCTGAGATAAGAAAAACCGAAAGTTAAAACAGCAATGTCAACACTAAAGACTCAGTTCTGGGTAGGAAGATTTGTAAATGAGAATATCTTCCACGATTTTTTTGAAGAAGTATTTACAGATAATGACGACGACCCAATTTCCAGGTTTGCAGAAAGCCAAAACGAAATCTGGATAGACCACGATTTTATGGAAATCGGTTTTGAAGAAATAAATAACAGCATTGCGGACAGGTTCAAAAACTATTCATACGCTGATAAGTGGATAGAGCCTTTTGAAAAAAAATTAAACGAGAAAGACTTAACCAATGTAAACGTTATCATCATGGTAAGCTATGATAATGATCGTAGCCAAATTAGTTCTCCAAAATCACATAAAGAAGAAGGTCTGCAAATAATATTTTTAGGAGAAATAGAATACGAATACTAAAAGGAGAAAATCTCTACGAAAGGATTGACAAGACCTTACCCTCGCATCCCCTACCCCCGAAAAAACGCCCTCATAGGCGCAAAATAATGGTCCAGCCAGCCTTTTTCATATTGCGTTTGGCCTTCAGGAATATTGGTGTGTGTAAGGACGACTTCGGTGCCTTCGGGAACTTTGGTGAGTGTGATGGTGAGCAAAGAGTCTTCATCATCTTCTGCGAATTCTGACGTTCGCCAGGATTGAACGATTTTTTCATCTTCAATTAAGGCCACATTTTTCCCAGTAATATAACCATCCCAAGCTGAGAAGACATCTCCTACGGCACTGCCAGATGTTGCTTCTCCACCAGTCATATTACTATGTGATTCACTGTCAAGCCAGGCATGATAAATTACCGCTGGCTCCACCTGAAACACCTCCTTTAATTCGAGTTCCTCTTTCATGTAGCGCTATTATGTGCATTGATATTTTGAGCCTCTTTATAAGCGTCTATTGCTAATCCAGCATTAGCCACAAACACACAGGCGAATAAAATCATGAATGCTTTTGAATCGTGAGCCTGGAGCGCGTTTCCGTCAGCAAAGACATGGAAGTTTTCGACATAGGTCAAGCCAATAGCTGCGAGCGTAAGTAGCACTCCGAGCAGGATTCTCTTTCCATTATAGACGTATCCAAGTCCCATAAAGAAAAAGTTCAAAATTGCTGATAACCATGCTTTTTTCATTGTTTACTTCGATTTGAGTTAAAAAACGATCTATCGAAGTAAACTTATGATTTTGTCTTAGGATGTTTGGTTACTAGTAGGTAACCGCATTTGCTTTTCCCCCCAGTAGAATAACTCAATCAGAATAGGCAAGATCGAATGGCCATTAGCCGTCAGCTCATAATAGGTTTTGCCACTCTCATCCTCAAATTTATGGATCAACTGAAAGTCCATCAGCTCTTTGATGTGGCCGGAAAGCACCTTATTAGAAAGGTAATTATCTGCTCCTTCATAATCGATTACCGCGTCCTGAACTCGATATTTGAGCTCGCTAAACCTAAACGGCCCATCTTTTAGCTGATACAAGATTGAGCCTCTCCATTTGCCACCCAGGATTCGTAAGGCAAGTTCCACAGGGCATACCACTTGATTTTTCAATCGTTGAATTGCGCTATTACTTTTTGTCTCAATCATGCACCTGTTTATTTAAAAAATGGCTTAGAAAATTACGGAGTCATAATATAATAAAGTTGCTCCATGAAAGCCAAAAGGGCTGCCGCTACTCGCTAAGTTTCTGATTTTCGCCATAGACCGGACCAGTATACATTTCATCCATATTCGCGGTGTAAAGATTTATTAATAATCTGGTTGTACTTTTAAGTTGATAACTATCGATTGACTTTATTCCTCAATATGAAAACACTCATTCCTCTCTTCCTCCTGCTAATACTCATCGGCTGTTCAGCTGAATCCCCAAAGGAGGACAACCTCCCAAACGAACGAATCGATAGCCTAGACAACGGT
>JBGCFB010000141.1:0-4741 GCA_045106685.1 Bacteroidia bacterium | reverse complement strand
CTGGATCGGATCCATTTTTTGTACATGCCATTGTGTGGGATCTGTTTGTGCCAAATACGCCCATGGTAATCTCCCAATGCTTTGAGCATATGTTTGGTCGCCGCGATGACGCCGGTGTCATTTGGTTGGCGCATGTAGAGTTCCTGCATGGCAGTTTCCATACTCGGCCAGTCGATGCTGTCGCGCATGGTTGACTGAGATTTTCCCAGTGTGATGATCGTATCGAGTAAGGCTGTATGGCTGAGTTGGGCCTGTAGTTGCAGCGAAAAGAGTAGGCAGATTGCCCCTAACAATGACTTTTTCATAGTCTCAAAAATGATTTAATTCAGTGGGGGAATATCCTTGGGTATGCAAAATGATTCATATTTTCGGAGAAATCAATCTGCCTATGTCTACTGAGCTCACCATACGGCCACGAATTCGCCTGCTGTCGCCCATTGGGCCAGACGAACTTTCGGATAATCTTGCGGATTATTTCAATGCGAATAAGCGGGCCTACTTTGGTTATGTAGTAAAGCACCATGCAGTTGTACAGCAGCATGACCATGAGGTACATCTCTGGTCGCCAAGGCTTGAGGTTGATCTGGAAGCGCATGAAGATGGTAGCATTGTTCGCGGCTTTATTGCGCCTCGTCCGGGTGTGTGGTCCTTTCTCTTATTTATGTATGGCGCCTTTGGACTGACCGCTTTTTTCTCCCTGATGGTGGGCTTGACGTATTGGAGTTTGGACAAAAACGCTTGGCCCTTATATGTCACAGCTGGCTGCCTTCTGGTCATTGCTGCCGTTTACTTTATGGCGCAAGGTGGGAAGAAACTCGTTCATGAAGAAATGGTTTCTATGAAGCAATATCTGCTAGCAGCGGTAGGAGAATGCACAGAAATATATACCCATGACCATGAGGAAGAATAGTGGGTTGGGGTATTAAATCTCCAATCATTATTCTCCAATTATCAATCACTAATCCATTTTATTAAAGAAGTTGTCTAACGAAACCCAAAAGGATTGTCATGTCGAGCCGCGAAGCAGTTTACCCTGAGCTTGTCGAAGGGAGACATCTTGACTTTTGGCCAATTAGTCGACAAAGTCAAGATTTCTCCTCAGCTACGCGAGTCGAAATGACAATTTTGCTAAAAAATTGGCTTACACGGATTCGTTAGACAACCTCAAACTGTATTTTTATGCAAAAAAATGGAGATGATATTGCAGAATCATGATTAAGAATTTAAGACTTAGTTCCTTCGTCACTAATCCCCACAGCCCACAAACGTAAAGCGGATACTCATTGAGTCATTATAGACTCGCGCGCGAAGCGTGTCCTTATAAAGTTGATATTCAATGTGTTGCGGGAAGTCGTGTTCCGGATTGGAAGCGGTGAATCGAAAGGGAGATTGCTGTTTGATACGAAACAAAACAGCGCTTTCATTTTGAGAGGCACTGATGGTGAGTAGGTTATCTTCGATCAACATCAATTCTTTAAAAACCGTATCGCCCGCTTCAGTCATAAATCCTATTCCACGGATTTGATTCTGGTGCAATTCCCAGCTTTCGCCACTCAAGGTGCCAGCTGGTCCATCAAGACGTTGCCAGCAACCTATTAGCCAGGAGTTCGGCACAGTGGATTCAAAACCAACTCGGTAGATATTACCCAGGCCGTTATCGACTCGTTCCGAAGCAACTTGTAAGTCCTTGAGACTTTTGAGAGGAGTGTTTGGCAGACGTTTTATATTACTGGTAAAATAGAGCGTCTTGTTTTTTTGATCAAAAAACGGGCAGTAATCGAGTTTGTCAGAATTGATCTCCGGTCCCAGATTACGAGAAGGAGACCAGGCGCCGGAAGCATCCTTTTTACTGATATATAGATCTCCACCACCATAGCCGTCTTCACGACCATACGAACTAAAAATGATCATATCTTCAGCAGGTGAAATCCAGGCATTAAACTCATAGCGCAGGCTGTTGATATTGGTGTCCAGCGCCACAGGCGGGAGATATTGGTTGCCTTCTTTTTTGCTTATAAAAATGTCTTCACTACCAATACCGCTTTGATAAGTCGCGGTGAAATAGATATTCCCGTTTTGAGCCACGGAAGGAAAAAATTCATCCTCAGGCGTATTGATTACGCTGTCAAGCGCTACAGGATCAGACCAGGTATTCGCCTTTTTTTCTACGTACCAAATATTATAATCCGATCTGCTGGAATCGCCGAATATAGGCCGTTTGGAAGCAAAAAAGAGCGTTTTTCCATCTGGTGAAAAGAAAGGCTCGATATCCTGAAACTCACCCGAAAAAGGAAGTACCTCCGGAGCCTTCCACTGGTCGCCGTCCTTTTTTATAGAAACAAGCACACGCTGGGACTTGTCATAACTTCCTCTGGTGAAAATGATTTCGCGTTCATCAGGGGCTATGGCTATATCCCGTTCCTCATATGAAGTAGAGACGATGCCCTCAGCAAATAATGCTAAAGGCTTAGATGCGCTTTTGAAATCAATTGACGGGAGAATATCGCTTTTGGCCTCCTGTTCTGACTGCTGATTACAGCTAATCAAAAGTGAGAATGCCAAAAGAGTCAAGAGTAGCTTCATACGATCTAAATTAGCGTTTTATCATCTTCTTCCAATGCAGCTGACCTTTTGCCCCGACCTTGACGAAATACAAGCCAGGTGATAAGTCTGCGGTTTCGATATAACCTGCCTCGGTAGCAGCATGCTGCTGAACAAGTTTACCCTGGTTATTCCATATCTCGATGGTACCTTGTGCAGAAGCGCCCAGATCATATGTGAGTTTCGTGTCAAATGGGTTTGGAAAAAGCTGCACCTCGCTCAGGATATTGTCGTTGATACTTACGAGTGCGCGACTCGCGTTCACCGCGCCCAGCGCATCCAGTTTGCCATGTCCCCAGACTACATTGGGAACGGTGCCAGTATTGGCGTCGCTGCGAGCAGTTCGCTGGAGAATGTCTTTAGCCTCAGCAGGGGAGAGGTCGGATTTTACTTCGAGCATAAGGGCAAGCACGCCCGTACAGACTGGCGCAGCGCTACTCACAGCACTTTGTACACCGTAGAGGCCATTGCTATTTTGAACTTTATTGAAATCAAATGAGCCGTAATATGTATTGGGACTATATGCACAAATATTGACTTCGCCTGGAACCGCTACGTCGACGCCTCGGCGTCCATCGCGCGTCGGGCCGGTACTACTTCCCACCCAGATTTCGCCTGGATCACCTTCGTTGATTCTGCTACGCTGGACGCCATTGAGGTCTATCCAGTTATTTTTAAGAACATAGGAAGTCGGTACGATAATATTTTGGGCTGAGGCAAAATCGCAAATGCTGCCGTTGGAGACGACGTTGTTTACAAAACGATTGGCCCAGCTATAGGTCGACGGATTGAGCGAAGCCGTGAAAGCGCCATCTGTTATAGTGGCTCCTGTGAGCGTGACTGTGTATCGGCCCGTAGGACCGGTAAGGTCAATGAGAACCTGGCGTTGCCCATTAGTTGCCTCGTCAAAATCCTGATCGCTGCCTAGATGATAATAATTCAAGCCTGTAATAAACTGCTGCTCTCTAGTTTGATTGGTGGCAGGGCCTGAAAAAGGGCCTGCAGTAGTATTGTTGGGTCGTTTTATTGATATGGTAAATCGGTCAGAACCTGGATACCAGATTTCTAAGCGAAGATTGCCTGCAACGGCCTTCTCTATCTCAAGGTCGATGGTTCCGCCCTGGCTCAGGGTCGCTCCTGCGCGATTGGTGCCGCCGCCATCATCGCCTACACCACAGACGAGGATTCTTCCTGGCGCAGCAAAGTCGCTCATCGCACGAGTGATTTTGCTCGTGCCATCGGTAGGCCCTCCGATAGAACCCAGGTTCATGAGCGTCACAGAAGGTAAGCCCAGTGCGATGCTTTTATCTTTTACAAAATCGAGTGCAATAGGTATAAAAGTAGGATCATAGAATCCTGCCTGAGCAGAGACACCGGGTCTGGCGGGAAAGCCGTCGTGCAAGATTTTTACTGCAATGATGGTAGCCTTATCGGCTACGCCGCGATATTGGCGGCTTGCCATTCCACTTCCGTCACCTGCGGCGATACCTGTACAGGCCGTGCCATGTCCGTAGCGATCCGTAGAGCCGAGGGCTGTTGAAGTACGAAGTGCCTGATTGATCTGCGCACTGTCGAATATCGTTCCCACGCCGTAGGGATTGTTGGGCGCGTTGGCTCCCGCCGTGTTGATCATATCATAGATGTAGGCGATGCGAGTATTGCCATTATCGTCGATGAAATCGGGGTGGGTATAATCGATGCCTCGTTCGATAAAGGCGACGATAACGTCTTCGCCGTGGAGATTGTACTGACTGTAGACCTGGTCGAGATTTATCTCCTTTCGGAGGCTGTCGCCATGATTTTGGCTGAATGCAAAAAGCGGTAAGAGGAGTAGGGCAAGTATAGATAGTCGCATAAGCTGAAGGATTGATGGATAGAAGGTTTGAGGCTTATTCTTTATGCTATGTAAAACTTGCTGCTCAGGTTAACAAGTCCTGCTTATTTTACTTTCTGGCCAAACTCCCAACCCATGCTCAGGATAATACGATGGTGGCTTGGGTGTCTGAAGGTGCGGAGTTCGCCTTCAAGAGGAAGCCCTGGGCCACGTTGTAATGTTTGAGACTTTGTTCCAAAGGCTGAAAAAGCAGCCCCAAGCATTACAAACCATGAGCTGCTGGGGTTTTTCTTGTATGGAAACTTC
>JBGCFB010000140.1:0-10646 GCA_045106685.1 Bacteroidia bacterium | reverse complement strand
ACCTTATTTCAGGATTTTCAATCCAGAATCCCAGCTCAAAAAATTTGACTCTAAGGCCCGCTACGTCCGCAAGTGGGTGCCTGAATTTGGTACTCCTGCTTATCCAAAACCTATCGTGAATCATAAGGAAGCGCGCGAGCGATGCCTGCGTGTGTATAAAGAAGGAATAGCCAAGGCGAGAGGATAATTTTTCAGGCTGCTGGCTACTAGCTGTTGGCGATTGGCTTTAGAGCGAATATTCGCCTGATAATTTATGAAAAGGAGGAGAATGATGCTTCCTTGAAAATCAAAAGGCTTATCCGACAAATTCCATGAAATATGTGAATCAAGGGTTGAATAAGTTTTAGTTAGCCCAGTTTGCTGTTCGTATAGCCTTGTCACTTTTTGTTCGGACAAAAAGTAACCAAAAAGCCGCCAACGAGCCAAACAAGCCCTCCGCCACTACCTCGTGGCCCTACCCGCGCTCGCTCGTTGGATCTCAGCCGCACGTTTGAACGCATCAAAGGACCTTTTTGACCAAGGAACAGTATGTTTTAACTCTTGATTCGCATGAAATATACATTCATGCTGCAGAGGCACAATTTATCGATTTCTCCTGATTGAGGGGTTTTATCGCATAAGACGCGATAAATCGCGTCTCTACTAATTTTTGTATTTCTCTCACCAAATTCCCGAACTTGTAGCCTTAATACAATGCTATGGAGTATCGGGAATTTGGTCGTTTAAAGTGGTTGATCAGCGAAGTCGGATATGGGATGTGGGGAATGGGAGGAGACTGGGACGCTTCGGATGATGCGAAAAGTGCCAAGGCGCTAGACCTTGCCATTGAGCTGGGTTGCAATTTTTTTGATACTGCCTGGATTTATGGAAAAGGGCGCAGCGAGAAAATAGCCGGCGCTATGCTGGCAAAGCATCGCGAGAAGATGCTGTATGTCGCGAGCAAAATTCCTCCCAAAAACTTCATCTGGCCATCACGCCGAGGTTCAAAGCTCGAAGAGGTATTCCCTGCTGGTCACATTCGCGAGTACACTGAGAAGAGCCTTTCCAATCTGGGCTTAGAGCAGATCGACCTCATGCAATTTCATGTATGGGAAGATGACTGGTCTGACAATGACGAATGGAAGCGCGCTGCGGAAGACCTCAAGCGCGAAGGCAAGGTGCACGCCTTTGGCATTAGTGTGAATCGCTGGGAACCCTGGAATGTGCTCAAAACGCTTGAGAGCGGCCTAATCGATTCCGTCCAGGTGATCTATAATATTTTTGATCAAAACCCTGAAGACGAACTCCTGCCGCTATGTGAAAAGCTGGGCATCGCCGTGATCGCGCGCGTGCCCTTCGATGAAGGCAGCCTTACGGGGAAACTCCGTCATGACACTGTCTTTGCAGACGACGACTGGCGTAAGCGCTACTTCGTTCCAGACCATCTGAAGGCTAGCGTGGATCGAGCTGATGCTTTAGCCCAGGACCTTCCCGCCGGCATGACCATGCCTGAAGCAGCGCTACGTTTTATCCTCAATCATCCTGCGGTAAGCACCGTCATCCCAGGCATGCGCCAACTTCCGCATGTGCGAGCCAATATCGCTGCTAGCGACGGCAATAAGCTGGAAGCGGACATGATGGATATGCTGCGGGGGCATCGCTGGGATCGCTAGGCGGCAGGGTGGTCGCAGTAGGGGGAATTGGCTATTTCTTTGACAATGTAGGATGTGAGAGATTGAAATCTCACCGCGCTGCTATGCTGGACTTCGTGCCAGTGGCGAGGGATTGTGTGTAGTCCAGCTCTGTGCAGGCATGAAGTGCTGGGATTAACCTGCAAACCCACCCCGCTAGCCAGAAATCCCAGCTAGCGGAGAGAAGTGCTGGAATTACCCTGCAAGCCCACCCCGCTAGCCAGAAATCTGAAACCCAGCTAGCCAAGTTTTTCATTATTGAATAATGAAAATTTTATTAAATCGATGACGCATTGAATGCTAGATAATTCAGCGCTGTAGACACTATCCATAAAAGACAAAACACAATACATACGTTACGCCCGTTTTTGGATACTCTAGGATGATGCCCAAAGAATGGAATCCCTGCCTGATTGGCATCAACCAATAGAAATAGTGTGGACATTACCGTAAACATCAGGTGAATAGTATGGCGTTCAGGTAAAGACAAACCCATTGAATAAATAGCAGCTACAGACATAGCAATGAATGCTAAAGCTCCTTGTCTTTGCTCAAATAGAAGGATAAAAATATAATCTTTAGCAGCAGTCTTTTTGGCTTGGGGAGCTGCAGCAATAGCAGCATCCAGCATATTTAATTGCTCGTGTTCATTGATGGACTTTTGTTTATTTGGTAAGCCAGGTGCAAACAGGGGCAACACTAAATTCACTATCCAACGCACCCAAATGGGCTTGATAACCTCTATAGCGTGCACGGCTGCAGGAACTAAACATAGGGTTAATCCTAAAATTGAAATTGTTTCTGTACTCATTTTTGTAAGCTGTTTTAAAAATATTACTTTTATTTCCGAAGCAAAAATAGAAAATTACTTTGGAAAACGAAGTAATAATTAAAGCAATGCCAGATTTGAATTTCAACTTTGATTATAATGAACCAAGAATTTAGATGTGACTGTCCAGTTACATCAGCTATAGACATTTTAGGAGATAAGTGGATGCTGATAATTATCAAGCAGATGCTGATAGAAAGGATGGAAACATTTAAAGATTTTACAGATGGTGATGAAGCCATCTCTACAAGTATTCTCACTTTGAAACTCAAATGCTTGGAGTCATATGGACTTGTAGAGAGAAAAAATCATCCAACCAATAAGAAAACAAAACTTTATCATTTAACTGAAAAAGGATTATCACTTGCACCTGTAGTGGTGGATCTAGCTATTTGGAGCGACCAGAACTTAAGAGAATTCAATCCAATTATGAGACAAACTGATGAGCTTGAATTCATGAAGAGCAATAGAGAAGGTGCTATTGATGCGCTTAAAAAGAACTATAAAGAAAAACTGGCTACAACAATGCATATGAAATCATAGCACCCCTCGGCAGACTACCCTTCATATACCATCCGCAATTAAAGGACAATCATGAATTCCGAACAGACTAAAGAAAGAACAAGGCCCTTGATCAACAAGGTATCGCCTGTATCGGAGGGGGCATTAGATCTGGTGAATGACTTGATTGTAATTGAAGTTTATGAAAAAGGAGATGTGTTTATCGATAGAGGGAAAAAAAATAATAAGGAATACTTTGTTTACGAAGGTGTTTGCCGGAGCTTTTTACTAAGCCCGGAAGGGGAAGAAGTAACCATATCTTTTTTTCTTGAAGGCAGTGTACTCTCTCCGAATAAAACCAGAACGGCCAATCAAATATCTCACCTTAACTTTCAAGCGCTTACTAGGCTAACTGTAGCCAGCTTAGATGCTGACAAGTTTGAGCAGCTCATGATAAATCACATCGACATCCGCGAGTTTGGAAATATGGTTTTACAAAATGAACTCCTTGCAAAAGTTGAAAAAGAAATTGGCCTTGCTTCTCTGAATGCCAAAGAAAGGCTCGTTCTTTTTAGAGAAAAATATCACTTTCTGGAAAATCTAATCTCACATAGTACCATTGCCTCCTACCTGGGCATTACAAATATCTCCTTAAGCAGACTCCGTAAAGGTCTCATGGAGTAAGATGTCATCCTTTAACAAATGTTAATGGGTTTGAAATCAGCTTCATCAATCTTTGTAGACAATTACAAAGAAAGATGAAAAACTTATCAAGCACCCTCACACAAGGATTTAATGTCAATAAAATTAATCCACTTTGGTATCTCGCAATCGGAGTAGTTACCATGGCCCTAACGCACATGACCTTTAGTATAGAGCTCATGGCTTGGATTTCAAGTGTTCCATTTTTACTTTATCTAAGTCGCACAAAAGGCTGGAAATCAAGGTTAACCTTTTTTCTCGCTTTAGTTTTGGCTTGGTCCTTTGTTGTAGCAAAAATCATTACCGATCCAATTCCACTGGTGCTGGTCTTCCTCTACTCGATTCCAATTAGTTTATTTCATCTGCCTGGATACCTGATATGGAGTAGATTTAAAAATCAAAAATACGGGCTGTTTCTATTCCCTGTTATCATGATCATGATGGAATGGATTCAATACACCTTTACACCTCTTGCCAGTTGGGGAGTAGCTGCATATACCATGCACGATAATGTATCGCTTATTCAAACAGTTTCCTTGTTTGGCTTGGCTGGACTGAGCTTTCTGATTTATTGGGTTAATGTATCAATTGTCAATATTATAATTAAAAGAAAAATCTCTATTTCAACATTTCAGCTTCCGCTAATTTTCTTGTCCCTTTTAATTGTTTTTGGCTCTATCCGTTACGACTTGAGCAAAGCAAATGGTATTGACACGATAACTGTTGCGGCAGTTGGAACAGATTCGGAGGTGAGTGGTTTACCATTGCCCTCTAAGGAAAGTAATGAGCGGAATAAAACAGCATTATTTAAACGAACAAGAACAGCAGCAGACGGTGGTGCTAACATAATCTCATGGAACGAAGCTGCCTTATTTATAATGCCTGAAGAGGAAAAGGCATGGATTAAATCTATACAGGAATTAGCCATTGAACTCAATATCACTTTGGTAGCTTCTTATGTTACACCCATTTCACAAACTCCTTTTAGGTATGAGAACAAGTATCAGTTTATCGATTCGTCAGGAAGCATTACGCATACATACCTCAAGCATCAACCCGTGCCAGGAGAACCTGCAGTACAGGGAACGTCGCCTTTAAAAGTAGTTGATGTAACAGGAACAAAAATCGGGGCTGCAATTTGTTATGATTATGATTTTCCATCTCTGGCAAAAGAGTTCGGTGAATTAGGAGCAGATATGGTTATTATTCCGTCTAGTGATTGGAGAGGCATTGACCCTCTGCACACGGAAATGGCTGCCTTTAGAGCAGTGGAGCAAGGCCACGCTGTACTGCGCTCAACGCGTTTCGGGCTTTCCGCAGCAATCACACCATACGGTGAAATGGTTTCACAAATGAGCAGTTTTGATGAAAATGACAAAATCATGTATGCACAATTGCCTGCTAAAGGAGTTACTACACTTTACTCCATTATTCAAGATAGTTTTGTTTACCTGTCTATAGTGTTTTTGCTATTTTTCATGGTAATTACAATTCGATCAAATAAAATCAAACGATGAATGAGCTAAAACTTTTTTTATACAGCTTTGGGATTCTTATATCAATAAGTGGTTGTTGCGGAGGTAATGATGATGTTCCGGTAGACAATACCATGATAGTGCATGTATTCAACCTTGATAAAACCGACAATTTATTGGACTCTGATGGTCCCATAATTTTTGATACAATCAAATTAAGATCTGCGGATGATAATGAGGTACTAGCTTGCTTGACAGAGCAATCTTCAGGGGAGTTGGCTTTTCTACCGATTAGGAGACAACAAGCATTAGAAAGTATTGAAACCAACGAATTAATATTGGAACTTGATAGTCTTTCTTACACACTAAATGTGACTTATAACATAGAGGAAATTAAATGTGCAGGCACAAAAACAAGAGTAACATCGTACAATTTTGAAGGACAAGAATTTGAATTTGATGAAAATTTGAGATACAATACAATAGAGTTACTAGTGGATCTATAGAGTCGTTAATGCATAACACCTAGCTCTACTGGACTTCTATAAGAAGCTGGTTTGGGTTTCGGGTACGTGGGAAGGGAAAAGTTGGCTAGCGTGAATTTCTAAGGCAATCCAAGCCTTTAGTAAGTAGGCCGGACTACCCACATCCCCTCGCTGCAACCCAGAACTCCCGACCAGCCATTGAGATTTTGTGCATAGTCCAGCTCTGTCAAGCCGTGAAATACTGGGATTACCCATAGAACCGTCCCGCTTCCCAGAAATCTGAAACCTAGCTAGCGGAGGAAAATCACAGAGAACAAGGCGTAAACTTTATGGCTCAAAAACTTAATCAAATCACGTTGTATGAAAAACCACTATTCTCTTGGTATGAATTATCTACGCCAATAGAGAAAGAGTTTAGTTTGCCTTCCGAATCTTGTTTTGCCTATATTCTTGACGGTCATAATCAGGATGTAACAAAATCAGGATCGTTAGCTACAAAAGGAACAGTTATTCTTTCGTTATGTGGTAAAACAATTGGACGTAGTTTCTCAACAATTGAAACCGGATATATTAATTCTATTGTTGTTCATTTTAATCATGATGTACTGCAAAAAGTTTTTGATGGCGAAAAGCCAAAATTTTGGAAGGAATTGGATTACCCCTTAATAAAAGACAGTTTTCAAGAAGACGCTTCGGCCTTAGTAAAAGCCTATTTCTTGAGTGTTGCTACGTTTTTCGAACACAAAGCTGCGTTAAGCGAGGAAATTCTAGCGGTCAAGTTAAAAGAAATCATTCTGCTCCTCCTGCAAACTGAAGAGTCTTCACACTTGAATTTAATTATAAGACGTTTATTTTCTGATAAAACTTTTTCATTCAGGAAAGTAATTGATGCGAACTTGTATGAACCATTAGACCTTCAACGTTTGGCAGCTATGACAGATAGCAGCATGGCTTCATTTAAAAGAAAATTCTACAAAGTGTACGACAGCACACCTGCTAAATACATCACTCAAAAAAAGTTGGAAAAGGCACGAAATATTTTAGCTTTTTCTCAAAACTCCATCAAAGAGATTTGCTATGATTGTGGGTTCATTAACCCATCCAGTTTTTCTCGAATGTTCAAAAATAAATATGGTTATTCTCCTACTGAGTTCAGAAAGAGCCTCAATGAATGATGATTGAGCCCACAGGCAAAGACCGAACCACCGCTTTCTAATAAGTTTGCATCAAAAAGAATATGCAAAATTCAAAACTGATGCGTGCTCTCGTTTTTAGAGAATATGGTGCCCCTCAGGAAGTAATGGAACTTGTGGAAGATTGTGAAATTCCTGAACCTAATAAGAATGAGGTTTTAGTAAAAATTGAATGTGCCTCTGTGAATGCGGCTGATAGGTATATTGTGCGAGCTAATTACTTTATTATTCGGATGGTTTTTGGGCTGTTCAAACCCTCCCCAAAAAAGAGAATCTTAGGGATGGACATCGCGGGCACTATTCAATCCACCGGAAAGAATGTCAAAGGTTTCCAAGTAGGCGATGCCGTAGTAGCTGATATCCGCAAAGCTTTTGGGGGAGGCTACGCACAGTATGCCATCGTAAATGCCAAACACTTGGTAAAAAAACCTGCAGAAGTTTCTTTTGAACAAGCTTGCACAGTTCCTATATCTGGCCAAGCCGCAATAATGGGAATGATTCTTTGTGACATAAAGCCAGGCGACAAAGTGTTGGTTAATGGTGCTTCGGGTGGTGTTGGCTCTTTTGGCATTCAGATAGCAAAAGCTCAGGGCGCCTATGTAGCAGCAATCTGTTCATCCAATAAAGCTGAGGCAGTAAAGAGTTGGGGCGCAGATGAGATTGTTGACTCTAAAAAAAAGGATCCAATCAACGCATTAATTGGAAATGAGTTTGATGCGGTTTTTGATACGGCATCTTTTCAATGTCCTGGCAGATACAAACAGATTCTAAAAAAAGAAGGAAAGTATGTGTTAGTTGGAGGTGATTTTTACAATATGCTCATAATAAAACTCTTTGGTCGATTTGGACGTGGCAGCCAAAAATTTATGGCTCTCACTCAAAAGATTGAGGTAAAAACCAATATAAAAACAGTACTCAAAATGATTGCTGATAATAAGATAAAGCCTGCTGTCCAAAAAGTGATTCCACTACAAGATGTACCAGAAGCTATTCATAGTCTTGAGCAGCGTTCAGTAGTTGGCAAAATAGTGGTTGATTTAAATAAGGAAGTCCCCTAGTTTACACGGACTTCTTTAAGAAGCTGGCTTGGATTTCTAGGCAGTGGGAAGGGAAAAGTTGACTTGCGCGTAATCCAGGTCTACAGCCAGTCGGCTTAGGCCAGACTACCCACAAGCCCTCCCGCTGCTACGGAGTCCGGCCCAGCCCAGCCCAGAGTACGCGAGAGCTAGGGAATCACCAGCTACACGTTCAGTACGGCATCAAATTTTATTGGAGAGACACTTAATGTTTAATTGGAGAGACACTTAATGTTTAGAAGTTGAAAAATCCTGATTAAATTGGTTGACCAATTTAATCAAACTAATACTCGTCCCTAATCCTTTGTATCAATGGAAAATCTCAACCCCTTAAAGCGTCAATTCCTTTTTGCGACATTGATGTTATTGCTGATTTCAGGTTCGCTATTTTCTCAGACCACCTATAATATTTCTGACCCCAAGGACCTGGAGAGTCAGACGTATGTGCCGGGAGATGAGATCATACTCGCTGATGGCGTCTACACGACCGATGAGCGTATAGACTTTGTTGGTGATGGAACGGCAGCCGATCCTATTATTTTCAGAGCAGCAAGTCCTGGAGGCGTGAAGTTTACAGGAGGCTTGCAAATGAATATTGGAGGAGACTATGTTGTAGTTGATGGTTTTCACTGGCAAGGTGGTTATGGAGCCAGCAATTTTATTCAATTTAGAAATGGAACTGATTATGCCAATCACAGCACCATTCAAAATTGCGCCATAGACGGCTTAGCGATACATCCGGATGACGTGGCGGATGATCTAGCGAATAATTCGAAGACGAAGCACAGATGGGTTGTCTTGTATGGCACGTACAACACGGTGATCAACTGTTCTTTCATGAATAAAAACAGCGCAGGAGCCTTGATTTTAGCAGAATATCAATACAATGCTGAAAATGATTCTTGTGGAACAGTGGGACATACCATTAGCAATAACTATTTCTATAAGTATGCAAAAATTGACCCTACGCTCAGTAATGCTGGCGATAGTGAAACGATACGCATAGGGACGAGTGACTATCAGAATATCAATAGTAATGCAATTGTGAGCAACAACTATTTTGTGGAAGCTGATGGTGAAAATGAAATCATCACGAATAAAAGTAAAGGCAACATCTATACTAATAACACTTTTAGAAGATGTAGAGGGTCGCTCGTATTACGTCATGGTTCGTATGCTACCGTGGAAGAAAATTACTTTTTAGGAGAAAATGTAGACGGCACAGGAGGCATTCGAATTACGGATAGCGAGCACTCCATTCAGAATAATTATATCCAGGATTGTATTACCGTGGTCGATCAAGCCAAATGGAATAATGGCATCACATTTATAGGTGGTGGCACTACTCCTGATGTTCCCTGCACATCTAAAAGTACGTCAAACGGGTATCAAAAATCTGAAAATATTGACCTTTCGAATAACTCATTTGTCAATACCAATGCTCCTTTCTTTTATAACACCGATAAAGGATCAACCGATCCAACAGGCACCGTTTCAGACAACCTGATTTATTTTGCTGCAGCTTCCTCCAATGCATCCGACGTGATTACAGGTGATACGCCTACTTCGTACGCTGATCTTGGAACGACATTAACCTACGCTGGAAATGTCTATAAAGGAGCCGCTTTAGGGGAGACGAATGCCGGCTTTTCATTAGAGGCCGGAATTACGGCTACAGCTGATGGTGAGATTTTCACTTTTTCAGGAACGGGAGCTACAGGCAAAGGAGCTAATATGGGGACCTATACTCCAACCGTTGATAGTATGGTTGGCTATGGAATTGGGGCGTGTTTTTTAGATAATCTTGGTGCCAATGTCACAAATGGAAACTGTACGATTCAGCAAGGCGAATATTTAACGCTTAGTAGTTTGTCGCCATTTTCTGCTGCTGCGGGTAGCAACACGGTCACTGTTAATTCGAATGTAAGCTGGACTGCTGTTGCGAACGATGCCTGGATAACGATTGACATGAATTCAGGAACAGGTGGTGCGACCATTTCTGTTTCTGTTACCCAAAATACTGCCGTCATGAACAGAACAGGCTCCATAACATTTACCCAGGACCCTGGCGGAGACGATATTGTAAGAACGCTGACTGTTACACAAGAAGCTGTCGCATTAACCGATCTATATGGCCTGATCAATACAGGCACAGGCTTACCTACCGACAAGGTCCAGGTGCTTGCTTTTTCAAAAGAAGAAGTCGATGGTAGTACTAAGTTTAATTATGCGAAAAACACCCTGGATAAGGACAATACCACCGTTTGGGCGGCTGATGATGGAGCTGTTTTAGCAGGAGACTATAAAGGTGATGGGGAATATATCATCTATGATTTAGATAGTATTCATACTATCAATTTGATCCAGTTTACGACCACCAATAAACCAGATGCGTTTGGAATTCAAATTTGGGTATCGACGACAGACACGCTTGCTTCAAGCTTTTCAATGGTCCTACCGACCTCGGGTGATTTGATATTATCAGCAACGAATACGACGGATTTTAATCAATATCTACTCAATGCTGAAAAAGCGCGCTACGTAAAATTGATCGGATATGGACGATACAATAGTGCAGGAGATGCCAGGACAAGTGTGTGGAGCGCTATTGGAGAAATCGAGTTTTACGGAGACCGTACAACAGTGTCTATCGATGACGATGAGCTTGCGCAGCACATATCTATATATCCCATTCCTGCTCAAGACCGCTTGCAT
>JBGCFB010000014.1:0-54683 GCA_045106685.1 Bacteroidia bacterium | reverse complement strand
TGATCCCGGATTTGATGATATAGAAACGCCACCCATGTGGTTGAAAGACAGCACGATCATCGAGTACAATGGCCCTCATAATCAGATCACCAGACTTGGCAACAAGGTATTCACATATGATACACGAGGCAATTGCACTGAGTGGAAAATCGAAAATCCTGGGCTGCATTGTGGAAATGCAACCACTCACTGGAAAGGCACTTATGATGAAGAGAATAACCTCATTGACCATTGGTCAGATGATATTTCATTTCAGATGAAGGATTCAAGTGGCAATTTGTTGAATCCTCAAGTATGGTCAGCTTTATTTATCTATGACAGTCTCCTGTATGATAATGGTCGTCTTCATGAAGAGAAAACCTATTTTATTGATAGAGGCGATACAAGTCTCTGGTCCATTGAGTATTATGAGTGGTTCGAATAGCAAACAAAAGATCCGTCTTCAAAACGATTCATTAGTAAAGAAAGCCCCCAATAGTATTATGCTATTGGGGGCTTTCTAATAGTTAGAATGTCATTTGAATATAATACTAAGCGCTCAAAAGCGCTTTTGCCATGTTCTGATTAAGGATGGAACTTCTCCTTAAACCAGCAAAATCGCGTGCGGAAGAGTATTCCCAGTCGGTGGTACGTCTACTGAGCTCAGCCTTCACCGGATTATTGTGAATATACTGCAGGCAAGTATTTGCGTATTGATTATTCGCACGAAAAAGTAGTTCATCTCCTTCCTCCCCTACTTTGATTTCCGCACCAATCCAACCGTCCTTTGCTTTGGTTTTTGCGCGAAAAAGGCTCCCGCTTCTACCTTCTTGCTTATTGACGGCCCGCGTATAAGAGCTCAATATTGTTTTTATAGAATGAGAAAGGTTTTGTTGAAAATAGTTTTCAGGATCATAACCAGGCTCTTCTACAACACTGGAAATCATTTTTGGGATAGGCTTTACAGCATTAGAAAGTTCACAGCCTTCAGGTTTGGTATAAATAAGCCAATGAAAATGATTGGGCATAAGGCAGTAGGCAAGAATTTCTGCGTAAGGAGCTAAATGGATTTCCATCTTTTTCAAAAAGAACTGATAATTCCTATCCTGAAAGAAAATCTTGTCGCGGTTGTTGCCTTGATTGTAAACGTGGTAAATTTGGTTTGGTACAAAAGTCATAGTAAAGGTGTTTTAAGGATTTCAGAGAAAAGAATGGCAGTCGTCAGACCACTTAAGTCGTCTGACCGCTTAAGTCGTCTGACCACTTGTGCGTGTGTGTCAATTCGTTAGACGGGGCTACTCAAATCTCATCAACACTTTTTCTCATTTTTTTTGAAAAAAAATTCTCTACGTGATTTTTTGCATTTACCTTTTGTCAAAATAGAAAGGATGTGTACATTTGCGGTCCTGAAAAAAATTATAGACGATGAGCAAGCGTACCTTTCAACCCAGCAACCGCAAACGCCGCAACAAGCACGGCTTCCGTTCACGCATGACAAGTGTAGGAGGACGTAAAGTATTGGCATCACGTCGCGCTAAAGGACGTGCACGTCTTTCTGTAAGCGACGAGAAACGTCACAAGCAGTAAGCTTGTTATGGCTGAGCGCAGGAATATCCTGCCGAGGCAACATATCATGCGCGGTAAACGCGCATTTGAATATATATTTGAGCACGGCTCCTCTTATCGAGCAGGCGTCCTCAAATTTATTTTTTGTACGGCAGTTCCTGATGAGCTTGTGCAAGCACCTGTTTCTGTTGCGTTTGCCGCACCTAAACGCCTCTTTAAAAGAGCCGTTGACCGTAACTATATCAAGCGCCGCATGCGCGAGTCATATCGCTTGCATCAAGGCCTGATATCACTCCCCGAAAGCCAACCTGAACAGCTCCCGCTCGTACTATTTATCATGTACCAAAAGCCGCAAAAACGGCCATATTCAGCAATTGAGGCTGATATGATAAAGGGTATCAACGAATTAAATCGGCGAATTAATGGGAATAATAAGTAGAGCTGTAACTTGGCTGCTGTTAGCCTTGGTGAAGGTGTACCAATATGGTATTTCGCCTTTATTTCCATCCTCTTGTCGCTACCAACCGACCTGCTCGGAGTACATGGTGCAAGCCGTCAAAAAGCATGGGCCTTTCAAAGGTTTTTTGCTCGGAATCAAACGCATAGGACGTTGTCATCCCTGGGGCGGACACGGTCACGATCCGGTACCGTAAAGAAGGCAATTTGATTGCAGATTGCAGATTGGAGATTGGAGATTGGAGATTGGAGATTGCAGATTATTGAACCTCGATTTTTGAATTTTTAGAGCAAATCGTATTGAAGCTTTCTACCTCAGAAAAAGTAATTTCTACAATCCCTATTTTCCAATCTCCAATCTGAAGTTAAGCCTACAGGGACCCTTTTCGATCGCGGGGAGCGAGCGATACATGCAAGTGATCTGCTGTTCCAACGTGCCGCAAGGTGCGGAAGCCCATAAGCCTAAAATAGCCATTTGTAAGCCAATTTCGCCATTCGGGGCGACCTATCGTACGTAAATCCATGGCATGGACATACCCTGTGCTTTGCTTATAATGCAAGGTTCTGGGATTCACCTTTAGCCCCATCCGATTATAATCGCCATGCGTTCGGGACATATCGGTAATCAGCATGGAGCGATCAAACAGGACAAAGGTACCAACTCCCATGCGCATAATCGGATGAAGGGAGCGAAATTCCTTACGTACTTCACCTGTTTTAGCATTTTGGGACGAAATATTCACAAGGGTAAATGTGCAATACAGTGCCAATGCTATAGCGGCAATCGCAGTTTTCGCTTTCATGCTTCCTTCTGACAACTTTTTTATCCCAAACACTGCGACATATACAATGATAAGATAAACCCACAGTACGATAAAGGCGGCTACAGCTCCTCCCAATAATGCTGCCCACGTAGGCCAGTCCCAACTATGATAGGCCCAGACTGCACCGCGTACTAAGGTAAAAAACGGCAATGCGATAATCAGCACCCATTTAATAATCCAAAGTATAGCCCGTAGCAGAAATTTCATGTGAGTTGCTTATTTTTATACAAGATATCGAGAATACGGTAGAAAAAGCCGCTTGTGATAAACCTTTCTACCGCTTATAGGCTTTTATCTACCAATTTATATTCATGACAGACGAGAAGCAACAAGACAAAACGATAATCAACCCGATTGATCCAGACAAAGTAGCGGATAATCCGGGATTACTTCCATATGCTCACCACGCAGGAAGCGCATTGATAAAACCTGAAGATCGGGGCAAAATTACTGCTCGCGGACTTTCGGCAATGGAAGACCAGACGGAGATGCAGCTTGACCAAATCAGGGAGCAGATCGAGGTACTGGCAAAGCAAGCGCGCCGTATCCAGGAGCGCAAGGAGATTTCGGAGTTTATTTACCAGGCGGCGATGGGTTTTGAGCCACTGATCAACAAAGTGTACTATTTATACCGCAGGAAGGATGAGACGCATGTGCTTTCACTCGTCGCTCCTGACGAATGGGGCCGCAAAGGCATTCCATACTCAGCTCATATCGCGACTGCGCTATTACTCGCAGACCATACCTGGCAGGTTATGGAGGGGAAAACAGATGCTCCCAACAATGCTGATTAATACATATTTTGGTGAATTCGTTAAGGGTTTTGAGTTAAAAAAGCGCCTCCATTTTTCCTAACCCAAAACGCCAAACTCACAACCCAAAACATTTACATGGACTCATGGATACAATTTCTACTATTTCCCTTAAACTAGAGGTTGCAGGAAAAACTGAATTGATGGTTTATGTCACACGAAGTGGCACCATCAATCGACTTGGAGGCGGCGATAGTGATACGCCGGAAGCCATGTGCATGGGAAGGACCGAAGATCCGATTGTAGAAGATTGGTCGTCATCGCTGGATGATTCGCTCCTCGAAATGACCGGTCGATATACCATGCCTGATGCTGAAAAAGGGAAAGCGTGCTACCTTGAGCTTGCTTTGGAGGGCGAAGGCCTTGATACAGGTTTCGCCTTTAATTATGGTTCTGAAGGTATGGGGCCACCGGAAGAAATCATTAATCTGGTGGACTTGCTTGCCACACTTACCGATCCCTGGTACGAGGCGCAGTTGGCAAAGAAGAATTAGTGCCACGCAAAGCACTTGCCTTTTTCACAAACTCAAAATCATTTAGTGTGTGAAGAAAAGCCTTTAACTGGTTTTTTTCTTCTTCCGAAAAGTGCATTCCTCCCTTCTGTGCTTCTGTCATATTGGGATCAATACTTTCGCTGATTTGCACACCTTTACTATAAAAATCTAGCACTTCATCCAGGCTTTCAAATCTCCCATCGTGCATATAAGGAGCAGTAAAAGACAAGTTTCGAATTGAAGGTATGCTAAATTGACCTTGATGACGAATGTCCTGCGTATGGTTAGCCAAACCTTTATCATTGTGCAAACGATCAAGCCCATTATTACTAAACCTACCCGTTGTAGTAAGTGGATTCGTATCGAAGTTATGGCAATGAACACAGCCTCCGTTCACCTGATCATTTGCCAGATTATAGCCTGCTAGTTCTGTTTTGGTAAAATAGGCTTCTCCGCGCAAGACGCTATCGTACTTGCTATTGTATGAAATCAAACTGCGCTCAAACTGGGCCAGCGCCATAGCAATGAGCATGCTGTCGATATGCTGATCAGGGAAAACATTCTCAAATAAACGTGGATAGACAGAATGGTTGTTGATTCTCTGCTCCACTTCCGACCAGTCCGTATTCATCTCATGGACATTGCGTACAGGCTCTAGCGCTTGCTCCTCAAGGCTGCTTGCTCTACCATCCCAAAACAAGTGATTTTCCCAAACGAGATTAAATAAACCTGGGCTATTGCGCTTTCCTATCGCCTCGCCGACTCCACGACTAAGCGCGTTTCCAGCATCACTAAATGCTGCTTCCGGGCGATGACAACTGCCGCAGGAGAGACTACTATCCAGGCTTAAAACAGGATCAAAAAAGAGCGTTTTACCTAATAAAACGCCCTCTTCGGTTATGCGATTTTGCTGATTGTGTGGTATAGATGGAAAGAATGATAGCGTAGGGTATTGATATGGGGCAGGCTTTTTTTCAGAAAAAAATACCGCGCAGCACATACATATCAAAGCCAATACCCGCATATCAATCTGAAATTTTCACAACCTCAAACACCTGTTTTTCTCTCAAATTCGTCTTTGCAGATATCGTGTAAATACCATCAGGAAATTCTTTTAAATCAACATAAAATTTGATCGGGACCTCACGATGGCTTTGAATAAGTCGGCCTTGCGCATCGTGAACTTCAAGCGTTTCTATGATATGGAATTCATTGACGCGCTGCGTTTCAATCTGAAAGATGCCAGAGGAAGAAGGGTTAGGATACACCGACATGTATGCCTTTGGCTTTTCACCATTTATAGTGTGGACAAAGGTTTGAGTGATAGCTAAATTGTCCAAAGCCCATCCTTCACTACTGTGGCTAATCGTGTCAGAGTAGGAAGTAAAACGCAGTAAAAATTCGCTTTGCAAACTTAGCCATGAGCCATCAAAACATAGCCAAATATCCTTCCAAGTAGAATCTGTTCCTGTAAAGCCTAATTCTCCGTTTGGGAGGGTATCGACATTGTTCAGATTAAAGCCAAAGAGATTGTAGACATACGGACTGCCAAAGATATTTCTCCATTCTCGGCCCGAATTGCCTGAAAATTCAATCATGCCCCCTTCCATCTCTTCTTCATAATCCAGAATTTGTGCCCAGCGAACTGCTGCTACAAAATATAGGCTATTTTGTAAACCGGTTACATAAAATCGAGAGGAATCATTTGCCGAAAGTGTATTGATAGTGTCTGTTAAAAGTGCATTGGGCAAAGAAAAGGCGCGATTCATAATTGCCTTTTGGGGTGGACCAATCTGCCATATGTTTCCAACTGACGAATCAGGAATAATGGCGAGTGCATTTCCCCAAATCGTATCTTGTCCATCAAATCGTTGAAATAGTTCCTGGCTATGAAGTAATGAACATCCCAACAAGCAAAGAAGTAAAAAGTGTTTCATGGTATCGTTTTTTTATCAAAACGAAACAATTTCATATCTGGTGGCTTAGCGTTTTTGCTCAATTAGAAATAAAAAAAGCTCCTTAACCCATGAGGGCAAGGAGCTTTTTCTAATCTGATGAGATGGATTAACTCGCGTATAGTTCCGCTACTTTGTCCCAGTTAATGACATTAAAGAATGCAGAAACATAGTCAGGACGGCGGTTCTGATAATTCAAATAGTATGCATGTTCCCACACGTCCAAACCTAAAATAGGTAAGCCACGATCTTCTTCAGGAACGACATCCATGATAGGATTATCCTGGTTAGGAGTAGAAACAACCTTAACGGTTCCGTCACTGTTTTTAACAAGCCATGCCCAACCTGAGCCAAAGCGTGTTCCAGCAGCTTTTGTAAACGCGTCCTTGAATGCATCAAAGGAACCAAAAGCGCTGTTGATAGCAGCAGCAAGATCGCCTGAAGGCTCTCCGCCACCATTAGGAGACATAACCTCCCAAAAGAGTTTATGATTATAGTAGCCGCCACCGTTGTTGCGGATAGCACCATTTACAGGGCTATTGATAAGTGACTCAATCGAAAGGCCGTCCATGCGGGTTCCTTCGATCGCTGCGTTCAATTTATTTGTATAACCGTTGTGGTGCTTACCGTGGTGTATTTCCATGGTACGAGCATCAATATGCGGTTCGAGCGCGTCATGCGCGTAGGGAAGATCTGGAAGTGTGAATGCCATATTTTGCTTGGTTTATTACATTAAAACTATACACAAAGCTAACAAGAAATTGGAGGAATGGTTTAGACTATGCTAAGCTTTTTCAGCAATCTTTAAAGGAAAGCTAAAGGTGGTTCCTTTTCCCTTTTGACTGACGACCGAAATCTGGCTACCATGTGCTTCTAAAAAGTGCTTCACAATAGCGAGGCCCAAGCCTGTACCACCTTTGTCACGTGACCGGCTTTTGTCAACTCGATAGAACCTCCTGAAGATCTTATCAATGTGCTCCTGATCAATTCCAGGACCATCATCTTCAATCGAAGTAATGAGCTGACCGTCTTCTATTTTGAGCATAATATTAACAGCTCCTTTATCGTCGCCGTATTTTACACCATTGTCGATCAGGTTGATCAATACCTGCTGGATACGCTCCTGGTCTGCCAGCACCCAGGTATCTTCAAGTTCATTAGGCTGTAGGCTAAAAGCAACCGGGCGGCTTTTTTTCTGATATTTTTGATTAAGTGAATCAAGTACATCTATCAAAAGCTCATACATGGAAAATGCGCGAATCTTGATCTCCATTTCGCCAGACTCGGCTTGGGTGAGTAACAAGAGGTCATCAACCAAACTAGCAAGACGGTTAGCGTTTTTTCCGGCTTTTTTCAAAAATTTCACCCGAACCTTTTCATCATCCATTGCTCCGTCGATAAGGGTATCGATAAAACCTTGAATGGCAAAAATGGGAGTTTTGAGTTCGTGGGAAACTTCTCCAAGAAACTCTCTTCGGTAAGCCTCAAGCTCTTTCAGTTTTTTAATCTCGCGCTGACTAATCAGGCGAAGATTTTTCAGTTTTCTAAAAACGAGCCATTCCAGTATGATTACAAATGCTGTAAAACATATCAGAAAGAAGGCAAGAAAACGATAGAGTCCAGGAATATTGTCTCCAAATAAACTACTCCAAATAGCGTGTAAGCCTGTGATTCCCAGCGCAAGGTAGAGGGAAATCAGGATGGAGGAAGGGATTTTTCGGTTCATTCTCCCAAAAACTTATAACCGACTCCCTTTACAGTCACGATATAATCATTCCCTAGTTTCTCTCTAAGCTTTCGGACATGCACATCGATGGTACGATCTACGACGAATACATCTCCCCAGACTTTTTCGAGCAGTTTTTCTCGCTTGTATACCTTCCCAGGCTTGGAGGCGAGGAAATATAACAAGTCAAATTCCTTGCGAGGAAGTGGGATTTCCCGGTTGCCTGTTTTTACTACATATTCATCCTTGATGATCTCAAGATCATGGATCTTAATTGAATTATCACCGTCCTCATCCTGGATTGTATTCCTGCGCAAGATAGCTTTCAGTCTACTCATCAATACACGTGGCTTGATGGGTTTTGAAATATAATCGTCAGCACCCGCCTCAAAGCCTGCCAATTCGGAATACTCCTCGGCACGAGCAGTGAGGAAAACAATGTAGGTTTTTTCTAATCCTGGCAACTGACGGAGTCGGCGACAAGTCTCGATTCCATCCATTTCGGGCATCATGATATCAAGCAATACCAAGTCAGGTAAATGCTTTGCTGCCATTTTCAATGCTTCTGCACCATCCATGGCACGGCTTACCTCATACCCTTCCTTCACCAGATTGTAGTCCAGTAAATCAAGAATATCAATTTCGTCATCGACGATGAGTACTTTATAAGTCATCATTATGCTCCAAAAATCTCTTCAAGTTTCTTTTCCAAAGCAGGCCCGCGAAGACCTTTGGCGAGTATCTTTCCATCTTTGCCCAGGAGGAAAGTAGCAGGAATACCACGAACGTTATAATCTTTCCCGGCTTTACATTGCCAACCCTTCAGGTCGCTTACATGCTTCCAGGTTAGGTTATCGTCCTTGATAGCTTTTAGCCAGGCATCCTTCTTTTTGTCAAGACTTACACCAAGCACTTCGAAGCCCTTCTTTTTATACTTACTATAAAGTCTTACCACATTAGGATTCTCTGCTCTACAAGGACGACACCAACTTGCCCAAAAGTCGATCATAACAACCTTTCCTTTCATATCAGACAGGCGAAGTGTCTTTCCTTGCGGATTCTCCAATGCGATCTCCGGAGGAGTAGAACCTACGGCAAACTGCGCTTCAACTTCTGCCTCTTTTGCGGCTTTTTGGGCCACAATACGCGCATTTTGGCGCAAGGCATCAGCACGAGGATCACCTGGGGCAATTTTCAAATATGCATTTACCATTGCCGGATACGCAGCGTGTTGCTGGTTTTCAAGAATGTATACCACTCTGGCAAGTGCATTCTTCTTGGTGATAGAACCATCGCTCAGGCGGCCAAGTGTTCTATTCAAAAAGCTCAGTACTTGCTGATTATCAAGTCCCATTTGAGTAAGCGTACCCGTGTATTCCTGGAACTTTTCAGCAACAGGCAAATAAGCATAATCAGGATCTTTCAAGTCTGCTTCTGCCATAAAGTTTGAAGCATAGTAAATCGCCGCCGAAGGCGCCTTTGAAACACCAGGAATGAAAGGACGAGAAAGGTTGAGACGAAATGTTTTACCGACTATCGGGCTTACGTTCACCAAAGAATCGACGAATTGCTTTTGAGCAGCATAATTCGAATTGAGGCGTTCAATGATTGAAGATTTATCTGCTGCTGACATCAGCTGTGCATTCAATGTACGCTGAGAGCCTTGTAAAGTCTGAAGGCGCTTCCCAGCTTGCTCCATCGTCGCAATATTCGGCGAACTTACTTTAGCCGAAGCGATACGAGAGACATTACCACTTACGTGTATAGTTTCACCTCCAAGTGGCAGGCTCTGCACATCCTGAAGTGAAGTTCCGATCCAGTAGAATCCAGGCCTTGGCACTTCACCTTCAAAGACAAAACGAATGCTATCGCCATCCTGAGTCGTCTTTGTAGCATCAATTTTTTTATAATTCAATCCATTTACGGTGTACAGATTGATAGAATCACCTGCTGTACCAGCAAGGCTACCTACAATTCGAAATCCGTTTGCTTTGGAGATTGGAGCGTTTGTATTATTTCCGCAAGAAGCCAGAAACACGAGCGCACAGATGGAGGCAATTAATACCCGCATATTCATATTAGAAGTGGTTGTTTGAGTTCAAATATACATACATTACACCTAAGTGCAGTGGGATTTTCTTTTCGCTTGGGACCTTTTGATAAATACTATCCCAACAATGAAGTATATCCTGACGCTGGAAGATGAATCGACCCGCCAAGTATAGCCGCTTTTACTCCAGTACTGCCCGCTAATATATTGGGGCGCCCCAGCAGGGTATTCAAGCCCAAAAAGGCAAAGATCAAGGCTTCCTTAAATGCCACAAGCAGCGGATCAACAGCCATATCAACTTTCACTTGATAAGGGCTGCATGCTTGTTCAATAAGTTCTATCAAAAAGGTATTGAAAAAACCACCACCTGTAATAAGCATCACGCCAGGCTTCACTCTCATTCTTCGAATCGCCTCGCTAATCTGAAAAGCGACATGGTGACAAAGTGTATGCAGAATATCTTGCGGACTATGAGGAAAGCTTGCTACAGTGGTGAAAAAATGCTCATTCACCCATTCCGCTCCCAATGATTTTGGAGGCTTTTGACTGTAGTATGGAAGGGCATTAAGTGCGTCATACAGGTCTTTTTGAAAACTCCCTTGGCGCGCGATGTTCCCTTCAGCGTCATATTGGACTGAAGGATCAACGATATGTGCGAAGTGATTTAGGGCCATATTGCAAGGCGAAATATCAAAAGCAGCATTTCCATAGGTCATATTAGAAATGCCTCCCAGATTCAGACAACAGCGATAATTTGAAAAAAGATACTGATCGCCAAATGGTACTAAAGGCGCGCCCTGGCCACCTTTGGCAAGATTTTTATTCCTAAAATTGGTCACAACGGGGCAGTCCAAATAGCTCACCAAGCTCTCCCCATCGCCAATCTGGCAGGTGAAGCCAGCTTCTGGTTGATGGAATATGGTCTGCCCGTGTGAAGCTACAAATTGAGGCTGAGCGCCATGACGAGCAATAAAATCCCGTGTACTTTTTCCTAAAAAATGCCCAAAGAACACATCAGTCCTTGCAAGCGCTTCTGAAGGCTGACTGGCCACCATTTTCAAGCGTCGATACCAGCGCTCATCGAAGGGAATCGTTTCGGCAACATCAATACTAAATGACCAGCCTTTTTCTTGTTCAGTAAAGCTGCACAATGCGATATCAAGCCCGTCGAGCGATGAGCCAGACATAAGACCAATTCCAGTATAGGTTTTCATGCTAGAACAAACCTAAGATTTTATTCTATACTGAAACATGAAAAAAATCGGGAAAGTAGCATGCGCTTTTGAGGCTCATGAGGCTGGACCTCAGGCTATAGTGGTCAGACGACTTAAGTCGTCAGACCACTTGCGCGCGGGCGCGAGTTGTACGCTAAACCCAGACTTTGGTTGGATTGCGAATTTTGGGTCCTAAAAATCGCTCTCTTGATAAAGGCCTTAATGAGATTTTTCCCGTTTCGATTTCTCATTTATCGGTTTCATCCTGTTTACCGAGAATTCTGCCCAATTCTTCCTTAACATTGCATCGCTATGAAAAAATCCATCCTGTTTATTCTCAGTCTTGTGTTAGTCACCCTTTCCACTAAGGCACAAAACTATGACCAAAGTCTTGGCTTAAGACTCGGCCTGACAAATGGCATTTCGTACAAGGCATCGTTTGATGGTGTTTCGGGTCTGGAGCTAATCGGTTCGTATAAAAGTCGGTATACCGCGCTTACGGGTTTGTATGAGTTGCATTTTTATAGCTTTCGTAGCGACAATCTTTATCTGGTAGCAGGAATCGGAGGTCATATCGGCGCGTTTAAGCCTGTAATGAGCGACCCAACCTGGATACTAGGAGCAGATGGAATTATAGGAGTAGAATACTGCCTGGATCGAACCCCCATAGCGTTGACGCTAGATGTAATACCATCGCTTGATTTTATCGGAAGGGTCTCGCAGCGGAAGACCATCAGTTTCGGATGGTTTGGAGTTACCGCTAGATATACTTTTGAGTAATTCGCCTGAAGGTCTTAAAATCGTACTTAGAGGCTAAAGCCTTTTTTACCAGGTCTTAAAAGACCTGGCCATAATGCCACCAGGCTTTAAAAAGCCTGGCAATAGTCAAAAGTATTTATAGGCTAAAGCCATTGTTCATTCTTGGAGCTTCAGCCCCAATATCTATCATTATTGCTGGATCTTTTAAGGTCCAGCTCTCTTTGCCTCCAGGTCTTAAAAGACCTGGCAATAGTAAACGATTTTACGGGCTAAAGCCCTTGCATATTTTTTGCCACCAGGCTTTAAAAAGCCTGGCAATAGTCAAAAGGATTTAAAGGCTAAAGCCATTATTCATTCTTGAAGCTTCAGCGCCTATTGCTATCATTATTGCTGGATCTTTTAAGGTCCGGCTCCCTCACATTCCTGCCGCTTCAGCACCTATAATTATCATTATTACGAGGAAAGGGAACCCCTAAAAGGCCTCGCTCGGAACAAAATTCACTTTAGGAGACACTATGTTAATAGAAGCGCTTTACAAAACGCCCTTGCGAAGTGCGATGGTCTTTAATTTCTATCGCCATCAACAAACCTATATTAACATTATTCCATCATGAAAAAATCCATGTTATTGTTCCTCAGTCTCCTCCTGTTAGGCACTATTGTAAAGGCTCAAAACTATGACCACAGTGTAGGCGCACGCATTAGCCTGACCAAAGGCATTTCGTATAAGGCACTATTTGATGATGTATCAGGGCTCGAAATAATCGGCACTTCCAGAAATCGCTATACAGCCGTCACAGGCTTATATGAGTTGCATTTCCACACCTTTAGTTCAAACAATGTCTACTTGATTGCAGGAGCAGGAGGCCACATAGGATTAGTCAATCCCGAGACTAACAGGTCTTTCTGGGTGCTGGGAGTAGATGGGATTATCGGAGTAGAATACTCCTTTGACCGTGCTCCTTTTGCTGTAACACTAGATGTAAAACCAGCACTTAATCTTGTAGGAAGAAAAACCCTTGATATTGGTTGGTTTGGGGTTACCGGACGGTTTACTTTTTAGCACCTAGGCCAAAGTCATATTTATTGCTGGCTAAAGCCCTTATTCATTCTTGAAGCTTTAGCGTCTATTGCTATCATTATTGCTGGGGGAGGGAAACCCTTTTAAGGTCCAGCAGCTCCTCTACATTCTTGAAGCTTCAGCGTCTATTGCTATCATTATTGCTGGAGGAGGGAAACCCTTTTAAGGTCCAGCCCCTCTACATTCTTAAAGCTTCAGCGTCTATAGCTATCATTATTGCTGGGGGAGGGAAACCCTTTTAAGGCCCAGCTCCCCTACACAGCCGCCAATTCTTCTACTGGCTCTTCGCTATCGATGCGATCAAGCTCTACGCGAAGATTATCGATAATAAACTCCTGGCGATCAGGCGTATTTTTGCCCATGTAATAGGTAAGTAGCTTTTTGATCTCTCCTTCTTTTTGAAGCAATACAGGCTGCAAGCGCATATCTGATCCGATAAACTGCTCAAATTCTTCCGGAGAAATCTCTCCAAGCCCTTTAAATCGGGTGATCTCAGGATTCGCTCCCAGGGCTCTCATTGCAGTCTGCTTTTCTTCTTCGGAGTAGCAGTAGTATGTCTTCTTCTTATTACGTACACGGAAGAGCGGCGTATCCAGAATATAGAGATGGCCATTTCGTACCAAATCTGGGAAAAACTGGAGGAAGAAGGTGAGCAGCAATAAGCGAATGTGCATCCCATCGACATCGGCGTCAGTAGAGATTACAACATTATTATAGCGAAGCCCTTCGAGGCCATCTTCGATGCGCAGCGCATGCTGAAGCAGGTTAAACTCTTCGTTTTCGTAGACCACTTTTTTGGTCAGGCCAAAACAGTTGAGCGGTTTACCGCGCAATGAAAAAACGGCCTGTGTCTCGACATTACGTGCTTTTGTGATGGAGCCACTCGCAGAGTCTCCCTCGGTGATAAACAGCGTCGTTTCGAGTCTCTTATCCTCGTTCTTCTTGTTGATTTTATCACTAAAGTGAACGCGGCAATCGCGGAGCTTTTTATTGTGCAGGTTCGCCTGCTTGGCGCGCTTGGTTGCCAGCTTCTTGATTCCAGCCATTTCCTTGCGCTCGCGCTCCGATTGCTGGATTCGCTTTTGAAGCGCTTGCGCTACTTCGCTATTTTGGTGAAGGAAATCGTCGAGTTCCTTCTTTAGATAATCATTGATAAAGGTGCGCAGTGTCGGACCTCCTGTATGTGTATTGGTCGAACCCAGTTTCGTTTTAGTTTGGGATTCAAAAACAGGCTCCTGAATTCTAATGCTTACACCAGCAATAATGGATGAGCGAATATCGGAGGTGTCGTACGTTTTATTAAAAAAATTACGGACCGTATTCACATACACTTCTTTGAACGCCTGAAGGTGTGTACCACCCTGTGTCGTGTGCTGACCATTTACAAATGAATAGTATTCTTCACCATATGCATTACCGTGCGTAATCGCGATTTCGATATCAGGGCTTTTCAGGTGAATAATCGGATAGCGATTTGACTCTGGATCGGTTTTATCATTCAGCAAATCAAGCAGGCCATTTTTAGAATAAAAACGCTGCCCATTAAGATATACACTAAGTCCTGCATTCAGGTAAGCATAGTTCCAAAGCTGGTTATGCAGATATTCTGGGCGAAAACGATAGTTCTTAAAAATCTCTTCATCAGGACGAAATATCACCGTAGTTCCGTTTTCGCGATCTGTTTTTGCAATGCGGTGTTCTTTGGTCAATATGCCACGCTCGAACTCCGCTACCTTGATTTTGCCTTCACGTGCAGACTCCACACGAAAGTAATTCGAAAGCGCGTTCACTGCTTTGGTACCTACTCCATTCAGGCCTACAGACTTTTGGAAGGCATCGGAATCGTACTTACCTCCTGTGTTGATTTTAGAAACACAATCGATCACCTTTCCCAACGGTATTCCTCTTCCGTAATCATTGATCACGACTTCACCATTTCCGATTTTAACTTCAATCTTCTTTCCATTACCCATTACATACTCGTCGATGGAATTATCGATGACTTCTTTTACCAATACATATATTCCATCATCAACCGAGGAGCCATCTCCCAGTTTACCTATATACATTCCCGGACGCATTCGAATATGTTCGCGCCAGTCCAGGGATCTAATGGAGTCTTCGTTGTATTGAGCCATATTTTCTAAAAAATGTACAATGGACGATGAATAATGTAAAATACCTGGGTTAGGATTTCACCTTGTTCACTAATTTTTATGCAATTTAATACTAAAAATATGAGCCATCAAGGCTTTTTGATAATTTTTTACGCAAAAAAGACGAGCCGTACCAAAAATCATCATATGAAGGTATGTTCATGCTTTTGTAGGAATGATGTAGAAAATATCTTTGCACAATGAAAAAGGCAATGTTTTTTGCGATGCTCGCTGTTATCACATTTGTAGCAGCACTTATAACAGTTAATACTGGTTCTGAATGGGCCCGTATTGTGGTCCCTGTAGGCTTTGCTTTCAGCTTACTCAGTTTTTGGATGAAGGACCGTGGATTCAATTCTGATGTCGTCGCATCAATGATGATCATCGGCAATTTTGGCTTGGTCTACTTTCACGCGATGTATGGCCCTGGGATATTTGCAAGTATGTAGGATGGCTTTGTTTATGACTTGATTCTTGCTGCTCGATGTTTGATGTTCGATCTTCGCCTTTCAAAAACGAGGATCGAGCAACGAAGATCAAACATCGAACACGGAAAAAACTCACTGCTCAATACTTGCTGCTCTCGTGTGTTTTTTCAACCAGCGAGATAATCAACAAAGGCACCAACCCGTGGCACAAGCGCACGAGCATTTCTGGAAACCAATCTACCAAACAGTCCAGTGGAAAGTCCAGATAACAGTTTCCTGTGATCCTGGCCAAAGCCGTGATGATTCCCCATGCGGCAGCATATATCAACATGGGCCTCCTGAGTTTTTGGAACCAAACCAATAACACGACAAGCATATCCAGGCCTCCGGCTATAATAAGAAAGGTGCGCGAGCCAGCTTCTGACAAACCAAGGCTCTCATGCGTCATATGCAAAAATGATCCAGGCACAGGCACCAATCCCATTGCATACCAGCCATGTCCCAAAAAGGTCAACGCTATCGCAGCAATCGCTATATAGAAGCTCAGACCATTCCTTTTAAATCCAGCAATATGCCAATGAAATAATAGCCATGGAAGTATTATCCGAAGGGTATTCTCCACGAGGTAAGGCCAGGCATATCCACGATCACTCCAGCTCCACATGAAGCCAACAAGCATCCATATGCTCAATAGCAAAGCCCATAGTTTTGCAAGCTTAATGATTCCGGTATGTTTTTGGGGGATCAAAAAGCTGGCTAACCAACTCACGATTAGCACAACTCCTATTGCATTGCAGGCGGACACCATTGCCGGTGCTATTTCGGCTAACCAGTACGTCCAGCTATGGCCTTGACCCATAGCAATTGATTCCCAAAGCCCTGCATCCCAAGCCATACCCCAATACGGAGTTCCACCATTGGCGTGCTGCGCCAAAAGGCCAAAGCCATGAAGCCATGCAAGCATGACAATCGCGGTATTTCCTTCTCCTTTTTTCAACATATTAAAGAGATGAATTGACGATTGCAGATTGATTATTGAAGAATTAGTGTCTTTGACACTAATAATAAACCACCTCTACTTCAGGATGTGACGCCTTAAATTCGCTGATGCGAGAAGGATGTATCTTGGTATTATAACAGCTGATATAGCGGAACTGCTTAAGGTTTTCGATAGGCTTCAATGAGCGGACACGCGTATTATTACAGCTCAGGCTCCTCAAATTAATCAAACCTTCCAACGCCTTGAGGTCTTTGATCTGTGTGCCGGAAACGCGCAAATCCTGAAGCGACACGATCGTAGCCAAAGGCTCCAGGCTTTCTACGGGCGTATTTTCACAATCGAGTATGCGGAGCTTGCGCAAATTGATAAGTGGAGTAAGGTCCACGACCGGCCCGCTACTGCATACCAGCACTTCAAGACCTGTACAGATACTCAATGGCTCCAACTGCTCCACACGTGTATTGATCATGCGGAGTTCCTTCAAGTTCCAAAGCTGGCGCAAAGGCCCTAGTTTTGAAATCCCTGTTCGGTCTATCAGGTTCAGTCGACTGAGTTGCGCCATACGGTGCAAAGAGGCTGGACTGTCTTTCACAGGCATCGTCACCTCATCGAGGAGTGCGTTCTGCCATGCATCGGAAAGCGACTTCCACCAGATCGACAATACCGGAGTTTGAAAAACAACTAAGCAAGAAGGTCTTGCCTTAAGCATGGCGCGCGCTTCAGGAATCCCAATGGAAGTACTATCTGCCAATACCAATTCGAGCGCAAGCGCTTCGTGAAGCGGCTCTAGATTTCCGACCAGCGTTCCACGAATATCGAGGCGACGAAGCGCTCCCTGCCCTCGCAATGCTCCAAGGTCACCCACACGCGTGTAAGCGAGGTTGAGATTTTGCAGACGCGGCATTCCAGAAAGTGCAGCAATGGTATTGAGTGGCGTAGAAGACAAATTGAGGTCTTCCAGTTCAAGCAAATTTCGCAATGGTGCCAAACTCGTAATCGGTAAACCCTGGGCGTGCAGACTCCGCAGGCCGATAAATTCGCTTAGCGGCTCGAGTCTTGCAAGGCTCGGCTCCTGGGGCAATACCAGACTGTCGGTATTGATCAAGGTGTGCAATTGTTCTGGGCTCGGTGCGGCTTCTATGGCCTGTTGTTTTCTAAAAAAGCCTTGCCATTCCGGACTCAGGCCTTCCCACCAGCGCGTAAGTGCTACTGTTTGGAAGATGACCATTTTGCCAGGATAAAGACGCATAAACCGGATTGCTGATTCACGAGAAAGCGGCGTTCCGTTGGCTTCTATACGAGTCAGCTTCGGCGCACGACCAAGGCCTTCAAGGCTACTAAGCTTACTGAAGTTTGCCAGTAAGGTCTGCAATTCGGATGCGGTCGCCAGCGCTCCCGCTTCAGCAATAGCGGTATGGTCAATATAGAGGATTTGAAGAGCAGGTATTTGTGCCAATGGCGTCAAATCGCTCACCGGACAAAAGGACAACTTGAGTGTTTTCAAGTCAGGCAAAGCACGCAAACCAGCAAGGTCCGAAACACGCGTATTGGAAAGGTCCAGATCGACCAGATTACGAAGTTTGGACAAAGGACTAATATCGGAAACGGGTGTATGATGAATTTCCAGCGCAGTCAGCTTTTGAAAAGCCTTCAATGCTCCCAGGTCTTTTAACCGGCTATGAGAAGCCCGAAGCGTACGTAATTCGTCGAGGTAGCGTAGCGGATCAAAATGCTGAACGCCAGTATAACTACAATCGAGTGACTGAAGCTTCACGAGGTTACGAATAGGACTTAAGTCTACTATTTGAGTGTGAGACAGATTCAGGTATACGAGTTGATCAAAGCGCGAAAGCGGATCGAGTGGAACCAGCTTGGTCTGATAGCTCAGGTCGAGCGAGTCCTGACTAAGAATAGCGCGTAAGCTAAAGAAGAATTGGTCAGAGCCGAGGGTAAGCCAGCTGCCTTCACCTTCGGTAGAATCGGTTTTCCAGAGGCTGATCGGTACCCAAAGTGAATCACCAACCTGAACTCCGGGTTTATCTGCCAGCAAAGGCTTCAGTTGAAGCCCGGGTGCAATCTCGATACGCTCACCAAAGAAGGCTTTCCACTCAGCCGTAAGGCTATTCCACCAGCTGGTAAGCGCCTCTTCTTCTCCTATACTATGTGTATAAATGCTCACAATATAGGCCACCTGCTCAACTTCGTCTACATTAACTTCAAAGTAGCGTGGCAATATAGAACGAACGGTATCACCGTCCTGTGTTACGCCATTGAGATGACGCATGGTATGCAGCAGAAAGAAAGGTTTTCCGGATTCTGTAACGCCATTTGTCAGGCCTTCTATTTCAAAACGAAAATCAACAGATTTATAAAAAAAATCAACATCCTTGAGATAGCCTTGCACATCTTTTTGAGTGATGTTGTTGCGATCCTTAACCAAGTCGTCCTCTATCTGTACATCATTATCTCTAAACGCTTTACGAAATGAAAAGCGAATGATCTCGTCTTTTTCTGAAACGGAAGCTTGTGGATCACCGAGCACATTCAGCATGTACGCTGTAAAATCAACCAGCGAGCGGGCATCCTCGACATAGCGCGCCATCTGCTGGCGACGCAGACTGTCGGCATCAGATATCTGAGCCCTCCCTGCCAGCGGAGCCAGCAGAACCATCAGTATGAATATGGAAGTATAGAACCTCATGGTTGGCCGTGTTGGATAAATGATTCGAGGATAGGCTTCTTGTCGTCGTCGATTTGGGTAAGTTTTGAAATAAGCCAGCCTTTATTATAACGTGGTCGATTGAAATGGGAAACTTCAAAGTACCAGCCTCCAACCTGAAAAAAGTGAAAGCGAACTTCATTCACCGTTTGGTAACGTAAGTTCCCTTGCTCCCAGGCTTGTATAAGTAGGGTAAGATGATCAGGGCGCCGATTTTTTGCTAAAAAGGGAGATAGTGAGCCTCGGTCTTTAAACACTTTTGACAAATTCATAAAGTCGAGTTCGTGGCTGAGTGGGTGTAAAAAACTATCGTTTCGGACCCTACCTTTTGCTAATAAAACACTATCGAAATATGGAACATAAGCGCGCTCCATCACCCACTTAGATCCAATCTGTGCTGCCTCCAGCTTCATATACAAGGTAGCAGCAACCGTTCGTCCTTTATATCGAAACTCTGAGCTTACTTCTGCAAACCAGTTGTCACCATGAAAATCGAGCAAGATCATCGAGTCTTGTCCTATTACGGTGCTGATAAAGCTCGCTTTCATATCGTTGGTCAGCAGGCTATTATCTTCATCAAAAAGCACATTGATATACTTCCTGCGAAGCTTGGAATCCTGATATGCAGAATCCGCTGGATAATAGCGCTCGCCCCGAAGTGACTCTTCACCATTGAAACGACGAAAAAACTGGTTGACTTGCTTCGTCTCAGCATAAAAATCTGACTCATCATCCAGTGGATTTTGAGGTGGCTGAGCCGGAAGGGCGTTTAGTAAAAACAATATCGCGCAGACAGATACTGCCAAAAGTGCTTTATATATATGCTGTATGATGGCAGGTATGTTCAAAGGGTATGGAGTTACGATTGACGATTTCTGGTCGAGGTCCTTCGTCACTAATTAAGGCCTTGTCGTTTCTTTTACTCGAATATCTCCCAACATAACGTCCCAAAACCCGATCAAGCGTCCACCGATCTGAGTTTGTTTGCGTTCGACATAAATCGTGATGTCTTTTTTGGTGATATCCTGATACTTAAGGCCATTATCATTTTCTCCTTCAAAACGCTGATACACCGTAACAACGCCTACATAGCGGCCATCGGGTTGTAGTTCCAGGTCGGAGATATACTCGATATTATACCAATCGATGCGAACGCGATCATAGTTCAAAGCTGCGAGGCGCATGAAGTATTTCCGCACAGGAAATGTGAGGATTTCCTTTCTATTCAACGAGGACACACCTACTTCGCTTTCGTCAGCAAAAAGCTCGACCGCGCGGTCAATAACTCTGCTGGCTTCAGACCAGGGGGTCTTTTTGTTTCCTATAATAGAAATGTATTTACTCAGGTCTCGCACTTTTTCGAGTGCGAGAGAATCAATAGCCGCCTTACGCTCAGGCCCAATAGGCGCATCCTGTGGAGGGTTTTGGGCGAGTACAACAAAGCTACTTGCGAAGACAGCAAGCATAAAGAAGACTAACGTCAGACGGGAAAATTTCATACCGTTGGTACTTTCTGGGATTAGGGGACTATTGTATTTTTTCGAGTTCAAGTTCTACAATCTTACCGTCCGGATTAAACTCAATGTTACGGATACGGTTCGGATTATTGCGGGTATCTTTCAAATAGTTAAGATACTTTAGAATGGTCGTCGGCTTATCATAATCCACCATTCCGTTCACCTCACTAATGACCACAAGTACAGGCACATTTTCAGATGCGAACATCTTCAGGGTTTCCTGGATGCGATTATTCGCTTCGCCTCTGGTAGAGGCGCTGGAGATATTACCCAAAGATCGAGAAAGCGTAGGGCGGCGAGCTTCTTCCTGCGCTTGCGCCTCCGCGGCGGCGGCCTCTGCCTCAGTCTGCGCCTTCACTTCATCGGCTTCCTGCTGGCGTGCACGCGCAATATCAGCCTCGATTTGCTCAAATAGCTCAAGGACCCGAGGATCTTTGAGATCGCCATATCGATCGCGAAGCGCGTTTAGGCGGCGTTCCTTCTCGTCAGGATCGAGTGCATTATTCACCTGGAGTGCACGCAGTTCAGACACAGCCCGATTCGTACGGGCAGTAAGCTCGACTAATTCTCTTGCCTGCTTCTCTGCCAAAAGCTTTTTCTTAGACTTACAAGCCGGACTAAATGCCAGCATTGCAGCTAATATCAACATTAAAGCAAGCTGAACCTGCCCACGGGATTTTACAAAGGTCATTTGCATAAATTGCATTGTTTGTTGCTCAAAACTACTAAACTACGCTCGGATGGCGAAAAGATTGGATGATTAATGGCTTACAAAGGTTAGCCTACATGATTTTTCAGTTATCAGTTCTCAATTTTTCGCTGGCTTTGTACATTTACCCCGTGGCAAAACAAAAAATTCAAATAATCGTGCGGTGTATGCTGGAGCAAGATGGCAAAACGCTATTGCTTAAGCGCACCAAGTTAAAAGGCGGAAACTACGGTTTAGCTGGCGGACATGTCGATCCTGGAGAAACGCCCAGCGCTGCAGTTATTCGTGAGCTAAAAGAGGAGATTGGCGTCAAAATAAAAGCGAAGCATCTTCGCCTGCACAAAACCATCTACCGAGAAAAAGGGGATTTGCAAAACCTCCACCTCATTTTTCAAGCTAAAAAATGGAAAGGTGAACCCCAAAACCTGGAGCCGCGCTTGTGTAAGCATATAGGCTGGTACGAGCTAGCCGCATTGCCCAAAAATCTTTCTCCAACGACGAAAGCCACCTTTCAGAAAGATGCGCTGTATGTGGAGTAGAGAAAAGGCATGCCTTTTCTCTACTACGCGTACGTAGTCAGCATAATCGGCATAACAAGCATCAAAATGCTCTCGCCATCTTCCTGTTCGTTAGGAAGAATAATACCAGCGCGACTCGGCTCTGAAAGTTCCATAATCACATCGTCAGTTTCGAGGTGACTGATCACTTCCAGTAGAAGCGCAGCATTGAATCCGATATCAAGATCGGAACCTTCATAATGGCACTTGATGGACTCGCGAGCCTCATTAGCGAAGTCTGGATCCTCACAGGAAATTTCCAGGCCTGACTCTTTTACGCTAAAGCGCACCTGGTGCGTACTCTTGTTAGCGAAGATGTTTACACGTCCCAATGAACCCAAGAGGTCATTTCGTGAGACAAACAGCTTGTTAGGATTATTAGAAGGGATTACGGATTCGTAATCCGGATATTTTTGATCAATCAAGCGACAGGCCAATAGCAGGTCTTCTGTTTGGAAGAATGCATTGCTTTCTGTGTAATGAACGATCACATCTTTATTGGAAGAAGGATCGAGCGAATTTTTGAGTAAGCCCAGGGCCTTTTGAGGAACGATAAAGGTCGTACGCTCAGGAGTAGTTACGTCGACGCGGCGGTATCGCACCAAACGGTGCGCATCCGTAGCAACAAAGGTCGCTCCATGCTCGCCCAGGTCGAAGAAAATTCCGTTAAGAGCGGCTTTGTCTTCGTCAGATGAAGCTGCGAAAATCGTGCGATTAATCGCTTTAAACATCGCAAAGAGCGGCAGGCTCACGGACTGGGCGCCGTCTGGGCGCGGGATAGCCGGAAAGTCCTCGCCATTTTCTCCACTGATCTTATAAGTACCGTTTTGGGAAGTGATTTCTACTCCAAAGGTATCTTCATTCACCATGAATGTAATCGGCTGCTCTGGCAATTTCTTGAGCATATCAGTCAGGATACGCGCAGGGATTGCTACTTTGATTCCTTCGCCACGCGCTTCCACTTCCATGCTCGTCTGCATGGAGGTCTCCAGATTGGTGGTAGAAAGCGTCAAAGTGCTGTCGTTTACCTCAAAGAGAAAATTCTCAATAATAGGCAAAACGGAACGCGTAGGGATGGCACCAGCGATGCGGGCCAACTGCTTTGAAAGTGCCTGAGCTGAAACGATGAAATTCATAACGTCAAATTAACAAAAACTGCGGCTTTCTCTCCCTATTATCGCTTTGAATTTTTATAAAAAAGCAAGTGTGTAATCATAAGCTGAACTTTTCTTTGTGGAATTTTGAGAATATGATGACCTTGAGATAGAACCCAAAAACCAGTTTTATTATGATTTTTCGACTACTTATCACCCTGGCAGCCATTGCCTGGCTGCCTCCGCTTCATGCTCAACTTGATATTCCTGAAAAAAAAATCAAGATGACGATCAATGAAGCAATCGTATTTCTAAATGGTGCTCAAGTGCTGCGTAAAGGTAAATCATCACTTGCAGCAGGAACCACCGACCTGATTATCGAGAAGCTTCCCGTCCGACTCGACCCTACCAGCATCCAGGTTAAAGGAGATGGCGACTTCACGATTTTGTCTGTTTCGCCCCAAAGGATCGACCCTCCGAAGGTAGAATTTGTGGTAGATGAGGATAAAATCGCCCGCTTATCGGCCAGGCAAAAAAGCCTGCAACGTGAGCTTTCACATGTACAAACAAACCGCATGTCTTATGATCAGGAGGAACGCATCCTCAATGAAAACAGGACAAGGATATCGTCAAGGGAAGACGGTGGTCTCACGGTGGAAGACCTGGAGAAAGCAGCTGCGCTTTTTCGCAAGCGCTACGAATTCCTCAAAGAAGCTCAATGGCAAAACAGCCAGAAGCAAGTTGCTATTCAGCAGGAGATCGACAGTCTGAATAACGTTATTAATAAAACCCGGACGCCTGTTCCTATCGAAAAAGTGCGCGAAAAACCTATATACAATGTAAAGGTGACTGTTTCAGCAAAACGCGCAATCAGTAATGCTAAGCTCGAATTATCGTATCTCGTGCCTGTGGCAGGCTGGATTCCCAGTTACGATATTCGCATAGTAGAAGTGGGTAAGCCTGTATTTCTGGGTTTCCGTGCGCAGGTTTATCAGGCGACAGAGGAAGATTGGCGTGATGTCAAACTGACACTTTCTACTGGCAATCCTTCTCGCAATAGCATCAAGCCCGAGCTAAGCCCCTGGTATGTGCAATACACGGGAAAGGGTACTCAACGGAATAATTATAATAGAGACAAAAAAACTGCTGCTAACTATCCAGGCACACCACAGGCAGTTGGAACCTATAATCCAAATGTGAGAAGAGTTATAGGAAAAGTTAAAGGTCCAAATGGAGATGCACTGGAAGGAGTTGCAGTTGTTGTTAAGGGAACGACCATCGGAACGTTCACGGATGCGTCAGGAAGCTATGAGCTAGTGATTCCGGAAGGAAGTCGTTCACTCATTTTCAACTTTGTGGGGCGTGCTACTCAGGAGTTCAATATCAGCAGTCCAACAATAAATGTAGTCATGATAGAAGACCTTACGCTGGATGAAGTAGTCGTAACTGCCCTTGGGTCATCAGTTGCTGGAGTTACCGACGACTACAATGCAAAACAGCGCCAGCAAGTACAAATAGGTAAAACGCTTCCGCTCACCGTAAATCGCGTGGAGCGCGCCACGAATCAATTGTACGAAATCGCTACTCCGTATAGCCTTGCAGGCGATGGACGCCGCTTTGCTGTGGATGTCGTCCAATACGAGCTTCCCGCAGAGTATGCCTATGCCTCAGCTCCCAAGATCGACGGCAATGCCTATCTCACAGCCAGAGTGCCGGATTGGGATGCGTTTAACCTCATGGAAGGCGATGCGCGCTTGTTTTTTGAGGATGCATATTTGGGCAAAACAATCCTCAATACTCGCACGGTCGTGGACACGCTTACGCTATCGCTTGGCGTAGATGATGCGGTGGTGATCGAGCGTAAAAAAGTGAAAGATGAAAGCAAAAGCCAGCTACTTGGGCTTACGCGTAAGGAGGTTCGCGTATTTGAAATTGCTGTCAGGAATACAAAACAGCAGGCCGTGAGGCTAAGTGTGGAGGATCAGATTCCTCTTTCGAAGGACAAGAATGTCGACGTTAAATTCAATGAAGCGGAAGGAGCTGAGTATGATGAAGAAACCGGCAATCTCGTTTGGGATCTTACACTTCAGCCCGGCGAGACGCGCCGTTTGCGTCTGAAGTACACCGTAAAGTTCCCTGCTGAAGGAAACTTGTATTTGGAGTAGAGAAATTTCATATCGCCAATCTGCAATTTCCAATCTGCAATCTCTTTTTAATGGATTGGGGATTGGAAATTGCAGATTAGTGATTCTAGAATTTTTACAAAAATTCACCGCTCAAGCACCAATACCACCTCATCGTCTCCCATGTTGGATAAGGGCTGAAAACCCAGCTTTTCAAAAAAAGCTGCTGCCGCTACATTCGCTTTTGCATGGCTGGTACGGATTTCAGAATTGCGTAATGTAAGCGCAGAAATAAGCTGTTCCACAGCTTCAGTACCAATGCCCAAACCCTGGTATTCTGCATCTATATAAATACGGCTTATCCAGCTCATGGAACCCGTTTTTCCCACGAGAATAAGGCCAACCATAATATCCTCCAGCCTGACTCCATATGCATCTTGCTTTTCGAAAGCAGACTGCGCAATCGAGTATAAAATCGAAGGCACGAAGGCCAGCTGTTCTGGCTTTAGGCTTACATTCAGCACCTGATCCCAATTAAATCGATCGAGCGGTTCTAGTTGAATTGGAGGTTTCATGGGGTTGGTTTGATGGTTGGGTGATTTGGTAATTTGATGATGAACATGTGCATAATTCATTGTTCATTATTTTTTTCAAAGCTATTTAAAAAATCACCGTCTTCAACAGAGCTAGCTAGGTTTCAGATTTCGGGGTAGTGAAGTGGCCGCGGGTAATCCCAGCGTTGCTGGCTTGATAGAGCTGGACTACGCACAACCCTTCGCCACTGGCATGAAGTCCAGTTCAGCGGGCGGGGGAACACCTCTCATTCCAAAACGCCCGAAAAAAGCGCTTTCAGTGGCGAATCCTTGACAATAAGGCTCATCTCCCGGCGCAATTCCGCTTCGGTCAGACCGGGAAGGGGAAGCGCGATATCAGCTTTGAGGCAGGTTTGTCCTTCTGCTGTCAGGACATAGAACCACACGCGCGGCACAGGCCCAAAATCAATCGTGGATTCAAGGGTCATATTGCGAAACAGGAATGCCCCGGTAACGTTGGGAGCCAAGACGGAGGACACGCCGGCATATGCCATGACGGGTTCATTCCATTGATTCAACACGCGATCCATTCGATACTCCGTGTCGGTATGCAAACGGGCCATGTCTTTCTTGATCACGTGCGCCATCGCTACTAGCGGCTGTTCCAAGGCCTCCTCAAATTCAAACGAATAGTTCTGTTTGCAGGTAAAGTTTCCCTCCACGGGCAGCTGCCGTCCCTGCTTGCGATCGCGTTCGTCACCCCACTGGGAGAACTGACGGATGTCCGTGCCAGTAGAGGAGGTTACTTGTTTGCTTTCAGGATTGGCGTTGTGGTTTTTCAAAATGACAGCTAACAACTTTACCGCCAGAGCAGAAAAGGCAATACTGATGGAGATTCCTTCCTCCCGGAGCGCCGCGCGAACTTGCTTCACCACCTGCTTGGAAGAGATGGTAAGCATGCCGTCGATTCCCTTGAGCTTGCCTGGAGATTCCGGATCAGCAAAGTCATGATTCGGAAAGAAATGATTGTAAGGAGGCCTCATTTCTGTATTGGGAATAAGGCGATCCTGTACTGCCGGATAATCTTTCTTGAAGGGCATTTCCATAAAGGGTGGCAGCACCTTGGGACACTTCTTTTGGATGATAATCCCCCATGATATTTTAGGCAAAATCGCTAGCATCATATACTTGGCCAGAAAGGACGCGATGCCCACGCCATCGAGAAAGTGATGAGGCGTGATCAGTACAAAAGCGATCTTTTTTCCTGATTTCAATATGGTGAAACGGACCGATTTGCGGTGTTCATCCTTGCCACCTTTTTGCAAACTTTCGATTTGATCAGCCATTACCGTTCGGACTCGTGTCATAACCTCACCTTGCGCATCGACAGGCAAGTGTTCGATCGTCAGGGCGGGCCAGTCCTCTGGGGAAGTAATCGGTACAAATCGGGCACCCTTCCCCTCGCCTTCGACTACAGAACACAAAATGGGTGAGGTTTCAACCGCACGAACGAAAGCCTGCCGAAGCTTTTTGTCATTGCCGAAAAAATTCGATTCAAAGACCACCGCACAGTTCAATGGCGCGAAGGCATTATCGAAATACTCGATATCCATGTGCGAAAGCGGACGACTATCTACCTTGGTGAAGCCTTGAAGAAGGCCTTTAAATGTTGACATAGATTCTATTGGTGTAGTGAATGCCGTTTTTAAATATTCTATTCATTGCCAAACACCCAAATATACACATTGCGGATTATCGATACATATAACGGAATATATAGATCACTTATAGCGTAATAAAAATTGCTGGCTATCTTTGCAGGACCATGATTGCAACAAATAATCCTTCTCTTACAAGCTGGGTCCAGGTACCCGCTGATAGCGACTTTCCAATTCAGAATTTGCCGTTCGGCATTTTTTCTACTGAAGGCACTAGCCCACGAGCGGCAAGCGCCATTGGAGACTATGTCGTCGACCTTGCTGTGCTCGCGCATGCAGGCGTTTTTCATAGCCTGGGAATCGATCCTGGCGTGTTTAGCCAATCAGTACTCAATGATTTCATTGCGCTGGGCCAACCGGCCTGGAGAGCAGTGCGTCAGCATATTTCGCATCTCCTTCAGAGCGACAATCCACGCTTGCGCGACGATGCGCAGCTACGTGAAATGGCCTTGATCCCACGCGCAGATGCCACCATGCATATGCCTGTATTCGTGCGCGATTACACCGACTTCTACGCCAGTGAAGATCACGCCCGCAATATCGGAACGATGTTTCGCGATCCGGAAAATGCACTACTTCCAAACTGGAAACACCTTCCGGTAGGGTACCACGGACGCGCATCTTCGATTGTAGTGAGCGGCACACCGATCACGCGACCTAGCGGTCAAACCCGCCCTAGCGACACGGAACCGCCTGTTTTTGGTCCTACGCGTCTGTTGGATTTTGAGCTGGAAATGGGAATTGTCGTGGGTAAAGAAAATAAGATGGGGCAACCCGTCGCCGTAACGGATGCTGAGAATCACATCTTCGGCATGCAGATATTTAATGACTGGTCAGCGCGCGATATCCAGAAGTGGGAGTATGTTCCATTGGGGCCGTTTTTGGCAAAAAATTTCGCTTCATCGGTTTCTCCGTGGATCGTCACACTTGATGCGCTTGAGCCGTTCCGTACTGATACTCCCAAAAAAGATCCTGAGGTTCTCCCCTATCTTCAGCTTGAAGGCAAGCACAATTTCGACATCAATCTCGAAGTGCTTATTCAGGCTCCGGACCAAGAGCCGCTTACCGTCAGCAAGTCAAATTCAAAGTTCCTCTATTGGAGTTTTGCGCAGCAGCTGGCACACCATACGATCAGCGGTTGCAACCTCAATGTAGGTGATATGATGGCATCCGGCACGATCTCTGGCCCTACGCCTGACAGCTATGGCTCTATGCTCGAAATCTCCTGGCGAGGAACGAAACCTGTCTCTATGCCTGATGGCAGTGAGCGCAAGTTTATCCTGGACGGTGACACGGTCATCATGCGCGCTTTTGCTGAAAAGGATGGCGTGCGCATTGGCTTTGGGGAAGTCAGCGGGGAAATTTTCGCTGCGCGAAAATAATGTGGAGCGATTCTTTTGCCCAGGTCATAAATGACCGGGCAATAGTAAAAGAAGTAGATGCTAAAGCATCGAGAATGAGGAGCGCTTCACTATCGAGGTGGAGCCGAAGCTCTTCATTGCGCAGCTATAAGGGTTGTTTCTTGAAGCGATTCTGCCGCAGGGCTGGCGAGGTGGAGGATATGTGGGATAGCTCCTTCGGTGGGTGGGGCGATAAGTGCGTGGATGCGCGGGCCGGAGGCTGGAGCTTTGGAGGGTTGGGGATTTTCTCCTTTCCAGGCCCAATGGACGATATGGCCTTTGTCTTGAGGAATAAAGAAGGTGGTGTTGACCATTTCCGCGAGGTCGCGGGTGTTGGTGTCATCGGGGGCGATGAGCTGCACGAGGACGTCGAGGCGTCCGTCTGTCTGATAGATCAGATCGGCGAGTTGCTCGCGCATATCTTCCTGATCGAGGGAACCGACGAAGTAGTCGACAGGTCCCTCATGGCTGAGCGTCTCGGCGAGTTGCCGGGTCGCGTTTTCTTGAGCGGAGGCTAGCCACACACGGCCTCCTTGATGTAATATAGCAAGGGCTAAAGACTTCATCATGTCCAGAGCTTCTCCCGCAAGAAGGACTGCACAATCTGAAAAATTATTGTTTGTTGTATACACGGCGATGTAGGTTGAAGGTACATTACCGCAGGCGTTTAGAACGAAATTAGGTCAAAAGTGAGGCGATTGGTTCGGGCTGTGTATCAGTTGCTTATTATCCTGTGTGGAGTGTGTGAAATGGGCTTTTGGCAGTTGGAAAAAAGGCTTCTAGCTTCTGGCCTCTTGCTGCTGGCTTTTTCTTCTCACTTGATCCTTGCTACTCGATATTTGCTACTCTCGTGTGCTTTTTCCCACCCATTTCACCCCAAATAGAACAAGCCAACACCAATAATAATAAGGAAAATGGCGAGCGAAGGAATCAGAATATTGACTCGATCTGGATATTCGTAAGTCAAAATAGGAAGCATCGCCAAAAGGATGGACACGCCAGCGGAAATCCCAAGGGAAGGAATGATGATAACCAGGATCACGATAAAGCTTTCTGCGGGATTTTCGGCAGACCAAAGTATATACCTGATTGCGTGAATACCAAAAGCCAATAAGACACATATTACAAAAGCTCCCCACATAAATCTCCCCAGGCGCTTAGCTTCACGAGCCATTTCAGCCTTTGCTACAAACTCCGATTCGTAGAAGTCTTCCAGGCTGGATATGGGCTTTTTGTCGTGCATTTAGGGTGAAAGTAATATCAAGATTGGGATCAGTTCAATGGCAAGAATGGATGCAAGAAAGAGGAATCTCATTCGCTCTTTATATGTGTAGGACTTATAAGGAATAATCGCAAAAAGCGCTGATATAATCGCAGCGATTAGGATCAAACCTGCTATTGATAAGATAATCCCAAGTATCCATTCCCAGAAACCGCCCAAACCTTCAGTCGAAAAGAAGAATACTGTGAAAATGATAAAGTAAAGCCCGAAAATCAAGCGTGCGAAAAATGACAAAATTCGAATAGCACGTTTTAGCTGGGTATTCCGAAGCTCACTTTGCCAATTGCTTTCTTCATAAAAGATTTCCAGCTCGCTTTTTTCTTCCTGGTCTTTCATTTGTCTAAAAAATAAGCAGCTATATCCCTATAAAAAACAAAAAGACCAGCAATATTATCTCAATAAAAATAACGGACGCAGGAAAGAGTAAGGTTCTGCGCTCATCGTAGGTATATTTACCAAAAGGCATGATAGCAAGCACAACGCTCATCAATAATCCGACGATACTGATTCCTATCGCCCCTATAAACAGGACTGCCGCTACTATCCCAACTATAGATCCCAAGCCAACACCTTCAACCAGGGACTTTACTATTATCCAACATATATGCAATACGATCACAATCCCAGCGATATTCCAAAGGAGTTTTTTATCCTTTTGGAGTTTGGTGTGGCGAAGCGTTTCCTTCCACTTTCCGTCTCCGAAGTAGGCTTCTAACTCGCTATGTTCTTCTTCTTGTTTTTGCATGATTAACGTTTATCCCAATAGAGATTTAAGGGCCCTTTGGTTCATCTGGCAGTAGAGAAAAGGCATGCCTTTTCTCTACATGCCGTGGTCAAAATTTTGGCGTTGGGGTGTAAAAGACGGTCGTTTTTTATTACAGAAAAAACAGGACATCCATACAAAATACCAGCCCAGTCATGATCCACAATGCGATAATTTCCATTTTATGGTTGTGGCTCATTTTTTTGTAAGGAATGAAAGCAAGAAAAGCTGATACAATAAGAACTGGTATGCCTGCGAGTATAAAGCCAGGGATTAATAATGCAACATACTTAATAGATGACAGGTCATCTTTGAGGAACAGGACCAGTACAACAGTTACAAAGCTAATTCCAGAAATCACTAAAAATATTCTCCAATTCAGCCTCGTCAGGCGGTCACCCTCCTTTTCCCGCTCCTCGCTCAGCCAAGCTGGGTCCTCATATATCGATTCGAGTGAGTCTTGTTTCATCTAATTCATCCATATTGATAGACTAAAAATTTCGATCGCAATAACAGAAGTGGGAAAGAGGAACTCCATACGTTCTGAAAGCGAGTATCCAGGGAAAGGAATTAAGGAAAGAATTAGACTAATAAATCCGCTGACCATAATGAGCGCCATTCCTCCTAAAACCGCTATCAGAATCATCAACGACACGAAAGATGAATCAGCTCCTCCATTATTAATCTCCTTCCATCCCATCCAAATTATACATAAGCCAAAGACAAAACCAGCGGCAAGCCAAAGTGCTTTTACCTGCTTTTTGATTTTGATGCGCCGAAGTTCAGCCTTCCAGGCATTGTCCTGGTAGATGGCTTCCAGTTCGCTATGTTGTTCCTGGTCTTTCATCTTAAATCATCTGATTTAGTACAAAAAAATTAAAACAAGTCCAATCATAAACACCTCACATAGCACGGATAATAGTGGAGCCAGAAAATCAACTCGTTCAGTAAAGCTATAATCGCGATACGGTATCATACCCAGAAACAAAGCACTCATTCCACAGACCAGAAACATGATAAATAGGCAGAGCATCAATGCAGGAATGTCTATGCTTGTTACCCATGATAGCAGGAATAGAGCGATCACAAGCACTAGCGCCACACGCCAAAGTTTCCGGATAGCTTTTTTCACTGCAATATTGCGAAGTTCATCCTTCCAGGCTTCGTCCTGGTAGATGGCTTCCAGTTCGCTATGTTGTTCCTGGTCTTTCATCTTAAACCATCTGATTTAGCACAAAAAAAAGCATTACAATTCCGACCATGATCACATTCATCCCGATAATAACAAAGGGAAACAAGAAATCAACACGCTCACTAAAACTGTAATCTCGATAGGGAATGGCTCCCAAAAAGAAGGCGCTTGCTCCACCTAAAAGAAAAGTTCCGCAAAACATTAGTAAGCCAATAAAGAAGCCCACTTCTAATCCAAAAAATACCACAGCCAAGACGCCATAGAGTATCCAGACAATACGCCAAAGCTTTCGTGTAGCCTTTTTTACTTCAATATTACGCAGCGCATCCTGGAGACTGGAGTCTTCATATAGTTCTTCAAATTCGCTATGTTTTTCCTGATTTGACATGGCAAACATTTTTTCGATTGACAATACGCTAAAAGCGCTAACTTTGTGGCGAATTTTATAGCTAAACGCAAAAGCCATGTTTGAAGCAATACTCGACGACACCACCCTCGAACTCGAAAAGAAGAACGGTGGATTTATGATGAATGGGGAAGATGTTCCCGCAGTCGTCAACAAACTTGGCGAGCGCCTTTGGGAAGTGCGCTATCAGGACAAAAACTACCGCGTTTTGATCCACGATATCAATCCTGAAGAAAGCACCGTAACGCTGGGCCTCAACGGCAAAAAGACCACCGTCAAATTGCGCTCTCGCCTTACGCGCCTCCTCGAAGAGATGGGACTTGGCGATGCGCTTATAGCAAAGATAGACAGCGTAAAAGCGCCTATGCCGGGCTTGGTACGCGCCATCAACGTAAAGTCAGGCGACTCGGTCAGCAAAGGCGATCCTCTCTTTATTCTCGAAGCCATGAAAATGGAAAATGTGATCAAATCGCCCGGCGATGGGTCGATCGCTTCCATCCATGTTGAAGAAGGCGCTACCGTTGAGAAAAACGAGATCATGCTTAAATTTAATTAGTGCTTTTATCATTGATCATTAGATCATGAGCAATTAGTCATTCATCATTTAGATCATTAGTCATGAAAAATCAGCTCCTTATGATTAATGACAAATGACCACATGATCAATGAACACCAGAAACCATGAAAACCTTATCTGTTCGAAGCCTGCGCTACGGTATACACCTGCGTGATACCTTGCTGCTCTCCTTTCCTGTAATTATTGGACAGTTGGGGCAAATCCTCATGGGCGTTATCGATACCAAAATGATCGGAGCGCTGGGGCCCGTTCCAATCTCAGCCGCCGCGCTGGGAGGAAGCATGCATATCCTGGTTACGATTATCTCCTTTGGCGTTTGTTTTATGATGGCCTCGCTTTCCGCTGAAGCCAAAGCCCAAGGCAATACGCCATATCTGAAATCGCTTTTCAAGCAAGGCATCATCACAGCGATCATGCTTGGAGTCGTACTTACTCCGATCAACTATTTTTCAGGATTGCTATTTCCGATCATGGATCAGCCCATCGCTGATATCGGACCTGCCACGAGCTACCTCCAGATTTTGAGCTGGAGTGTCGTCCCTATGGTTGTTTTTTTGATGGCAAAAAGTTTCGTCGATGGCCTTTCGCTCACCCGTCCGGCCATGTACGTCACGCTCGTAGGACTCGTCATCAATGTCGGTGCAAACTGGATATTGATTTATGGAAAATTCGGTTTTCCTCGCCTGGAGCTTGATGGCGCAGGTTATGGAACCGTTTTCAGTCGTATCATCATGGCCATTATGATGGTGGCGTACATCCTCTGGCACAAACAGCTACGCGCCTACGCCGAAGGCGGCTGGCGTGCCGACTGGGCCGTGATCAAACGTATTCTCCGCCTGGGGATTCCCGCCGGAGCGCAGTATTTCTTTGAAGTAGGAGCCTTTGCGGGCGCAGCCTTTATCGTGGGCCTTATCGGTTCCACCCCACGAGCCGCCCACCAGATTGTAATAACACTCGCGAGTGTCACCTTTATGGTTGCGCTAGGCATATCGAGCGGCGCTTCGATTCGGGTAGGTGATGCCATGGGAAGAAAAAATGGCAGAGAAATGCAACGTGCAGGATATGCTGGTTTGATCCTCGTAACAGTTTTTATGGGCTTAATGGCGGTGGTCTTTTTAGTTGGAAAAACGGCATTGCCAGCCTTGTTTCTAGTTTTGGAAAAAGGAGCAACTGAAGCGCAAATAGCAGAGCAAGCGGAGGTATTACGACTGGCGGCAAATCTGATGTTGTTAGCAGCGTTGTTCCAAATTTTTGACGGCATACAAGCCGTAGGGCTTGGCATTTTGCGCGGCATTCAGGACACCTTTGTTCCTACCGTCGTTACCTTTGTGGTTTACTGGGTGATCGCCTTGCCGCTGGGTTATGTACTCAGCTTTGAGCTGGGCTGGGGCCTCAATGGTGTTTGGATAGCGCTGGTCGCCTCGCTTATCCTGGCAGCCATTCTGCATACTATTCGTTTTAGAAGCAAAACTCAGAAACTCAGCGCAAGCTCCTAATCCATGCAACAGCCCAGGCTATCAGTAATATCGAATTTGGCACCTTTCAAAAATATCCGTAGCATAATGCGGGCGCGTGTGCGCGCCTGCGCGCAAGTGGTCAGACGACTTAAGTCGTCAGACCACTTAAGTCGTCTGACCACTATAGACAAAAGTCTCAACTTCGTCCGCCGCAACATGGCCTTCTCATTTCAATCTGCATTTTTTTTAAGCGCCCTCGTTTTCATTCTCGGAGCATGTGCCCAACCCGGCTCACCGGACGGCGGCCCTGTCGACAAAACCGGACCTACGGTAGTTAAAACGACTCCAGAAGTCGGAAGCGTTAATATCAGAGAAGCCAAGCTTGTTATTGAGTTTGATGAATATGTAAAAAAGCCTGCTTACGATAAGGAAATTCTAATCTCCCCTTTCCTCAAAAGCCGGCCCAAAGTTAAGCTCAACGGCAAGAAGGTCATCATCAAGTTCACGGAGCCTCTTGACCTCGGAGTGACTTATGTTGTCACCTTGATTGATGTCAAAGACTTTAATAATAGCAATAAAATGGAAACGCCTTTCCAGCTGGCTTTCAGTACAGGTGCGACCATTGATAGTATGGAGATAGAAGGCAAAGTCGAAAATGCATTGGGAGAAGGTGCAAGCGAGATCACCATTCTACTTTTTGATGCTGACAGCGTGAGTGCGGAAACGCTTCCCAATAAGCGCCCTGCCTACATCACCAAGACAAACAAAAGTGGCACTTTTTCGCTAGGCTATCTGCGACCAGGACCATTTGAAATTTATGGTATACGGGACGGAAATGGCTCCCGAAGTTATACGCCTCCGAGCGAGGCTATTGCACTTGCCGAACAGCCCGAGATCGCCTTTGACACATCAGGCAAGGCCCAGGTTACCTTATTCGTCAGTACGCCTGACGCGCAGGCGCCGCTCGTTAATAATGTGCAATGGCTCACCGATAGCAGTATGCTCATTGGCTTCACAGAAGGCCTGATCACTGAGCTCGTCACGATTACAATGAGTGACACTGCCGGAGCCGATGAATCCACGATCGAAGACTGGGTTTATCTTGGTGACGAAATTGCTTTGTCGACGAGCAGAAAGCGTGAAAATTTTAGTCTACTCACATTCTCTGGCTTAACGGACTCCTTGAGAAATAAAGCAGATACGACACTTTCGCTTCGCCCACGCAGGGCACGCCTTCCCGAAAGTGATTTACTATCAGCTCCTACCCTTGACCCCAACGGGCCTTCATATACCTGGGTGACGCCATTTGGCTTGCCTGCCACCTCAGATACCGCGGTTCGGCTTCGCCTAATGGATACTACGCTGAGCCTTGTTCCAATCCAGGTCAATATTGACGGGCTTTCCGGAACGCTTTCATCGGATACTGCGCTTGCAGTATCAAGTCCTTACGTTATCGAAATGCCCGGGCGTTGGTGGGGAGATGAGGACTCGGTTTATTCTTTTGGGATCAAGGTTTTCGATCCGGAGGGATATGGAATGCTGCAAGGACGCGTACAGATTGGTGATACCTCGGGTTATGAGGGTGCTTATATTATTCGCCTGATAGGACCTGAAACGATTGTGTTAGGAGATACGCTTTTTGATCTAAAACTCCTTACGCCTGGCAGCTACAAGAGTCAGGTTATTTTTGACAGCGATAATAATGGCGTCTGGACACCAGGAAGCCTGATTCCGTATCGCTTGCCTGAGCGCATTCTCAATGGCGAGTCCGTCGACGTCCGCGCCAACTGGGAATTTGAAGATTATGTGATTAAGGTCGGCGTCAAAAAGGCTGTACAGCCTGATAGTACGAGTGGGGGGAATTGATTAGCTGATTTGATGATTAGCTAATGGAATACTCACGGTTCAAAAAACAGGCTTATACCGATCTATAGTAATATGTTCTATTTTAGGCATAGACACTTCTGCAATCTAAAATCGCTAATCTGCAATTGTCAATCTCCCCTATGTTCATGCCAATTGCAGAATGACGATTAGCGATTGCAGAAGTAAAGACTCTCCAATAAGTAAAAATAAACCATGGATTGATCTTACCCTCATTACATCTGATATCGTATCTAGTATTTCTACAAAAAATAACAATATGGGCTGAACATACGAAATACTAGATCAGAAATCAGGAGTATTAATTCATTTTTTCGTAATAAATAAAATGGCCCTTTTCCTTCTCAACTGAGCCAAAACCAACAAAACCCTTTTGCGGCCTGAGCGGAGTCGAAGGCCCATCAACCAAAAATCAACAGATTTTCTTGACACTGTGGCTTCGGCTCCGCTCAGCCACCAGCCACTTGGCTGTTGAAAATAGCGATTAAAGACAATAGGGCACTGTTCTTTATTTCAATTTTTTGAATGAACAGCCCTGATCAGAAATCCGAAATCAGATCTATATAAGAAAAATCCTATACTAAACCATCACACCTTTCAAGGTTGCGCTGGAAGCTTCTGTGATTTTCACATCCACATAATCACCAGGTTTTAGATTGCCTTTTTTAGGGAAAACGACCATTTTATTCTGATCATTTCTGCCACACCAATCATCATCAGAACGTTTTGAGTTACTCTCGATCAACACCTTCACGGTCTTGCCGATATCCTTGAAATTTTTCTCTCTGGACGTACGTAACTGAAGTTCAATAATACGCTGAAGGCGCGCTTTTTTCACCGCTTCCGGCACGTCGTCTTCCATGCGTTTTGCAGCAGCAGTATTTGGACGCTCAGAGTAGGCAAACATAAATGCATGGTCAAAGCCGACCCACTCGGTAAGCGTATAGGTGTCTTCGAACTCTTCATCTGTTTCAGAACAAAAGCCGGTAATAATATCAGTAGAGATCGCTATGTCTGGAATAATCTCACGAAGGCGATTCACCTTCTCCTTGTACCATTCGCGGGTGTAACCGCGATTCATCAATTCCAGGATGCGGGAATTGCCGCTTTGGAACGGAAGGTGGATATAGTTGCAAATATTTTCATAACGCGCCATGGTATGCATGACTTCGTCGTCGATATCTTTGGGGTGTGAGGTAGAAAAACGCACGCGTAAATCGGGTGCTACATCAGCAGTCAGCGCGAGTAGTTCGGCGAAGTTTGTGGTAGGCACATCTTCTCCAGCCTTGATCGCTTTTAAGATTTGCTGCTTGCCTTTGTGTGTTTCGTCAGGAGAAAAAAGGTATGAATCTACATTTTGCCCCAACAACGTCACCTCACGATAACCTTGCTCATACAGTGCTTTCACTTCGCCGACAATCGACTCAGGATCACGCGAACGCTCGCGGCCACGTGTAAACGGCACTACACAAAATGTACACATATTGTCGCAGCCACGGGTGATGGTCACAAAGGCACATACGCCGTTTGTATTCAATCGTACCGGAGCAATTTCTGCATATGTTTCTTCACGCGAAAGCAACACGTTGACAGCCTTCTGGCCGCTACCGGCTTCCTCGATCAACGCAGGAAGAGTACGGTATGCATCAGGCCCAACCACCATATCAACCAGTTGCTCTTGCTCGATAAGCTTGTCCTTGAGGCGCTCAGCCATGCAGCCCAGGACGCCTACGAGCATCGACGGATTATCGCGCTTGCGGCTTTTGAGTTGCTTCAGGCGATTCCAGACCTTGCTTTCAGCATTTTCACGAATCGAACAGGTATTGATAAAGACAACGTCTGCCTCTTTTTCATCACTGGTAAAACCAAAGTTCATTTCGCCCAACACAGATGCCACAATCTCAGTATCCGAGAAGTTCATCTGACAACCATAGGTTTCGATATAAGCCAAACGCTGGCCTTCAGCCTTCCCACCTTCGTAGGTTAAACCTTGCTTCTCTTCTTCAATCGTCTTCTCCAGGCTTCCTGGCACAAAGGTCTTTTGGGTTATTTTATCGCGCATTGCTGATATGATGATTAGCTGATTTGGTAATTAGCTGATTTGATGATGAATAATTTGATGATGACCAAAGCATGAATTCCTTCAATGTTAATCATCTAATTGTTAATTGTCCATTATCAATTATCAATTAAATTTTAGTTGCCTAGTTCGCGCTCAAGAACTTCTTCAAGCTGGAAAGGCTTCAAGTCCTTGGCAATGATCTTGCGGTCTTTGTCCAACACATAAATTTCCGGCGTAATATCTACATGATACTTCATGTAGTAGCTCTTATAGGTTGGGTCCATGACATTCCACCATGGGAATTTATATTTTTCAACAAACTTCTTTAGCGGCTCAAGCTCCGTCTCGGTACAAATACCATAGATATCGAGCCCTTTGTCATGCCATTTATTATAGATTTCGAGCAATTCCGGAGCAGCCTCACGACAGTGCTCGCAGTTAGGGCTATACATAAATACTACAAGAATTTCGCCTTTCAGATCATATAGTGATCGCTGTACGCCGTTGATATCATTTGTAGTCACATTTTGGCCTTGCATGCCGATCAGGCTATAGCGTGTCTCCTCAACTTTGTCACGGAGCTTTTCGAGGTTGGCTGGTTTGTCCCAATATGCCAATTCGTCTGTAAAGTAATTATCGACAATATGGAGGAAGATAGCTTGTCCGCCCATGATTTTCGACTCTTTATATTCTGTTCCGATCCAGTTGATTACATGCTTGTACACTTCAGGATCGCCGAGGCTTCTTTGCGATACCACATCGATCGACTTAATCACTGAATCGATAGACTGAGGAGTTAGCTCGGTGATATAGCGCTTGAGTTTATTGTGCAAAACAGGTGAACGCAGCAAACGCACATCACCAAAGTCTACATCACTCCAAAATGCATTGCGATACATCGCGCCATACATGGCATTATCGATATCGCCTGTAGCGAGCAAAGGCGGGTTCGGATTTGGGTTTTGGCCGGCGAGTTTGAATACTGGGAAAAATGCATCAGGGTGATCCTTACGCATTTTGCGAAGCTTCGCCATTTTCCCGTTGATGAGCTTCATCTGCTTTACGCGAGCATCCTTCCAGACTTGCTCGCTAGGCTTTTTGCCTTGCTGTTGGGCTCCAAGCGCATTCAACTCTGGCGCAATCTGCTTTTCGTATCGAGCCATTTCGTGATACAGCTCATTGTCAATACTTCCTTCAACCTTGGCTGTGCCAGAGATGTCGGCTTTGTTTCCAATCGTGATACTGAACTCCTGATCCTTATTCAATACGAGAGGAATCGCAGTATTATCTTTAAACAAAACATAATAGAAGCCGCTCAAATATCCTCCTTGCTTTGAAAATACAGCGGTACCGTCTGCCTGTACCTGCGCATCTCCTGCCGGATAATTTTGTTCGCCATACACACCAATAAGCTGCACCTTGGATGCATCGGCTCCAGTGACTTTCACAGAAAAATTACACGCCACAGGATTGGCACGATTAGGATTGAATTTCCAATCCGTCCCTTCATATTTCGGCCATCCTGCCGGCGGCTTGATCGTGCCGGAGGTGATAGCGGGAGCTGGCGTAGTTGTCGGTGCGGAAGCTTCGCTTGTTTCGCTCACCGCAGTATTTTGAGCAGCGGGTTCCTGAGTCTGGTTACCAGCATCCTGGCAACTGAACATTAAAAGAGCTGCTAGCAACCCTGTCCACATAGCATTCATATTTTTGATAGCCTTAACAATTTGAGCTGCAAAAATACGGGATAATAATGTATAGTAAAGAATGAATAAGACAATTTGACTTATTCTCTGAAATTCTTTCTCTTTTTTTACCCTAAAACAGCCCAAATAACTCCCCGTCAATCTTACTAATCACATGTCCCAAATCCTCTGGGCGCGTTACGTAGTCAAGTGGATCGGCATTGATAATGAGCAGCGGGCCTTCTTTGTAATTGGCGATCCAGTCTTCGTAGTGACGATTGAGGTCTTCAAGATATTTGAGGCTGATGGTATTCTCGTAGCTGCGGCCGCGCTGGGCGATCTGACTGGTGAGTTTCGGCAGGCTGGCCCGGAGATAAATCAACAAATCAGGAGCTTTGATCATGGAAGTCATCGACTTGAACAGGTCAAAGTACGTAGCAAAATCGCGATCGCTTAGGTGGCCGCTTTCGAGGAGGTTTTTAGCAAAAATATGGGCATCCTCATAAATCGTGCGATCCTGAATGATCGTCTTCTGCTCGCGCTGAAGGTCTTGAATGTGGTTAAAACGGCTATTGAGGAAATAGATCTGAAGCGGAAAAGACCACGTCTTCATATCCTCATAGAAATCAGCGAGGTAGGGATTATTATCAACGGCTTCAAAACGCGGTTCCCAACTATAGTGGTGAGCCAATTTTTCTACGAGGGTGGTTTTACCTACACCGATGTTGCCAGCGATGGCGATATGTTTGGGTTGCGAAGCGTTCAAAGCAATTGTTTTTTAACGTAAAAAGAAAAAGGTCACCCTGCAATTAAGCAAAGTGACCCTAAAAGTATGAAGTTGATGCTAAGCACGAAACTTTCGCACCGAATTCGTCTTTATTTTACTGTAAAACGGCTCACACCTGTGCGACCATCTTCGCCCACTCCTTGAACGGAATAGAGGCCAGCACTAAGCAAGCTTACATCCATTTTCAAGTTCTGGCTACGATCGCTATCAGTAAGATTACGCTCGTATACTACACGACCTAGTTGGTCAGTAATGATAACACGCTCCAAACTCGCGAGTAGATCGTCATGCTGGATAGTAAGATTACCGTCAACCACAGGGTTAGGATAAAGGACCATTTTGCGGCCTTCGCCCTGGCTGAAGCGAACTTCAACTACATCCGAGAATGTGGCCCCACCGTTGATATCTACCTCTTTAATGCGGTAGTAATTGATCGGGAACATTTCAGACTTATCTGTAGTGACATAGCTATGCTCACCTTCTGTGTTATTCACTTCCAATTCTTTGGCAACATCAGTAAACAGCTCACCGTCCATGCTTTTCTCTACCACGTACTTGAAGACATTGTCTTCATTCGCGACGGTCCAGCGAATCTCTGCGACGCGATTCTGGAGTGGAAATGCTTCCACGTTTAGAAAATCAACTACAAAGGGGTTTCCTACCGGATTATTGGTAGTTCCGTGGACATTGTAGTCGATCTGTGTTCCGTCCTCAGCGAAGACCGCATTAGCTTGGCCTTGCTGCTGGTTCAGTACCTGAAACTGGGCCTGCCCTTGCGTTTGGAAAGCGACACGCAATGCGAGAACCTTAGAGTTCCCTGGAATGGTCACAGTAAGTTCTCCGGCTATTGTAGGATCGACATTTCCATACTGGAACATATCGCTGTATCCCGATCCAATGCTGGAGGCTTTTTGCACATCCTCTACTTTTGCCATCTTATCAGACCAAACACGCTTAAAAGCGTCCTTACGCACATTCAGAAATGTTGCGTTATTATGGGCCAGCTCCAATGCAAAACTTTGGATTTTCAAATCAGCGGCCTTGTTATTCACCAGATACACGCTGACTTCTTCTTCGTTGGCACTCAAGGTATGAGTCTCATACGCTATGGTAAGCTGCTGAGCCCGCAATGCACATGCACTGAGGATTATCGCAGCAAATATTAATATCTTTTTCATGTATTTTCTTTTTGTGGTTGAAGCTTACTTAGGCACATGTGAAGAAGCACCACGGTTGTGCATCATGCTACGTAAATCCTGAGGTGTTACCAGACCGTCATGGTCAAGGTCTTGATTCTTGATACCAGCTTCGTGGAAGTGGTTCTGAATCTCCGCGATGTCCATATCGTCAATCACACCATCACCATTGATATCACCTGAAGCCATTGCTACTTTTCCGTTTGGAAGTTTAGCAAAAGGCTCATTCGATTTTGATAGGTCTTGATAGAACATCTCTGCACCTTTTGTAAAGTCAACACCAGAAGTAAGTGACTGCGGGTCTTTTGTCATGACATCAAGGTGGTTATTATGCGAAATAGCCACATAATACTCCTGATTAGCAGTGCCCAAATCGCGAAGATTCAGCACAGTTCCGTCAGTATTTAACAATGTTCCGTCCTGCGATACGATCGCTGCGCGACGCGCTACGATGGTACGAGGATTTGCAGGATCACGAAGTGATACGAGAACCCAGTCCACTGCATTCGTCATTGTACCTACAAAAGACTCAGTTCCTGAGTAGCTGTAAGTAGCATTATTGAATGGCTGCGTCTGTGGCAGTAATCCATTACTGCTGAGCGTAGTACGCATCCCGTTGTCGCCATTGGCTCCTTCGAGTGCAATCACGATTGGGCTTACAGGATTTGGAGAACAATTGATAGGGCTGTTCTCACACGCAACCACGTTTCTAGGGTCGATACTTGCATTCAGGTCACCAGACCCGGCATATGAACCAGAGAACGTAAACCAACCAGACATACCGAAGTTGTTGTTGAAGTCATTGGCGCCAAGTCCGCGCTGCATGCCGTAGGTCATATTAGCAGGCATATGAGCGAGCCATAAGGTATCACCAGCATACCCACTTCCCGGGTGTCCACTCAGATATGAACCTGGAGCGATCTCAGAGAATGTCCAGTTTTGGTGATTGGCAGCTGCTATAGCGCTTGAGCCTTTGTAAAGGCCACCGCCAGCATTCCAATCAGCCCAGTTCTTACGATCACGAAGTTGAATGTTCACATCCCAACGTGCGAGGCTTGTGCCACGTGGAGCAAGTGTACCTGTTACTTCTCCAGCACCACTAGGGTAGCGTACGAGTAGTAGGCTAGATGGGCCCGTTAAGTTATTAGGATCTACAGATACAAACTCATTCGGTCCTGGAACTCCATTGAGCACCATCACAAAACGACTTGGATCATAGGCCATTAACGGATTCACTTCTGGTGCGAGATCAACAGTAAGTTCGAAATCACCTTCAATTGAAAATCCGAATACTTTCACATAATAGGTTATACCTTCTTGAGCAAAGAAAACAAGGCGTGAACGGACACTTGACACACTACAATTAGCAAAGCCAGCGTCGTCATTTCCACCGATGTTTGTAAAGGCTCCACAGCTTCCTGAAAACACCTGGATTTTAGTATCAAATCCTGGTCCACACGTATTCACGTCCATCCAGTCACCAGCTCCGGTAAAGCTATACCAAACAGCGCCTGTTCCGTTAGAGCTAGTGCCTACAGTACCATTATCATCAGGACAAGCGCCAGTAGTAGAACCAGGAGTCGTGCTACCTATGGCAACAGCCTCAGCATTGGCACACTCATCATTCGCAGGGGCTACCTGTGGCTCGACGAGCAATTCAAAGGTTCCATCATCAGCACTACCAAATCCATATACCAAGATGTAGTAGGTTTCTCCTGCTTGGGTACATAGACTAGCCACTGATGCAAAATTACAACCTGGCTCGTCGTCGTCTCCAGCCTCACATACTAGTGCTCCACAACTACCTGAGAAAATACCAATCTTAGTATCAAAGTCAGTTCCTGCATTACAGGTAGAGAACACTGTAGGCGCGCCAGTAGCTGGCGTATATGTGTACCAAAGACCTTTTCCTCCAGAATAGAAAGCTCCACAGCTAAGTCCTGACTCCAATTCTGCAATTGCATTTACGGTATTACCAACGGTAGGCGTATTCGCTGCTATAGGGAAAGCGGTTGTACAGAAGTCATTTGGTAATGGAATAGAACATGAAATTTCTATCTCAAAATCTCCCCTTTCATCATCAAATCCAGAAACAAGAATGAGATACTCTGTACCATTATCACCTAACCATGTTGCCTCACTTTGAAGTCCACAGACATCATCATTTCCAGTTATGCAGTTCAGGCCACCAAGGGCACAGTTCCCTGAGTATACATGGATCTTTGTATCAAAATCACTGCCACACAAACTTGCAGTGATCGGTCCTCCAGCTCCTGTGATTTTATACCAAACGCCTCCAGAAAAACCGTCATAGCCGATAGAGTTACATGAAAATGCAAGTCCGTCTGTGTTAGAGGATGCTGTATTCCCTGAAACCACATCACCACAGGTTACTGCAATCGCGTCTATGCACTCGTCATTATTGGCTCCTGGAATTGCAGTAAGCTCATAATCACCACGTGCACTTGCACCATCTCCATGGACAAGAATAAAGTATTCACTTCCTGCAGTTGTAGAAATAGATACACGTGCATTACCACCACACTCATCATCACCAGCAGCGAGACATTGGCTCACGGCACAGCCAAAGAATGGGGCATACACATTTAACTTGGTATCATAGCTACTGCCGCAAGTTTCGAAAGTGATAGGATCACCATCACCTACATAGCGATACCAAACACCATTAGAACCATCATAGGTTACACCACCACAACCACCTACACTAGCATTTGTCTCAGCAGTGGCAAAGCGGGTATTTCCTGTTTTGGTTTCTCCAGACAGAATGTCGAAGGCTGTCGTACACTCGTCGTTGACAGGTGGAGTAGTTGAGAGAATGGTATAATTCAGTGTGAAAAGGCCAGCCGAAGTAGTACTACTAAACGCATCGACTAATATGTAGTAGTTCGTTCCTGCTGTAGTAATGAAACCGATTGATGATTGAAGACCACAATCATCATCATTACCTGTTACACAGGTCAAACCTGCACAGCTGCCTGAATAGGCCAATATCTTTGTATCAAAAGAAGCTCCTCCACAAGTTTCCAATTCAATAAAGTCGCCCGTTCCAGTAAAGGTGTACCAGACACCGGCTCCTGAGCCATTTGTGGTTCCGCAATCAGGTGCTATATCATCATTAGCACCACGAAGGTCACCGTTAACAGAACCACTAGCAGCAATATTGATCGATTCTGCCCCTGCACAGTCATCATTCGCAGGAGGATTTATCAACTCAAATGTTAAATCAAAATCACCTGCGTTAGAACCAAATCCGTGAACAAGGACAAAGTAGCTTGCTCCATTGGTTGTCGTAAATGAGACTTGAGAATGTGCTGAGCTAAAAACACAACTAAACTCATCGTCATCGCCTGCCTCGCAGACTAGCCCGCCACAACTTCCAGAAAAAGCGGTAAGCTTGGTATCAAAATCAGTTCCGGCGCCACAAGTTGTTAGAACTGCTTCACCACCCGTTCCAGTAAAGGTATACCAAACTCCAGGAGCGGTATTGGATGTACCGCAAAAACCTACATTATCGAAGGTTGAACCGATCGTTGACCCAGTGATTGTTCCAGGAGTAATAGCAATTGCACCCGAACACAAATCATTTTGCGCCAGCGCCATTTGAAAAAAACATAAAAATGCCAGCAGTCCTAGCCAGCGAACGTAGTGATTCCTCATAATACACGTAAATTCTTTAGGTTAAAAAAAGAGAAAAGAACGCCTGCCCCTTGCCAAAAAGGAGTTATGGTCCGACTCATAAAAGCCAGAATAAAGTAGGTAAGGAAAAAATTCAAGTAGCAGATTGGATTGCTACTACATAATTTAGGCTTAGAAATATTTTAATAGATTGACTATATAATTCAATTCCTAATAATCAATTAATAAAAAAACCCTCCATTTTGCAACAAAATGGAGGGTTTTTTGGTATAAGGCGATTTTTTTATTCAATCAATAGCGAAACTGCTATATTTTCTCCTTTGAGTCCCAGACCGCGAAGCCAGTAGATCCCTTTAGGAAAATCTGCGAAGTCAAGTTCAATTGTGTAGCTGTTTGGCATATTGGTTGTTTCCCATACTTGCTTACCTGCAGCATTATATAAACTAAGCGAGGTAAACTCCTGTAGAGAGCGCTCTACCTGAAGGCTCATCTTTCCATTGCTGGGATTTGGAAAAACCTTCATGCGGTTAGCCGTTTCAGAAAACTGCACGAGTAATGTCTCGGTAATACCCGTTTCACCATCAGTGTCGCGCCAACGTAGGCGGTAATATGTAAAGGGTAAAAACGGCGACTCATCAACAGTCTTATAACTACCAGGACCAGTCGCATCTTCTTCAGCCAAGGCCTCAAAAGCTAGCCCGTCCAGGCTTTTTTCTACCACATAATAATCGGTCTGGGTTTCCAATTGGCTAGTCCAGCGGATTTCAGCGCGCTTGTCACCGATCTGTTCTGCCTTGAACTCGATCAGTTCTACTGGCAAACCAGCCACTACAGGCTGGCCTGTAACGGTGAAGTTTACTGCTGCTCCCTCAGCATCTGAAATGGAAACGAGCTTGTCTTCTTGCGGGCCTATGAGGTACACACCTTCACCAAGTGGCGAGGATGTAAAAGCAATGCGGCTCAACAGCATTTTCGTGTGCGCAGGAATGTGCATTGGATCGTCCTGCTGCCCAGCGGCGCGAGCGTCGCGGTAGACTTCCGAAAAGCCCACTCCGTAACCCGTCACCTGGGCAATGTCTTCCTTACGAACAATTTGTGTGCCCCACTTCGCATCGGCAAGGGCCCAGCTCTGAGTAGCCTGCCACTGCTGATACTGCTGGTGCGCTAACAGAAAGGTCATCGCTCCGATCGTTTGATCCTGTGCTGTGAGGTTCTCACCATATACATACACATATTGGAGGCCATCACTTTCAGTACCCGTTTCGCAGTGAATAGAAAGCGTTTGGGCAAAAGAGGCAAAGCAAGTAAAGAGCAGAATAAAACCTGTAAATATATTTTTCATGTTTCGATATAAATCGGTTGGTTTTGGGTTTAGGGTTGAGCGTTTTGAGTTCAAATAAAAAGCTTTCAATATCTTCTACTATGTAGAAAACCAATAAGCTTCGTCAGTCTTTTATGCAAAAAAATAACTCAAAACACCAAACTCATAACCCTAAACGAATCTTACATTATGAGTCTAGCGTGGGAAAGCGGCAGTTTTACCGACGTTTTTGAGGATCGTGTGCATATCGGTTGCATTGACAGTTCCGTCTCCGTTGATGTCGCGCTCCTGCGCGCCATATTGGAACAAGGCCGATCTAACCATATTGACTTCCGATGCTTCTACCGTTCCGTTTTGGTTGAGGTCTCCCGCTGGTATCAGCAAGGTTCCATCTTCCAATTTGATAAGAGCACTTTTGTCCCACATTCCCACTTGAGACTTGACAGCATCCCACTGGACCACTGATTGGTCGAGCGAAAGTGGCTCAGCGCTCATCACTGCCATATGGCGTGGGTGTCGTATGGCAATATGCACTTCATGCCCAGCCCACTGGGCGATTCCTGGCAATTCTATTTCGAGCAGATCACTTCCATTTACATCAAGAAGTTGCCCATCGGATCGCAACAAGGCTGCCTGACGTGCGATTACAGTCTTAGGGTCAGCCGGATCGTGCAACTCGACCAATACCCAATCAGTAACATTGGAAGGCATCGTCGTGACTTGCTCGCTTCCTGTATATGACAGACTGGAAGTGAATGGCTGAGTAAGTGGCAGTATCCCATCATCGCTCAAGGTTGATCGCATGCCCGTTGTGGCTCCTGGAGTCGAAGGCCCTTGTAACTGGGCGCGAATGCGCATGCGTGTAATGCGCTGACAAGCTGTGAAGGATGTATTCAAATCACCTTGTCCAGAATAGGCTCCTGAGAAAGTAAACCAACCCGACATACCTGCAAAAGCGTTGCGGTCATTGGCACCTGAACCAAGCTGAAAACCATAAGTAAAATCAGCAGGAGAGTGTGAAAGCCAAAGCGTATCGCCATCAAATGAACTTCCTGGAGCACCTGAAATAAATGAGCCCGGCTTAAGTTTATAATATACCCAATCAGGGTGATTGGCGATCGCCTCTGGGCGGCCACCTTTATAGCGTCCTATACCCGCAGACCACTGCGACCAGGTCTGAGCATCATGCAGGTTCATGTGAATATCCCAGAGGTAATTCAGGTTAAATCGGTTCACGACCTGCCCGGTTACTTCAGCAGTACCATCAGAGTATTGTACCAAACGGCCTGTATTTCCTACAGGAAGATAATCCGGGCTAAGCCCTGGAGTTCCAGCAAGGAATATTATGAAGGCCAGATTATTACCTGGATCAAAAGCTGCCAGTTGACACTCTTCGACAACAACGGGGCCAGTAGAAACACAGCTTACTTCAAGCGAGAAATCGCCGATTGAACCATTAAAGCCCTGCACCAGGATATAGTATGTTTCACCAAAGTTGGTAAAATACTTGAGCGAAGATGCGTTGGAACCTGCAAGACAGGTAAAGTCGTCATCATTTCCAGCAACGCATTCGAGTTGGTTATTTGCTTTTCTAAAAACACCCAACTGCGTATCAAAATTCAAATTATTGTTACAGGTCGTCAAGGTGACCTCATCACCTGTTCCGACTAGCGTATACCAGACTCCTGGCGCGCCAACCAACATGCCACAATCAGGAACGACGTCCATCGTGGCAGCAATAGTAGTTCCAGCGACTGAGTCACCGCAAGCGATCAGGCTTGCATTCGCCAAAAGATCATTGGGCGGAGTAGTCGGAGGCGTGGTGCAGGTAAGGTTCAGCTGAAAATCTCCTGTCGCTCCGGCAAAACCGTGAACCATGACATAATAGGTCTCTCCTGCTGTGGTGAGAAAACTTGCTTCAGAGAATCGACTTCCAAGGAAACATGCTTCATCATCATTTTCCAGCATACATTGCAAGCTGGTACAGGACCCTGTGAATACGCTTAAACGTGTGTCAAAATTAGTCAAAAAGCTACAGGTTGATAGGCTGGCCATATCGCCATTCCCTGTAAAACTGTACCAAACACCAGGCGAAGATTGGCTCATACCATTACAGAGTGGAGTATTATCCACACTTCCGCCAGCAGTAGAACCCTGGACACTTGCACCGCAGGTAATAGGAGCGGCTTGTACGCAATCATCATTGATTGGAGAGGATTCACATTGTAGGTCCAATGTAAAATCGCCCGTTGCTCCATTGGACCCGTGGACGAGAATATAGTAGCGTGTATTAGGGACACTACGAATAATGCTCAAAGATTGTATCCCACAGAAATCATCATTTGCAGTAACGCAGGTAAGGCCAGTACATGAACCGGCAAACAGGCTGATTCGCGTGTCATAATTTGCCTGACAAACAGAAACCAAATAGCGATCGCCGTTTCCTACAAATGTGTACCAAACACCAGGCTCGGTTGCAGGAGTATTACAATTAATGCCTGCATCTACCGTCGCTCCGACGGTGGAGCCATTGAGGATTGTGCCACAGCTTACATTGCTGGCACCGCTACAAACATCGTTTACAGGCGGTACGGGAGGTAATCCGCATACCAAGGTTAGATCAAAATTACCGGTAGCGCGGGCGAAGCCGTGTACCAGGATGTAATAGTCTTTGTTGAGTGTAGAGAAAAAACCTGTGGTAGAAGCACGCGCCGATGTCGTACAATTTGCGTCATCATCGTTTCCGGTGATACAGGTTAGTGCAGTACAGCTTCCTTCAAAGACGCTGATTTTAGAATCGAAATCGGTTCCGGCATTGCAGGTACTGAGTGTGATATAATCACCCGTCCCAACAAATTTATACCAAATACCCGGAGCGGTATTATTGGTACCACACAGATCAGCTTTATCAAAAGTAGCTGAATTTGTGGAGGCCGAAATATTTGCACCGCATGCTATAACCGTTGCTGCATTGCAGAGGTCATTGGCAGGTTGCGCCCAAACAAGAGAAACAAGGAACGTGACAAGAACAGCTGGATATCGTATGAGTTGAAACATATAGTCAAATATAATCTGTACAAGATAAAACAAATAGCGGGCCAGTTGCGGTCATCGTGGAAAAATGCTTTCTTTGATCAAAAGAATAACAATGCATATACATTCACTTGCATATCCACTCCTCGAATCAAATCGAGAAATACTCGGCGGGAAATTATGCCTAAAAGGCACTAGAATAAGCGTTGATCTTATTCTAGAATGGATCGCATCGGGGGCTTCTATTGATGATATTATCAATCAATATTCTCACCTAAAAAGAGAGGCGGTGGAACAAGCAATCCAGTATGCAATAAATCTTGTACAGCAGGAAACTGTTATCAGTGTCAAGCTTGCATCGTGAGTTTGTTAAGTTTTAAAATTTTGTCGGATGAGAACATCCAACCAGCACTTGTCAAATTTATAAGAGACAAGAATTGCAATATTCTGGACGTCAAGGAAGCAGCTCTAAACGGAAGTTCGGACATGGCAATTATGGAATTAGCGTATAAAGAGGAACGGCTAATTTTAACGCACGATTCTGATTTTGGTAGACTCGTCGCAACAGCAAACACTCCATTTTTTGGCATTATTTACATTAGGCCAGGACACATTAATCCTAGTTTAAGTATGCAAGCATTCGATACTATTTTAAAAGCAGATTTCCCTTTAAAGCCCCCCTTTATTATTGTAGCAGAAAATACTGGTCCCACAGTTAATCTTAGATACAGACAATACTAATGTCAACCATCCTAATCAAAAATGCTACCATCGTAAACGAAGGTAGCAGCCAGCAAGGCGACTTGCTTATCAAAGACGGCCTTATTCATACAATCGGTTCCAATCTACAGGATGCTGCCGACGAAACGATAGACGCACAAGGAATGCTTTTGCTTCCTGGCGCAATCGATGATCAGGTCCATTTTCGTGAACCGGGCCTCACCCACAAAGGCGAAATCGCGACAGAGTCTCGCGCTGCCGCCGCGGGCGGCGTCACCTCATTTATGGAGATGCCCAACACCAAGCCGCAAGCGCTGACCCAGAAACTGCTCGCCGACAAATACAATCGCGCTGCCGAGGTATCTGCTGTGAACTACAGCTTCTTTATGGGCGCCTCCAATGACAATTTGGAAGAAGTCCTCAAAACCGACCCGCGCACGGTCTGCGGGGTAAAAATATTTATGGGTTCCTCCACCGGTAATATGTTGGTGGATGACCATGCCGTCCTCGACAAGCTATTTGCAAACGTGCCCATGCTGATCGCGACGCACTGTGAAAAAGAGGAAATCGTGCGTGCGAATATGGCTGCCGCTTTAGAAAAATATGGCGACGATATTCCGATTTCGGAGCATCCGCTTATTCGTTCTGAAGCAGCCTGCTATGCATCATCGAGCGCAGCTGTTTCGCTGGCCAAAAAGCACAACACGCGTTTGCATATCCTGCACATCTCTACAGCGAAGGAACTCGACCTTTTCCGTAATGATATTCCCATAACGGAAAAGCGCATCACGGCTGAAGCCTGTATTCACCACCTTTGGTTTTCAGATGAAGACTATGATCGCCTGGGAGTTCGGATCAAGTGGAATCCAGCTGTGAAGCAAGCTTCTGATCGCGAAGCGATTCGCGCGGCAGTAAACGATGGTCGCATCGATGTGATCGCCACCGACCATGCCCCGCATACAAAAGAAGAAAAATCCAATCTGTATCCCTCCTGCCCTTCTGGCGGACCATTGGTACAGCACAGTATCGTGGCGATGCTGGAGTTGGTGGAGCAAGGCGTTTTTAGTCTGGAAAAAGTTGTGGAAAAAATGAGCCACCATCCTGCCATGTTGTTTCGGGTAGAAAAGCGTGGCTTTATCAGAGAAGGATATTGGGCAGATTTGGTACTGGTAGAAAAAAATCCGTGGACCGTCGCACCTGAAAATATTCACTATAAATGCGGCTGGTCGCCTCTGGAAGGAACCACACTCCAAAACCGCATTCATAGCACGTTTGTCAATGGCCAGCGTGTCTATTCTCAAGGTGCATTTGATGATGATGTACGCGGGCAACGATTGTTGTTTGAAACATCTGTTTAGTCGAAAAAAATCAAAATTTCATAATCACTAATCTGTACTTGTGTTGAGCTTACCGAAGTATTTCCAATCTATAAGCTACATCATGGATTGGAGATTAGTGATTGGAAAATTGAGAAATAAAAACAGTAATACATGCTCTACATCATCACCGGACACTCGCGAGGCTTTGGAAGAGGAATTGCTGAACAGGCGCTCGCGCAAGGCGCCCAGGTGCGCGGCATTTCCCGATCAAAAGCGCAGGACTTCGATCACGAAAACCTTTCGCAACTTGAACTCGACCTGAGTCAGTCGTCTTCCTGGGAGCAAGCAGCTGATTTTATAGGAGCTGATTTGGCACAACATACAGCCGTCACGCTCATCCACAACGCTGGCATTATCAGCCCGATAGGCCTTGCAGGCGAGCATCATGCATTAGGGGAAGTCGCCAAAGCGGTGAATCTGAACCTTGGCGCAATCATCGCCTTGAGTGAAATATTTATTTCGAAAACACAGGACCTGGCTATCGAGAAGCGAATCGTGTGCATCAGTTCGGGTGCGGGCCGCAGGCCCTTGCCGGCCTGGGGAACCTACTGCGCGACCAAAGCCGCAGTAGACATGTTTGCGCAAGTAGTTGCTACTGAGCAAGCTTCTCGCCCACATCCCGTCCAGATCGCTAGTCTGGCTCCAGGCGTGATCGATACAGGTATGCAAGCTCAAATTCGTGAGCAATCTGCTGAGGCGATGCCTGGTGTGGAACGTTTTGTAGAGCTCAAAGAAAACGGCCTCCTCTGGTCAGCAGAAGAGGCCGCATCGCGCCTGTTGACTTGGGTACATGGCCCAAGCTTTGGCGATGAAGTATTGGTTGATTTGAGAAAAGTGTAATTCGGCTTCTGGCTTCTGGCTACTAGCTTTTGGCCAGACCTTTGTTTTTCTAAAAAGCATATGACTACTCGTCTTAAAGCCAAGAGCCAAGAGCTAAAAGCCAACCGCTAAAGAAACTCTACTCTTCCTGTTTCAAGGTGGTAGTATGCTGGTAAAATCTGGAGTTTCCCTTCTGCGACTGCATTGCGGATAATCGCAGAGCGGTTTTGGAGTTCCGTTGCTGTCAGTTCAGCATTCTTTTTTACGACGTCATTTACATTCGCTCCTTCATCACTGGCAACGATAGCAGGTGTGATATGTGCGAGCAGGTGATTAAGGTTAAAACCGTTGTCACCGCCTTGTACAGCTGCCGTTACAGCACCACAGCTTTGGTGGCCGAGCACGACAATCACAGGTGTTCCGATATGTGCTACTGCATATTCGATACTTGCAATAGATGAGCTATTTGCAACATTGCCTGCTACGCGTACCACAAACAATTCGCCTAGTCCCGAATCAAAAGCAAGCTCCGGCACTACTCTACTGTCTGCACAACTGAGTACAATCGCATATGGGTCTTGCCCACCTATGAGCAAGTTGCGGCGCGAGCTATCTTGCAGCTGGCCATCAAGGTGGTCAGCCACGAAACGGGCGTTTCCATCTTTTAGTCTTTGTATAATTTCGGCTTGAGTCATCATATGACGAAATTGTCAAATGAAGTGGAAAAATCAAAGAAGCTGTTGGCAATTGGCGGTTAGCTTTTGGCATTTATATAAAAAACATACCCTATTTTTAATATTTAGTACCAAAACGCCTTCCAATATGCTTCGCTTCTGGGCTTTTTTCATCCCTTTGATATTCATTTTTAGCTGCACCCAAGACACCTCTCTAAATCCTGACCATATAAAAATCATGGGTAAAGATTGTGGAGCTGATCTATTTGAAGGTGAGTACCAATTAGCGGTTGACTCTATGCTGAAGGTCCGAGACTTTACATTCTATGGGGTGACACCAACCGCTTGGCCTTTATCGTTTGTGTATATTTTTGATAAAAACGACAGCCTCGTCGACATTGTAAATCACCAAGGGTTCTTATCACAACATTTCCCTTTTCAATTCAAAACATACGACACCGATGACAAAACCTTCTTAGCCATTTTTTTTGTCGGAGGCGGAAATGTGCAAACAAACCTTGGGGTCGAGATTTTTTCTATTTCGGATAGTGTTCGTTCCGAATATGGCAGGTCAGTTTACAGCAGAGATAAACAAGATGATGAATTGCTAAACCGTGTAAGTGCTTTTTATTTTGAACAAAAACACAATGAGCTAATGGTTATAAAAGTGACTAACGACTCATCTACAGCGAAGGAGATTCTTCCGTGGGTGACAGTCTGGGATTCAGGTAGAAGTTATGTACAGAAACGAGATACGGTTATTTTGAAATGATTAAAGCAGTGAAGTTGTCTAACGAATAAATTCAGGTCCGTTTTATTATCAAAATTGTCATTTCGACTCGCGAAGCTGAGGAGAAATCTTGACTTTATCGACTAATTGGCTAAAAGTCAAGATGTCTCGCCAGCTTCGCGGCTCGACATG
>JBGCFB010000139.1:0-6895 GCA_045106685.1 Bacteroidia bacterium | reverse complement strand
CGTATCATATTCAGGGAGGTATTCCGGACTTAGGTGAGTGCTGTCTTTTAGGATAGTAAATTGTACTTGGTGAAAGCAGTCCAAGGCCTCGCCAAACTGGTTTAAGGCAAGAAGTATTTCCCCTTTTTTGAGCAAAAGTTTGAAATAGGGTCTGAATTCATTTTCACCTCCTCCTTCTTTGAGGTAAAGCTCCGGAAGGTGCTTGTATGCGTGGAGCGCTGCGGTGTATTTTTCTTGTGCCAAATAGCTGTCTCCAATATGTGATCTTGCAACTGCTGCATAGAAAGGATAAGCAGTCTGTTCAAATAATGAAGCTGCTTCTAATGCATATTTTTTTGCAGCCTTATATCGCTTTTCTTCAACAAAAATCTCAGCTAGATTTTCCAGAATAATAGCTCGATCAAGCGGCTGCAATGTATAGTTTTTAATTGCGTTTCGCCCTGTCTGTTCTGCGAGTGCTAGCCTACTTTGAGTGCGATAAGCTATGATGAGGTTGATGACTGCATCAATATATGTGTTTTTGAATTTTTTGTTTTTAGCTACCTCGATTACAGGCAAGAGAATCTCAACTGCTTTCTGGGTTTCTCCGATCTTTGTGAAAATAGAAGCTTCGACATCCTTGCAATTACAGCACAGTTTTATGAGTGAGTCGGGGACGCTTTGATTCTTGCTTCCGATGATGTTTGAACAAGTTTCTAATGCATCAATTGCTTGTTGGGTAGAACCAAAGTTTTGTGTCAAGCTATCGGCTAGTTTATATTGATGGTTAGCGTTTTGGTATATCGAATTAAAGTCTTGTTGGCTATAGGCATTCTGAAACAAAAAAGCCCACACTAAAAAAGTGCAGGCTCTTATTATATGTGTTTTATGAATCATCAGCCGGGTATTGGTTTACGCAGTCTTCTATAAGCAACAAATCCCAATATAAAGACAATAGGCAGGAATATCCACCAGTACTTCCTCCAGCAGCATGATATGGAGAAGCAATGTTTTGAACATCTGCGACAGGATGCTTCATTACAAGGTGTTGGGACTGTGCACGGAAAGTTGGTTCCAAGTGTTGAGTTTCTGAAGCAAAGCATTTCACTAATGGAGGTAGATATGCTATTAGTAGATGTTACTGTTCCCTCAAGATTGAGGAAGCCTGTTGTACCTTGATTTATTGAAATGGTATTTGTTGCTCCGAAAATTGGAGTTATTTCATTTTTGGTAGTAAAATTCAGCCGTGCGCTAGCGATATCTCCAAATCCTGGATTCTTAGCATTAACAATCGCACGTAAATCTATAAAGGAAGTATCGATTGTAGTAGGGAATGCTGTATCGCAACATACTACATTGGTTTCAGCGTAATCCGTTACGAACCATTCGAGTGAGTCAAATCGTACTCCGGCCCTATTCAAGATTTGGTCGTCTTTATTTACATTACAGTGCGTGGAGATAGAAAACCACATATCCATAGATATACTAGGGTCATTCATCCCGCCTATTACTCCCTCTTGTGTTCCTCCTGCTACCACTCCTGAATTTTTTATGTTTCTAGATGTTGGGTTACAATGAACGTCTGGATCATTAAATGTCCACGTGAGAATCCTTTGGGTATCATCAATATCCGGTTCGCAACCTCGGAAGGTTGTGTTGATACCCGGTCTATAGGTAGTCGTTCCTACTCGTAATGAGTCCATCACAAAGGTACAGATATTCAATTTTTCGGAGAGGGTATCTTTCACCGTTACTGAGCAAGTATTTCCGTTCCCTTTATTATAAAAATGAATTTGGTAATTAAGTTTAGTTGCGATACCAGGAGGAATTTGTTCTTCTTTTCCTTCTACTAAAAATTTCATATTGGGGTCTTTGGGGCCAACGTCTCTGGTGGAGGTATAAGAATCATTACAACAAACAAGCGAATTTAAGTCAATACCTAGTTCTTCAAAGTTTAGAACTGAACCTAGGGGTACGGATTGTGTAATTGGAACATAAGTATGAAATTTAAAAGATTCTCCTGCATGTGAGGGAATATCATTTGTGAACATATCCAGCATCAGTCTATATTCTGGTGTACTTGAGTTTAGGTCAAAGCAAAAGCGAGCAATTCCATATGGTAGGTTAGAAATAGGACTTGTTTGGTGTATAGCAGGTTGGATAGTGTTCGGAGGTGAGTTAGAGTCATACAATGTTGCATTCTCATAACTAAATAGATCAGACCGATATAAGAAGTCAATGCAAATATTCACCCTGTCGTCCTTGCATCTTTCCCTAACAATATCTTTGGCTAGTTGAATCATCACTCTGAATGGCTCATTTACGGAGGGGTGTTCTAATAGGGAAATCGTAATGCATGCACTTTCAGGCATTAAGCATTGATCTTCAAAATAAGGCCCAGGGTCTTCAGACGGAAAATTATACGAAGAAGAATAACTTCCAAAGTTGGTCGATGCATAGCATTCGTTAGCAAAATCTGCATCAGTGATTTCACCACAAGATTTATCTTGTACAGGACAATTATCCTTGTCCTTCACAGGATAAATCTTATCAATAGAAAGATTAACCATATAATCACCACCGCCAGTAAATCCAAAGTCCGGATTCAGGCCACAACCAATATTTCCATTACCAAAGTCCCAGGTGAGGCGATAGCAGCCATTAGGATCAATCGTATCTGGAGCGGTTGGGTTTGTTAGTATGCAGGTTAGTTGAAAGTTTTCATTGAAGACGTTTTCTTCGTCTGGGTCGCATACACTTGACGTTAGGGTACTGTCAAGAATATCCTGGCCCAATACAAGCGGGCATTCGCTGCATTGAGCATAGCCAGCAGATGTGCCAATGATGACAATGAGCAAAAAAGTGAGTGAAGTAAGTAGGTGTTTCATATTATTTGGAATTATGGAAACTGCAAAAATTTAAACAAAAATCTTGCCTGAATCATATTATTTAGTGTTTGGGATAATCGGCCTATAATCACTTTTTGAAAAAAAAGTTTTTTTTTACCTCAAGATGTAGGTATTTGGTTATAGTTCAGCGCTCTCAAACACTAAAGTATGTATGACAAATACAGCCCAAAACATGACGATGTGTATATAAGGGACTTGATAGGTTCGGATATTACACTCAAACAAAAAGTCATGGCTCTCTTATATTTAAAGTCGTTGGATCCGTTGGATAAACTGGTACTTCGATCTAAGCAGAATACGAAAACAGGCTTTGATCTGGCTTCTGGGGGCTTAGTTGTATTAATTGATAACCTAGAGCAAGGGCGCTTTAAAAAGGAATCCAGCTTGTTTACTTATTATTTGGGTATATGCAGAGGTGATTTAATGAACCATCTTCGAAAAGTTGGGAAGAGTACAGACTTGGGCGATTTGGCAGAGATTCACCCAGCGTTTTCAGCTGACTCTCAATATGAGTTGGACGCGTCTGTGAAGCTGTGGTATTGTATAGAGCTGCTACCAGCGTTTTGCCAAACAGTACTAAAGCTTCGGTTTTTTGGGGAGAATGGTGACGGATTTGAGATGAACAATGAGCAAATAAAAGAACGGGTGGGTTTGGAACATGCTTTTTCTGTTTCAAATAAGTTTAATAATCAAAATTGTTGGGAGCTATTGAGAAGGTGTTATCTCGGAAACAATTAGTGCAATGGAAGAATCAAAAATTCATAAATATCTGGATGGGTCACTTAGCGGGAGTGAGCTTGAGGATTTTGAAATAGCAATTCAAAAAGACTCTGCACTTGCCAAACGCGTAGATGAGTTTCGAGAAATTCGAGAACTGCTTCCAGCTACATTTGAGTTTGGTGAAAAAAAGGAAGAGATCAAGTCCTTTTTGCAAAGCCTTAATAAAGAACCCAGTCAGAAATCAATCACCCAAAGCCTTTGGAACAGAAATAGACAACCATTTCTTCTTGTCGCAGGCTTGTTGCTTGTGGCTTCACTAGTCTGGGTACTCTGGCCAAAACCTTGTTCTGAGGCAAGTATTGCTGAAGAATATTTTCAGAAGCAACCAATTCCTGGCTTTATAACTACGAGCAAAGGCTCTGCCCCTGACCGCATCTCAACTTATGAAAAGGCTTTAATTAAGCTTGAAGAGAACGATAGAAAGATTGCTAAGGCACTATTTGAAAAAGTCCCGGAACCCAATAAAAATTATACGCAAGCCCAAATAATGCTAGGAGTCTTTTTACTCGAAAAGGATCAATACCTTGAAGCGCTAGCTCCTTTGCAAAAAGCTCATAAGAAAAGCCTCGATGACGTACATGCACAATGGTACCTGGCACTTGCCTATTTGGGAAATTGTGATCAAGAGCAGGCTAGGCCATTGCTGAATCAAGTTGTAATTCAGGATAAAGTCTACCAAGCCAAAGCAAAGTCAATCCTTGAATCTTTGTAGCTTTAAACTGGAACAAAAATAAAAGCGCCTGTACTTGATCATCAAGTACAGGCGCTTTTTAATAAGGCAACGTTTTGCCTACTCCTTCACAACCTTCACCACCGCTTTCTCGCCGCTTTCCAGCGTCACTTGGACCATATAGAGTCCTTCGGGCAGTTCGCTGACATCGAGGGTGGCTTCGCCGTCGCCATCATCTTCGATGCGACGAAGTGGGGTGCCTTGTAGGTTAATAAGACTGATTTTTACAGGCTTTGGCTGAGAAGGATACTGGATATATGCGATGTGTTTTACAGGGTTAGGACCTATTTTAGTAGTGAATCTTGGAGGAGCAGGTAATGGGAAGGTGATGTTCCGACATACGGTATCGCGGCAGGCAATCGTAGTATCTCCCGCATAAGGGTACCAGATCGAAATCATACACACTCGGTGTGGGCCTGGGCCATTGAAGAAGTGGCCCATAATGCTTCCTGCGCCATTGCTCGTCGAGTCATAGTTGATGCCTCCATCGAAGCTCCAAAGCGTGACGTCACCCTGGTTAGATCGGTCTGTGAATTCTGCAAAGTAATTTGCTCCCAACTTGCGCGTGAATCTAATGTTATGGGTATCACATAATGCAGGGACAGGTTGCTGAGGTACTGTGAGAATTTTGCAAAAAGTATCTCGACAAATAGCTCCAACAGAATTCATCGCTTCTGAAACCAGGCATATGCGATAGATTCCCGGAGGAAAGAAAATCATTCCAGTACTCGTGCCCGCACCACCTGTGATTGGGCTTCCTACTCCAGCTATAGGTGTATTGATATACCAATGTGAGGAGGTGCCTATGTTCGATTCGTCAGTGAAAATATAGCCAACACTGCCACCCTGATTGTACATGGCTGTACAGCGGATATCAGCGTGATGCTGCATGCCAGCGCATGGATCAGGCTGCGTTTGACCAACACGAATCGTCACATATGCTGTATCTATACAACAAAGCACGCCATCATAATGCCACCAGGAAACAAGCATAGCGGTGTATACTCCTGGCCCTGGATAGGTGTGCGTAATGCTCGTTCCAACTCCTGTGGTGATATACAGTGTGCTGGCATCTGTCGTATCGGCCTGCCAGATACTGCGTGTGCCATTTGAAGAGACATCTGTGAGCGTAACGGTAGGACCGACTGGCGGCGGGCTTTGACTTACGCTGATCGCGGGATTGTGGAAGTCACAGATCGTAAGGGTAATCGTTTCACAAATCGTGTCTTTACAACAAACAGAGTTTCCTGCAGAGTCAGTAGTGAAACCATACACTTTCAGACAAACATCATAGGTGCCTGGACCAGGGAATGTGATCGTTTGTTGGTCACCTGCAAAGGCTGGAGATGCAGCTGCAGTATCTATGCACCATTCGATCCAGGCAATTTGGCCACTGGCATCGACAGTCGAAACATCCGTCAAGTCTACAGTCCAAAGACTATCGCCTGTTTCCCAATCAAACTGAGCGTCCAGCGCAAGACGGGAACAAGGATCATCACCAGGGCAATTTTTGAAACAAATATTATCAAAACCATACTGCTCGGTTGGTGATGCGCCGATATCAAGGTTGTAGCCAATTCCGGTTACGTTCTGGATAAGCGAATCCCAGGCTGCGGCTCCGCTACCTACTACCATTTCCCACTGGCCGTAGGAGTTGCTGGGTAGATTTCCGCTAACGTCGGCGAGTTCGATAGGTGGGCAGATCGTAACCCAGCCTGAGTCTGGTGTGACGATATTATTTAGTACAAATTTGGCTCTATACGTCGCACTAAATGGGTCAGGACCAAAATAGATATACAGGTTTGTAGGAGGGGCAGGGACGGTGTTTCCATTAACAAAAATTCTAAAATCGTAGCAGTAGCAACTTCCAAAATTGAGCCAGTTGCCAGCATAATCGATGCTGTTGAACAACCATGACCCAGCATTGCCGCAACCCCAGTCATAGCCTCTTAGATATACATCACTGGTGCCGTTTTGGCTAGCAGTATTTGAATAGGCCAAGTCTGCACAACGTGTTGACCAGTTGTCCAGCAAGGTTACAAGACTGCCTGTATGATTATTGACTTTCGGCGCCGGGACTTTATTATCAAAGTCTGTGCAAGGGCCATTTTGAGCAAAGGCTAGCGTCGTGATAAGGAGGCCAGAAAAAAGGAGGGTAAGTAATCGTTTCATAATATGTGTCGCTTTGATTAAGATTTCACTGATAGAAAAGCTTCTTTTTAGCTTTCAATCATAGAGTGGACACATTTGTAAAAAGGTAATGGGAGGATTGAGATTTTTTTTAAAAATAATTGCCGGGGCCTTTTTATTCTCCTTTGCCCCAAGGAATAAATTGCCCCCTTTCCCGGCAATAGTGAAAGATATTTGGGCTAAAGCCCTTTTTAAATTCTTGATGCTTTAGCGTCTATTTCTAAGATTATAGGTTGGGGTTTTTAACCCCGGCCTCATAAGCCGGACGATAAATGGTCCGGCAATAGTGAAAGATATTTGGGCTAAA
>JBGCFB010000138.1:0-34385 GCA_045106685.1 Bacteroidia bacterium | reverse complement strand
GAAGTTGTCTAACGAAACCAAAAAGGTTGTCATGTCGAGCCGCGAAGCTGGCGAGACATCTTGACTTTTAGCATTCTAAGTCGACAAAGTCAAGATTTCTCCTCAGCTACGCGAGTCGAAATGACAATTTTGCTAAAAAATTGGCTTACACAGAACCGTTAGACAATCTCACTATGAACTTTGTACTAAAAAATGAATTACTCATTTTTTAAAATCGCCCGAACCGCAAGTTCATAGCCCAAAACGCCCGCTCCGCTGATCATCGTGTCACAAGCCGGAGCGATTACAGAGGTCTTCCTAAATTCCTCCCGATTAAAAATATGTGAGATATGAACTTCCACTTTTGGAAGATTCAGCATCTTGAGCGCGTCATATATGCTGTAGCTATAATGCGTAAATGCACCGCCATTGATAATGATGCCATCAGGCGCTTTTTCTACACATGCATTGAGCCTATCGACAATGACTCCTTCATGATTGGATTGGACAAATTCGAAATTAATATCAGGAAATAGTGTGACCAGCCCCCCCATAACTGCTTCCAAAGTCTGGTTTCCATAAATCTCTGGCTCGCGTTTTCCGAGCAGGTTTAAATTGGGGCCATTAATGATAAGGATGGTTTTCTTCACGTTTGAATATTTCGATTTCTGGTAAATTACTATTGCTTAGAATAGGAGATTTGTTCAAATTGGCTGAAAATTGTCTTCTCTCACAGCGTTCTTTCATTCGTATTTCACACTTAACAAACAAATTTAACGGATATGTTAAAAGAATTTCGCGATTTTATTATGAAGGGCAATGTGCTCGAACTGGCAACTGCGGTTATTATCGCTGGTGCTTTTGGAGCGATTGTAAAATCATTCACAGCTGATGTGTTGATGCCGCCAATCGGCATGGCCATGGGAGGCGTAAACTTTGATGAGCTCGCTTATGTGCTTCAGCCGGAGTCTGTAAATGCCGCCGGCGAAGCTGTCGCAGCAGTTGCTATCAAGTATGGTTCCTTTATTCAGACCATCATCGACTTCTTGATTATTGCCTTTATCATCTTCATGATTGTACGTACTTACAATAAGATGACCGAGAAAAAGGAAGCAGAAGTAGCAGCGGCACCACCAGCACCTTCCAACGAGGAAGTATTGCTTGGAGAAATCCGCGACTTGCTTAAGAAGGACTGATGTCTAGATTAGCTAATTTGAGGAAAAGACAGATTAGCTGATTTGATTATTAGCTAATTTGATAATTTGCAGAACCAATTCTCTAAGAGTTGTATTCCATTAGCTAATTACTAAATCAGCTAATTACTAAATCAGCTAATCCTCGAATTATCAAATCAGCTAATCAACTAACCTGGCAAGACGCCCTTCGCGAATACGCGCTGTATGTGCGCGTAGAACGAGGCCTGACTCCAGCTACGCAAGAAGCGTATCGTCGGGATTTGGATCGCTATGTTAGTCATATGAAAGCAGCGGGTTTTGAAGGCCCGCAAGCCGTTCGGTTGAAAGACCTGAACGGCTTTTTCTATTTTTTGGGTGAAGATTGCCTGCTGGGAGCACGCTCGCTAGCGCGAAATATCTCAACAATCAGATCATTTCATGGCTTTCTATATGCCGATGGCCTGACCGAAGAAGACCCCAGCGCATTGCTTGAACTGCCTTCTTTTGTACAAAAACTCCCTGTCGTACTTGCCGTGCCCGAGATCGAAGGGATGCTCGCTGTCATTAGACATGAGGCTCCAACAGCACAGCGAGACCGCGCCATGATTGAAATGCTGTATGCATCAGGCATGCGTGTTTCGGAGCTGATTGGCCTAAAACTTTCGCAGATATATTGGGAAGAAGGCTATTTACGCTTGTTTGGAAAAGGTCGGAAAGAACGCCTTGCTCCAGTGGGTTTGCCTGCACTTAATGCGGCTAAGACCTACATTCAGGGCGAACGTGCCGACCAGAAGATCCGGCCAGGAGCTGAAGATTACCTCTTCCTGAGTAGGAGAGGAGGACCATTGAGCCGGCAGTCTGTTTTTTTGATGGTGAAGGCTTTGGCAAAAGAGGCGGGCATTGAAAAAAATGTGAGCCCGCACAGTTTTCGCCACGCCTTTGCGACGCACCTCATCGAGGGTGGGGCTGACTTGCGTGCCGTGCAAGACATGCTCGGCCATGTTTCCATTACCACTACCGAGGTATATCTCCACCTTGATAGAAGCTATCTTCAGGAGGTGCATGCGCAGTTTCATCCACGAAAATAAGGCTGTTTCAAGGTTAAAAAGTTGAATGTTTCAAGTTAAAAGCCCAACTTGAAAGCTGAAACACCTAACACCCCGATCCACATGCGCGAACCTGCTTTTCTTAGAAAGAATAAAGAAAAATGGCTCAAGTTTGAGAACGCAGTTTTTGGAGAAGATAACCTCCAGATTTCACCCGACGAGCTTTCTAGCCTATATCAGGAATTGATAGATGATCTGGCCTATGCCCGAACGTTCTATCCCAAAAGCCAGACAACCCGCTACATCAACGGTTTGGCTGCGCGTACGCACTTGCTCATTTACAAAAATCGTAAAGAAGACCGCAATCGCTTTTGGGCCTTTTGGAGAGAAGAATTGCCTCTGGAAGTGCGCAAGGCCCATCGCTTTATCGTGTACTCGCTCCTCTTTTACCTCGTTGCTTTTGCTATCGGCTGGCTTTCTGCGGTAAAAAAGGATTCCTTTTTCCGGGAAACGATGGGATATGGCTACGCCAATATGACGGAAGAGTACATCAGCGAAAATAATCCGACGAAGGTGTATCAGATGGAGGAGCCTTTCCCCATGTTTATTCGCATAGGCGCTAATAATGTCTATGTGATGTTTGCGACCTTTGCTGCTGGAATATTCTTCTCTATCGGTTCCATTATCGGTATGCCTTTACTTTCGACTGGCCGCTTTGTAGTGGGACTGTTTCCCTTTGGCGTAAGTATCGGGGCCTTTCTGGGTAATTTTTATGATCAGGGTGTCGCTGAGGCGATCCCGGTGGTGATGATTCACAGTACGTTAGAGCTTTCCGCGATTATAATAACTGCCGGAGCCGGCATGATGATGGGAAATAGTTTTATGTTTCCCGGAACCTTTACGCGGAAGTTGTCGCTGATGCGAGGGGCCAAGGCTGGAGGCAAAATCATGCTGGGCTTGTTCCCTGTGATCGTGTTTGCAGCCTTTCTGGAGAGTTATGTGACCCGGCATTATGATATGCCCGTGATCTTTATTTATGCGATTATCGCAGCTTCGGCTGCTTTTATCATAGGCTACTTTGGTATATATCCGATCCTGGTAGAAAGGCAAGTACATGCCCGCGACCATGCGATCGAAGTCATCCAGAATGATCAGCCGACCCTACAACCAAATCTAAACTAAATGCAGCATTTTGATTTTGACCGAAAGCGTGACTTTGGTGCGCTTATAGAGGATGCTTTTAAAGTAAACCTCAAATATTTGGGTGGTCTCCTGAAGTATCTTTTGATTTTCGTAGCTCCATTAATGATTGCAAGTTCAATTATTCTTGCGCCACTTGTGCTTGATTTTCAAACATCTTTTGGGGCAATAGCTGCCGGAGGCGGTATGGATAGTCCTCAAGCTATGCTGGACGCTTTTAGTGGGCTTATTAACTGGCGACTATTTCTGACGATGGCAATCGGTCTTATAGCCGGACCTGTTGGTTTTCTGATAGTTACCGGGTTTTATAATCATGTACGTGAGCATCGTACTGAGCCTGATAATCAGTGGATGATCTCTTTTATTCTGGGGAATCTGGGTAAAATGATAGGGCTGTATCTCCTGTTGGGGATTTTGTACTTTGGACTAATTATCGTGTTTGTATTCCTGTTGAGTATGATGGTTGATACTTCCGGTGGTTCTACTCAAGGTATTGCAGCAGCAGTAGGTATGATCTTTTTGGTCATGGTTCCGTTTTTCTGTTTGATTACCTTTTTAGCAGTACGTATAAGCCTTAGTCCAATCGCTTTGGTAACTGATTCTGAAGGAATTACAGAATCGATACGAACAAGCTGGAAGCTGACGAAAGGTAGTTTTTGGAAAATCTTCGGTGCTATTATAGTCGTATCCATGGCGGTAGGCCTTTTGATCGGGTTTGTGGGTATGGCGATCGGCGCTGTTTTGTTGATCGGCGGCTTGCCGGCAGATTCTTTAGGATATGTCACAACAACTCAGATTACGAACAACCTTCTCAACCTGCTAAGTGTACCTTTTATCTATTCCATCCTTATATTGATGTATTACTCTTTCCGCCCTGGAAAAGGAGGTATGGAAGGAATGATTGATGAAATTGGCGCTGATGATTTCTTTGGAAATAATGATGAATAATGATTCACCTGTTGCGAACCATATTAACCCTTTACATAATTTGTCTGCTCGGAATATCGATGCAGGCTCAGCGGCCTAAGGCCGAACCCGAGCTGCGCGGCTTTGATCAGGATAAGCTTGAGGCCTATTACAACGACACCAACTATAAGTACGGTAAGAAATTCCGCCTGGCAGAGAAGCAGCAACAAGCGAAAGATGCTTTTTGGAGTAAGCTTGGAGACTTTGCAACGAAAGATCGAGTTGCGAATGTGAACTTCTTACAAATGCTTTTGGCGGCCATTGTGGTGTTTACAGTGTTCTTCGTCGCACTCAATATTCTGGGTGTCGATATTCGTCGCCTGTTCAAGCGACAGGCTCAACAGATCGCTGTTCATGATGAAGAACTGGCAGAAGACTTGCGTGAACTTAACTTCGATCAGTTGCTAGACCAGGCAAGCGGAAAAGGCGATTTTCGTCGAGGCGTTCGCCTGTTGTATCTGGAGACATTGAAGATGCTTACCGAGAAAAACACCATTCGATACGCTAAGCACAAAACGAATTATGAGTACCTCCTCGCGATGCGTAATCACCCGCTGTACGAGGATTTCGAATTGCTCACCTTGCGATTCGATTATGTCTGGTACGGTAATTTTAAAATTGATCAGGCGGGCTTTGATCAGGTAACCAAAACCTTCCGCCATTTTCAACAAAACCTAACCCGAACGCCTAAACCCACCTCATGAAAAAGGCCTGGATATATATCATCCCCGTCGTTCTGATTATAGGCTTGGTGGCGCTGTCATTGAGTCTTGATCCCCCAGAGAAGCGCCAAAAGCAGGCGCCTACCTATTCAAAGGCACATAATCATCCTTATGGATCACAGGTCGTGTATAGCCTTATGCAGGATCTTTTTTCGGGTGATTTTATGACAGTAAATGAGCCGACCTATAATGTTTTTTCAGATACAATTTTTGAAAAAAAGTCAGCCTATATAGTTGTAAATGGGCGCTACTTGCCGGATCAGTTTGATGTAGATTATCTCACTGATTTTGTTGAGGAAGGTAATTATGCCTTCTTGGCTGCAAGCTATATGTCTCGCCCACTGCTCGATACCCTGGGCGGCTTACAGGTAGAGGCGAATGCTTATTTTTATGAAAATGTAGACACCTTGCCTCCTTCCTTTGTGTCAGCTGAATTGAATCCGGACACAGCCAATGCATACGACTTCTCCAAGCCGAATATGCGAGGCTATTTTTCTATTAAACCCTGGAAAGCTCAGACAATAGCGGAAATGGGTATTCAGAATGATTCCACACAGATCAAGCCTATTTTGCTGTTCTACCCTTACGGTAAAGGCGGTTTTATCCTTTCATCCACGCCCTTGCTATTTACCAATTATCAAATCCTCAATGCGGAAAATCAGGACTTTATCGCCAAGGCGATGTCCTTTATTCCAAAGGATGTGAATATCATTTGGGACGAATATTATAAAGCAGAAAATCTCGCGGGTCTCTCCAATAATAATTCTGGAGGAGGACTGTTTAGCTACATTCGCTCGCAGCCAGGACTGAGTACAGCCTGGAGCATATTTTTATTTGGGCTTCTGTTTTATATTATATCCGAACTGAAACGTAAACAGCGGATCGTACCTGTGATCAAGTCGCTTCCCAATGCGACTCTTGAGTTTACACAGACTATCGGCCAACTTTATTATTCGCGCCAGGATCATAAGTCCATCGGGCAAAAGAAGATCAAAGTCTGGATGGAATATGTGCGTAGTCGCTACTATCTCAAGACGGATCGGTTGGATGGTGATTTTGTAGAAAAGCTATCGGCTAAGTCTGGAGTTCAGGGAGCGACGATAGCGCAAATCCTAAAGCACAATCTCCGTCTCAATAAGCAAGCTGACATCTCAGAATCGACGTTGATAGACTTGTCGGTATTGGTGGAGTCGTTTTATGAGAAAAGCTTGCGGTGAGTTTGAAAGCTAGCTTGGTCTTCAAGGTTATTTGAAGAAGAAAATGCCTAGAAATCCATCTCTATTCCCATTTTCTTCATCAGCAAAATCCCCAGAATTGCCACGATCGCACCGACTAAACCAATAACAAGGGAAGCTGCGAAGATTAAGAGGAAATAAAGAATAAACCACCAAATGGTGACAAGAATTGTCTTTACGATAGGAGCCTTGAATAAGTCTTTGTATACCCAGAAATACCAGCCAAAGAAAAGTGCTCCCATGATGTACTGGTACACTCCACCCATCGAAAAAGGGTTGCTCACGATAAGTCCCGGGAGTGTGAATATGGTAAATACTCCGTAGGTAAAACACTGCATAATGACGTGCTCACCCAGGCTATAGCCTCGTTTTCTATACACTAGCCAAGAAGCCAGGGCCATAACCGGAAGCGCAAAGAGCAATACAATGTTGTAATGCCCTTGCATCCAGTCGTACATTTTCTTGCTGAATTCGGCCGACTTTTCGTTTTGAGGCGTTCCCATAAGTTCCTGCATTGCCTCTGCCGAATTCTGGGCATCTTCGATATGCATGCCATTCGTCTGAATCGTCACAAATGCTGCTAATGTACCAGCAAGCAGGAATAGATTCACCGCATTATACCAAGCGTGGCGTTTTCCTCCCAAGTACTCGCTGATGACCTTTCCGGGGCTTTTGATAAGCGAAAAAATGGTTTTTATCAATAAGCGAAAATCGTAGGCACGTCTTCCTTTAAACTCTTTCCAGAGGACTTTGAGCGTTAGCTTCTCTTCTACCGGGTGTTGCCCACAATTATTACAGACAATACCTTCAAAATTGTTGTTACAATTTTTGCATTGGTACTCTCCAAAGGGAACGTAGTGATAGCCAGCCATTAGTCTATATTAGGATTTGAAAACTCGACGGTTACCATATCATGGACATTGAGGCCGAGTAGCTGAGCAGCAGAGGCTTCGCGCATGGCGATTTCGAGATATTGCTGTTCGCCAAAAATCGCTAGCGCATCTGCTTTGCCGACATCGCTGTAGGTCGTCACGATTCTTTTGAGGCGGAGATTTCGTAGAAATATTTCAAAACTTCTGTTCTCGCGTACTTCCAGGAAGTATGCTCGCTGAATATTGGTTACCGCATTGCCAAACTGATCGATATGGATAATGTTACCGCGCAATGCGTTATTCGAATACGTAGGTGCGCCCCAGCGCAATTCGCTCATATCTACTTTACTTCCGACTTCCGCTAGCTTTCCTCCACTCGCCAAAAAAGCCGCAGCCGGAGCAAAAAGTCGCGCCGCTCTAAAAGATCGCGGATACTCAGCACACATCAGACCTTCGTTTTCGATATTTACCAGGACTGCATCTGCTTCTTCTGCAATGAGCGACATCAGGCCATTGTTAGGACCGACGAAGTAATGTCCGCGCAGTTGCATGACGACAGCCGGAGCGTTTCCTGCAGATTCTGGGTCCACACCAACCAAGTGAATAGTGCCCTCTGGAAAGGAAAAAGCCATGCCACGGACCACAAAGGCCGCTTCCATCACATCAAAATTCCTTACGGTATGACTTACATCCACGATTGTAGCGTGGTTGCAGAGTCTGTAAATAATCCCCTTTAGCACAGCGGCATAATGCCCCTGGGCTCCGAGATCAGTTGTAAGTGTTATGATGGGCATGAGCTAGGATGTCGAACCGGGCTACTTCTTAACCCGTAGATAACAGCAAAAATAGTATTTTTGACCAATCCCGAATAACCCACCTTAAATAAATCCACATTTGACCGAACATACTTTCCTTTTAGATGACATTAATCCCCTAGAGGTGTACGGTGTAAACAACCTTCGCCTTAGTCAGATAGAGCAAGAATTTCCCAAAGTGAAATTTGTTGCCAGAGGGGACGAACTTAAAGTTTCCGGAGAGCCAGCGCATCTTGAAAAGCTTAAGACGATCCTTTTTCCTTTGCTTGATGAAATTCGCAGCCGGGGAAATATTACTGAGAATAGGTTCATGGAACTGCTTGAGCCTGAGGCTTTGCCGGCAGACCAACGTCCACCCGAAATTGATGTGGACGAAGCATTGGTACACGGTAATAGCGGTCTGGTTGTAAAAGCCAAGAATAAGGGCCAGCGCATGATCGTCGCGAGCACGATGGAGAATGACGTCGTATTCGCCACGGGTCCAGCTGGAACCGGTAAGACGTACGTTGCCGTTGCGCTCGCTGTCAAGGCTTTGAAAGAGAAGCGCGTGAAGAAGATTATTCTCTGTCGCCCTGCGGTCGATGCAGGCGAAAGCCTGGGCTTCCTGCCTGGTGATATGAAGGATAAGGTAGATCCTTATCTACGCCCGCTGTATGACGCATTGAACGATATGCTACACGCTGAAAAGCTGAAGCATTATCTCGCCAATAATATTATTGAGATTGTACCACTCGCCTTTATGCGTGGCCGTACGCTGAATAAAGCCTTTATCATCCTGGACGAAGCTCAGAATGCTACAGAGATGCAGCTTAAGATGTTCCTGACCCGATTGGGTGAGTACTCTCAAATGATTATCACAGGTGATGATTCGCAGATTGACTTGCCGAGCCGTCAGCGTTCAGGGTTGATCCAGTGTATGAAAATTCTGAAAGGAATTAAAGGAATTGGCTTTGTACGCTTGTCAGCAAAAGACGTGGTCCGCCACCGTTTGGTGAGAGACATTCTGTATGCGTATGAGAAGCATGTAAAGTAGAATAGTTTTGAGTTGGGCGTTTAGGGTTTTGAGTTCAGTCAAGTAAAAATAAACTCCAAACGCTTAACACTAAACTCAAAACTAGCTAGCCTTGAGTAAAGGTTTTCCGCTATCTTTGCAGGATGAAATTGAAGTTAGCTATTCTGGATATGAATGCGGCCGTGGCGAACCAGGGCATGCGATGTATTCAAGAAATTACAGGCGAAGTAGCCAGTCATTTTGATATTGATGTGTTCGATGTACGCGCTGGTAGCGCAGTGCCTGATCTGAGCTATGATGTCTATATATCATCGGGAGGTCCCGGCAGTCCTTATGATGGCGACGGAGACTGGAATTTGCGTTGGAAGCAGCTTCTGGACGATGTGTTGGCGCATAATCAACAGCCAGGTAGTAAAAAGAAGTTTATGTTTCTGATCTGCCATAGCTTTCAGATGGCGTGTATCCATTTTGGGGTTGGCAGTACCGTCAATCGTAATGGAAGATCATTTGGAGTTCTTCCTGTGTACAAAACGCACGAAGGAGCAATGGAGCCTTTGTTTTCAGCGCTTCCCGATCCACTATATGCTGTCGATGTGCGAGACTGGCAGGTGGTAGATGTTGACTTTGATGCGTTGAGAGAAAAAGCAATCAAGGTCCTTGCTATCGAGCAGCCTCGCGAAAAACCCAACTTGCCACGTGCGATCATGGCAGTTCGTTTTTCTCCAGAGATTATTGGTACACAATTTCACCCGGAAGCTGACGCCGATGGAATGTTGCGGTATTATCAGCAACCAGAAAAGCGTAAAGAAACCATCGACACCTATGGGGAAGGTCGTTATCATGATATCCTTAATCATTTGAATGACGAGGATAAGGTGCTATTGACGCACGCGACTATTTTGCCTGGTTTTATTGGACAAGCACTTTCTTACTTTGAAGGAGTAAGAGTCTAGATAGCCTAAAAGTAATATTATATATTCTGATGGAGCATAATGCCCGTAAGGCGTTTAACGCCACTTTTACCGAAGCGCGATACAAAGCGTTTATGGAAGATTTGAACGCTGAGTTCGATCACGAAATAAGCTTTCGTGTGGCAGAGTCACCAGTCTTCGTGCCTCGTACGTTCAAGCACAAGTTGATGACTGCATGTTATGATATCATGGATTTTCTTGTAAGACCTGATTTTAAGGAGATTACAAAAAATGCAGTCCCACCGCGCTATGATGTTCCAAACGAAAACGACCATACGCTCTTCCTTTGCATGGATTTTGCCGTTTGTCAGGACCAGCATACAGGGGAATATTTGCCACAACTTATCGAGTTTCAGGGTTGCCCTTCACTATATGGATACCAGCACTGGGTAGCGGAAAAGTACCGCAAGCATTTTCCTGAAATCCCTTCCAACTACCTCCACTTAGCCAGGGGAATGGATGAGAAGGATTATATCGACCTGCTTAAGTTGGCTGTCTTTGGCGATCAGGCTCCAGAGCATACGATCTTGCTGGAGGTAGACCCTTTGAATCAAAATACTAACATCGATTTTTTGTGTCATGAATCCTTGTTGGGAATTAAGACGGTCGATCTTTGTGATGTTATAAAAGAAGGACGCAAGTTGTTTTATATGCGTGATGGTGTGAAAACGCCTATTCGACGCATATATAACAGGACGATATTTGATGATGTCGTAAACCGCAAGGACCTCAACCCGGCTTATAAGCTTACTGATGATGTCGATGTGGAATGGGCAGGTCATCCAAACTGGTTTTTCCGTATTTCGAAGTATACGATGCCTTTTCTGGAAAGCCGATATGTGCCTGATACGAAGTTCCTTAATCAGACGGCTATTCCTCGAGATTTGGAGAATTACGTGCTGAAGCCGCTGTTCTCATTTGCAGGGGAGGGCGTTGTGTTTGATGTGCAAAAATCGGATATCGAAGCCATTCCAGTTAAGCAACGGAACGAGTGGATCTTGCAGCGCAAAGTGCATTATGCTCCTGTAGTGGCTGCTGCTGATGGAGGAGATGTGAAATGCGAAATCCGTGTATTGGCTGTCTGGCCTTCAGGAGAAGATCGGCCTCGTATCGTCACGAACCTGGCCCGACTAAGTCGCGGTAAGCTGATTGGTGTGAAGTACAATAAGAATAAGACCTGGGTTGGTGGAACCGTCTGTTTCTTTGAGCCAGACTGATTCATGCACGATTGAGGGTTTTGAGTTTGGTGTTTTGGGATAAATGAATGTTTTATAAAAAAACAGAACTCAAAACGCTTAACCTACAACTCTAAACAAGCTTAACCAGCGAGTTTTGCTACTCGCTTTTTTCCGAAGTATTACTATTGTTGTTTGAAGAACCGTCTTCAGGCTGCTTTGGCGCGTCCTCTTCTGCGAAGGAGCGTCGCATGTCGGTATCTGCCTCAATATTCTGTAGGCGATGATAATCCATAATGCCGAGGTTACCGATGCGGAAGGCATCAGAGATCGCTAATGGCACCTGAGACTCCGCGTCAATAAGCTTGGCGCGCATTTCCTGCACACGTGCTTTAAAGTACTGCTCTTCGGCTACCGCTTCAGCACGCTTTTCCTCAGCCTTAGCCTGCGCCACCTTAAGGTCGGCGTGCGCTTCTTCCTGCTTTAGCTTCGCTCCGATATTTTTGCCTACATCAATATCAGCAATATCGATAGAAAGTACATCGAAAGCTGTGCCTGCAGTCAAACCATCGGTGAGAATCTGTTCTGAAATCCTTTTAGGGTTCTCCAGTACATTCTTATGCTCATTTACAGAGCCTACTGCCTGAACGATACCCTGACCGACACGCGCTACAATCGTCTCTTCACCGGCACCACCGACGAGCTTATCGATGTGGGCACGCACAGTAATACGCGCTTTAACCAGCAGTTGAATACCATCCTGAGACATCGCTTCGATAACCGGAGAATCAATTACCTTAGGATTAACGGAGTCCCGCACGGCCTGTAGCACATCACGTCCCGCGAGGTCAATCGCAGCGGCTTGCTTAAAGTCCAGCGGAATATTCGCATTACGAGCAGCGATAAGCGCATTCACTACCATGGTGATGTCACCTTTAGCGAGGTAGTGCGCTTCCATCTTTTTAACCTCAATATCGTTTTTGAGTCCAGCTTGCACCGCCTTAATCATCTCATTGATGACTTTCTTGGGGTCCACACGACGTAGGCGCATGAAGATAAGTTGGAAGAAATTTATCCTAACACCAGAGACTCTGGCGGTGATCCATAAACCCACAGGAATAAACCAAAGTATAGCCAATACAGCCAATACTGTGAGCATTGTAAATACCGTAATGAGGACGGTCGATGTATTCAGGAGGATGAATTCCATAACGCAAGGTACTGATTTTCAGGAGATTTTGTTGTACTATCTCAAGTTTTTGTTTTAACTTTATAGCCTCAGTTGATTTACTAAAAACAAAGGTATGAAACGTCTTGCCAATTTCGCATTCCGTATTCTCAATAGCCGCTACCTCCTGGTTTTGGTGCTTGCAGGAGCATGGGTTATCTTTTTTGATCGCTATAATGTGATCTCGCAGCGAAGTATGCAAGTGCAAATTGAGGAACTGGAAACTGATAAAGCATTTTACAAAAAAGCACTAACAACAGAGCTACGTACCAGTCAGGTGTTTGATCATCCTGATGATCTGGAGCGTTTTGCTCGTGAGCGCTATTTTATGAAAAAATCAGATGAGGACGTATTTCTCGCTGAATAAAGAAAAGTAACTCCAATAAAAAAGCCGAAGGTTAATGCCTTCGGCTTTTTTATTGGAGTTTAATTTTTGAGATAAAAAATGCCGGACTGATTACCAGCCCGGCGTCCAACACGTTACTTACTAATAAGACGATACTTACACAATCGCTTATTCAAAAGAAGCTGCTTTAGTCGCCATAGCCAAAGGCCGATTGAAGAAATGGTTACATAGTAATTTGATGACTCATATCGTGATATGATGATTCCATAATACCTGAATGATGGAAATATGCGGTTTTAGAGCATTTCAAAAAGGTGAAATGATTACACGCCTATAGTAGCCGCTTTTTGATTTCATCGAGATACGAGCGACTCACACGTACAGCATCTCCATTTGCCATGCGTAGATCGTAGCTAGCGCTATGCTTATCGATCTCATCGATATGCTCTAAACTAACAATGGATGAGCGATGAACTCTGACGAATTGTGACTTGGGCAATTTATCTTCTAGCTGTCCCATACCGTAGCTGCTCAGGTAGCGCTTTTCGGCAGTGATGATCCAGGTATAGTCCTTCTCGGCTTCCAGCCAGATAATGTCGCGAGCATTGATCGCCTTGAGGTGATTGCCGTGTTGGACGAATATTTTTCCTGTAAAATGCTCATCGGATTGACTTCCCAGTTTTTCCACCAAACTGGTAAGCTGATCAAAAGCAGGATTATCCCTCGTGATCACCTTATTTACAGCTTTTTGAAAACGTGACTTGGTGTATGGTTTTAGTAAATAATCAACCGCGTTGAACTCAAAGGCCTGAATGGCATATTGATCATAGGCCGTGCTGAAAATGATCTCAGGCAAGGTTTCCAGATGGTTGAGGAGTTCCAAGCCTGTCATTCCTGGCATTTGGACATCGAGGAAAATAAGATCCGGTTGGAACTCGTGGATCAGCCGTAAGGCGTCCACGCCATTATTTGCCTCCCCTAAAACGATGATGTCTGGAAAGTCGCTCAGGTATTCTTTGATCAATGCGCGAGCAGGAGCTTCGTCGTCTATGATAAGCGCTTTTTTCATGATAGGGATTGTGTTTAGCGAGACTCGTTTTGGGGCAAATTAAATGAAACTTCCACTCCGTTTTCAGGGCGCTTTATTACTTCAAGCTTGGTGTCATATAGTGCATCCAAAATGCGTGAAGCATTATGGAGCCCTACGCCCTCGCCAGCTTGGGCGCTATTGGTCTTAAACCCAATACCATCGTCGAGGACAGCGAATCGGATATGCTTTTTGTGCGGTTGAATGCGTATAGTTATCGTGCCGCCTTCCACTTTGGGTGATATTCCGTGTTTGATCGCATTCTCCACCAAAGGCTGCAAGAGCATAGGCGGCATTTCGACATGATCCAGCCCAGGCGCTATTTCCCAAACTACCTGCAATCGTTCCTGAAAGCGGGCTTGCTCTAGTTCAAGGTAAGACCGAACGAAGTCTAATTCATCTTTGAGTGGGACAGTCTCGCTGCGCGAAGCGCGCAGCTGGTAGCGAAACAAATCTGAAAGCTGAGCAATCATCTCGCGTGTGTCTTCCTGATCCGGTGGGAGCGAAGCGTTGATCGTGTTGAAGACATTATAGAGGAAGTGTGGATTGAGCTGTGCCTTAAGTGCTGCCAGTTCACTCTTGACTGACAGCGCCTGAAGCTCGGCAGCTTTTACCTTCTGGGCCACAAGCCTTTTTGACTCATCATAAATATGAAAAACACCAAACTGGATCGCATAGAATAAGGCTGGTATATAAATGTCCCAACCTACGCCTGGCCCGCCAAGACGGCCCAGTTCCCAGGCATCACAGAGATAGTAATAACTCTTTAACCATAGAAATATCCATAATGGTAGTGTGAAGGTATGGGTGAAATAGCGCATCCAGGAAGGCTTTTTCTCCAGTATCTTGAAAATAAACCACCATACCGGAATCGTCCATAATGCTTTGAGACCGTAGTCTAGACCCGTGCGCCAAAAAGGCGAAAATTTACCTCCGCTTGTATACGCAAGGGCACCATAATACGCAAACCAAGCACCCATATACATGCCTAGCATTCCGAATAAGGCTCCCGCCCATCTGCCTATAGCGTATGTCGGTTTGGAGTCGATACTTAAAAACATAATACAATGATAGTAGTCTTAGGACAGGAAGTCGCCTCCTTTTCGACGAACTGCACATCAGCCCGACGACCTGCATGTATATGTTGTTCATCGATAAATGAGGGCTTTGGTCGATTACAAATATGATAATATCGCGACCTATTGGTAATTGCAACCCAATTACCAATCTCAACAAAACCCAATCATGAAATCATTCTTCAATCTATTATTAATTATGCTGTCAGGCAGTTTGCTGATGGCGCAACAACCCGCCGAAATTACCGGCCAGGTAAATGATGAAGCGGGTAACCCTGCTGGTTACTCTACGATCCTGCTTATCGCGATGCCCGATTCCAATGTGGCAAAGACCAGCCTAAGCAAAGATGACGGCACGTATGTTTTGAAACCGCTTTCGGCAGGAACCTATCGCCTTAGCGTGAGTAATGCTGGAAAGACATTTTTGAGTGAGCCTTTTGAACTAAAAGCCGCCGAGAAAAAAGAATTTCCTGTCAGTCTAAGCCCGGCCGTCAAGCAGCTTGATGAAGTTCAGATCAAGGCTCGCCGCCCCTTGGTGGAGGTTCGCCCGGATATGACGGTGTTCAATGTGGAAGGCCAAGCGATAGCTGTAGGTGAAAATGCCTTTGAGTTACTGCGTAAAGCGCCTGGCGTTTTGATCGATAATAATGACAATATCCTGATGGCCGGAAAAAGTGGGGTGCGCATTTATATCGATGGAAAGCCTTCTCCATTATCGGTTGCTGACTTGGCGAATATGCTAAAAGGTATGCAGTCCAACCAGATCGAATCTATCGAGTTGATCACCAACCCTTCGGCACGATATGATGCTGAGGGAAATGCAGGTATTATCAATATTCGTTTGAAAAAAGAGAAAGGACTTGGAACCAACGGAAGCCTCACCTTGGGCTATGCGATCGGTTCTTACAGTAAGTACGACGGTTCATTGACCATCAATCACCGCGGCAAAGGCTATAATGCATTTGGTAGCTACAGTGGCGGCAGAGGCTACACATACAATTTTTTACATTTTTATCGTGAACAAGGAGGCCAGTCGTTTGATCAGCGCACGATAGGAAATCGTGACTATTTCAATAATAACTTTAAAGGTGGAGTCGACTTTTTTATAGGAAAAAAGGCTACACTTGGCTTCATGGTGAATGGAAATACAACCGACAATGAGCGCGTTTCCAGAAGTACTACTGGTATTGCTCTGTTAGATACACGTGAGGCGACAAATCGCCTTCTGGCGTCCAATACGAGCGAAAATCAGCAGAATAATCTGAATGCCAATGTGAACTTCCAGCTTCGTGGCGAAAAGAACTCAGAGTTCAGCGCTGACCTGGACTACGGCCGTTACCGGATTGATACCGATTCCTATCAGCCGAACTATTTCCTCGCTCCCAAAGATCCGGACACGCTTTTTGTCAATATTTTCGGCATCAATTCTCCTACTGAAATTGATATTTACACGCTGAAAACAGACTATAGTAGAGATGCCTTTGGCGGTAAACTTTCTGTAGGAGGAAAAGCGGCTTTTGTAGAAACAGATAATACCTTCGATTTTTCAAACGTGATTGATGGGCAGCGAATTCTGGATGAAGATCGTAGCAATCGTTTTGTGTATGATGAAAATATATTTGCTGCTTATTCGATTTATCAGCGAAAGTTGGGCAAAAAGTGGAATGCCGAACTAGGCCTACGCCTTGAGCATACCCGCACACGAGGTGAGCTTACTTCTGTCCAGCAGACCGGACTTGACACAGTGAACCGTGAGTACACGAACTTATTCCCAACAGCCGGTTTGACCTTTAATCCAAACCGAAACCATAGCTTCCGCCTTAACTATAGCCGTCGTATCGACCGCCCGCGTTATCAGGATTTGAACCCATTCCGCAACCAGTTGGATCAGTTTTCTTTTCAGGAAGGAAATCCATTTTTGTTGCCACAATTCACTAACAGTGTCCAACTGACGCACACCTTTAAGTATCGCTACACGACAAGCCTTTCGTACAGCTATACCAACAACTTTTTTACCCAAATCACAGACACGCTTAACCAGAATGCGTCCTTCTTGCGTCAGGAAAATCTTGACTCACGCCAGGTTGTAAATCTGAATATGAGCGCGCCTGTACAGCTCAAAAAGTGGTGGAGAACCTACACGAATCTCGGCCTCAGCCACACCCAGAACAACGGTGATTTTAACCTGCCAGGAGAAACAGGAAAAGGGGTGAAGGTTTCACGTCTGACTTTCAATATCTATCAGCAGCACACTTTTCAGTTGAATAAAGTAGTCGCACTGGAGCTAAGCGGATTTTATAATTCTCCTTCTATTTGGGGAGCAAATTATCTCACGCAGCGATTTTGGGCGGTGAATACTGGAGCGCAGTTCCGTTTGTGGGACCAGCGTGGTATCCTGAAGCTTTCTGTCTCAGATATATTTCACAGCATGCAGTGGCGCGGAATTCAGGAATTTGGTGGGTTGTACTTTGATGCAAGTGGAGGCTGGGAAAGCCGTCAGCTCAAGCTCAACTTCACCTACAACTTTGGTAGCAATGAAGTGAAGCGCGCTCGCCGCCGCAAAACTGGCCTCGAAGAAGAAAAAGGCCGCGTAGGCGGAAGTGGCGGAATTGGCGGGTGATGGCTGTTTTTCCATCTGATCTCTGATATAGTATTAGGGGTGTTCATTCAAAAAAATGAAATAATAATAGCGCTGTGGCGTCTTTAATCGCGATTTTTGCCAGCTAAATAGCTGGTGGCTGAGCGGAGTCGAAGCCATAATGGCAAGAAAATCTGTAGATTTTTGGTTGAGAGGCCTTCGACTCCGCTCAGGCCACAAAAGGGTTTTGTTGGTTTAGTCTCGTTTTATAGGGAAAACGATCGTTTTATTTATTTCGAAAAAATGAATGAACAGCTCTGATATAGTATCTCGTATTTTCAAAAAATGAGGAAAGAGAACAAAGAGGCGCAGTAGATATACGAAATACTACATTCGACATCAGCGATCAGATCTTTTTAACAGAACAGCCCCTAACATCCCAACCAACAGCAGGAAACCTGCCCAAAACGGCCAAAAAGCCTTGCTTTCAGCCTTAATGGTTCCTGGTTCACCGAGCAAAATATACGATCCCCAGAAGTAAGGATGCGCGTGGATATTGTCGCTTTCAGCGAGGTAAGCTTGCTTCGCAAGGCGAAGCGCCTTGGCCGTAGTCTGGCCTTCATGCAGTCCTTCAAAGAAGCGCACCGTGATATCAGATATCGCTTTGTCGTCGGCGTGCCAAAGGGTGGTAAGCACGCGTTCGCTTCCCGCAAATTGAAATGCCCGCGCCAAACTCATCACACCTTCGCCTGGCAGATAAGGCCCAAGACCTGTATGGCAAGCACTGAGCACGGTAAGCTGACTGGGAAGATCCAGCCCGTAAATCTCATGCGCATGCAGACGATTATCTTCCGATGAATCGCCTTCAGGGCTGAAGAATAGACAAGCTTTTCGTGCCTGAGCAAAGTTGGCGTAGGCATGCGTAGCAAAGTGCAGAATGTACGGACCTTGCTGCAAGGACTTAAGGGAAACCTCTCCTGCACGATCTCCTATATAGGTTTTTCCTCCCATGATATTGGAGACGCGTCGGACTTCATCGGCATTGAAGGCCAGGTTTCCGGGCATCACACGCGCGATCACCTGATCGCCTTTGAACTGTGGCGCAAAGCCTATGTATTGTCCCGTTTTTTTGCGTTGTGTTATCGATTGTTTGTTGTACCAAAGCTCAGCCGAATAGGCGTAGTGGATCGTAGATTTCTTCCCAAGGAAAGGCCAGCTTTTGTAATCCCGATTTGATATCTCGCCAGTCAACAGTGTTTCAAAAGGAAACTGGCTTAGGATGTCCTCGCCGATAATGATAAGATTTTCGGGTTGTTCGGATAATTTGGGTAGAAGCTGCTTCGTCGCTTTGAGCACGCGCCTTCCCAGTTCTTTTATATCAATACTATCCAACTGAGGAGGAGTCGCAATAAAGCTGGCGTAGTCCGCTATCGTTTCGCTAGTTTCTTTATGCGGAATTTCGAACATCGCAAGCTGCTTTTTGGTCACGTAGAAAATGTGCCAGGCTTTTTTTCCGCTGAAGTAGCTGTACATCGCCTCATCGGGCGCAAGCCGTTGCTGAATATTAGCCACCGATGGGGAGTATCCAGAATATTTCAATCGAAAATACTCTGGGTAATCGCGTTCTAGTTGTATCAAAAAATCACGATATTCCAGTGTGAGATCACGTTGCTCCAGTAACAAATTGTCTTCTGCTTTCGGGTCGAATAGCTCGGTAAGCTGCTGACGGTATTGCTGTTCACGTTGGATCAGTTCTGTAGGAACGCTGGCAAAATTGAGGGCTTGAATATCACGCAGGTGATCACGCAGATTGGTTACTTTATTTTTTTCTGCCAGATCAAAAGCTCTTTTAATATAGGCTTCATTACCAGTCTGCGAGTATAGTAGATTGCAGAAAGAAATAGCATCTTCATAATACTCCACGAGCAATTCTGATGAGGTTTCGCGATAAGCAGAAACTTCATAATAGTGCGCCTGGCTATCAAGTACTCCAATGGCCAATTCGGTGCAGCGAAGCGCATTGCGCAGGTCTAAGGTGTCGCGATTCTTATCGTACAACGCCATATTGAGACCAGACATCGCATTGAGGATATTCTCTATTGGCTTTTTGTTCCAATACTGACTGACGGATTCCGTTGGGTTCAATGAAAATTCATAATTCGGATCAATAGCTTGCCAGCCTTTTTTGATTGCTTCAGTTGCTTTTGCATAGTTCCCTTCGGTTGCCCAGGAGTCGCTGATAGAAGCATATACATCTGCAATATTCCAGGGAACTTCAGTAGTGGAGTATACGTCCAGCGCCTTATTTAACTGCTCTCGCGCTTCTTCCCTTTTTCCTTGACGCACCAGAATATCCCCGTAGAATTCATACACATGTCCGCGGATTAAATCTTTGGGACTGGCGTTGAGGTTTGAAAGATAGACAGCTCGTTCAAATGCAGGCTCTGCTTCAGCAAATCGATCCATCCTGCCTAGAATCACCCCCTTTCGCAGGAAACTCGACGCCAACTGCCTGTCTTCTGCTCCATACAATCGCGTAAGCTCTGCGATAGATTTGTCCAAATGGAACAGTGCCAGTTCCTGATTGCCTAGTGAAGAATAAATCAGACTTCGTTCGCCAGCGATATAGGAATCGGCTTCAGCGAGGAGGTCCGGGTATTGTTTCACACGGGCCTCGGCAAGGTTGAACATATTAAGCGCTTCTTGATAGTCGCTAAGCGTCATATATGCTGAACCCATGTTGAGCAAGGTGATGATACTTCCTTGTGGTTGCATATCATCGATGTACTGCATGCATTCTTCATAAATCGAAATGGCGTTGGCGCTTTGGCCGATATCAGTATAAATGACGGCGATATTCGTCTTGATTTTGAGTGCTTGTGGGTGATTTGGGCCAAAATTTACTTCAAAAATATCCAGCGCCTTTTGCAAATGTCCTTCTGCCTCTTTGTACGAACCTTGCCACGTCAGTACCGTCCCGATAGCATTTTCACCAAACGCGAGATAGGGATGGTTGGGTGGTAAAATCCTGCGACGGATTTCGAGTGCCTTTGTGCAGTAGACCATGCCTGTATCCAGTTCGTCAATCGCGATATAGAAGTTGCCCAGGCTATTGTACACAAGTGCTCGGAGAGAATCCTGAGAAGGGGGAATCGCTGGTAATTGACTGGCGAGGTACTCCATGTCAGCGATGCCTTTTTCGAAACTGCCCTGCCTCACTACTATCGAAGATTGCTCACGTCGTGCCATAATAACCGCCGGATGCAGCGAGTCCTGAAGTGCGATGACCGAGTCAAGTGTAAGCAAGGCTTGCTGAGTCGCGCCCATTCTGGCTAAGTATTTTCCCGAAAATGTGAGGGCATAAGCGAGGAGTTCGTTGTCGTTTTCCTCGATAGCTTTTTGTCTGCTTTTTTGGAACAAAGAAAAAGCGCCATCATAGTCTCCTGCTATCCAAAGCTTGTTTCCTGCCAATATAGCGGAGTCGGTTACAGGAGACTGGGCGTGGATGATGGAAAATAGAAACAGGAAAGCCAGTACGAACTTATACGATAAAGACTTGTTCATTGGAATTTTTCACTGGAAAAAGGAAGAGCAAAAACAGGTACAATATAAGGCTCTGAGCTGTTTTTTTAGTATTTTCCATTTCCTAAAACCAAACTTTACTTTAAAATGAAACACTTCTTGCTTTTTGTAGTGGGCCTAATCCTGGTGCCCACGAGCTTTTTATTTGCTCAAGCTCCCGAGGCGATCTCCTATCAGGCAGTAGCGCGTGACGGAACCACACTCCTCACCAATCAGAATGTCACCATTCGACTTTCTGTGCAGGCAGGCGTAAATGATGTCTATGTTGAAGAGCATAATGTACAGACCAATAACTACGGTCTTTTCACGCTGTCGATAGGCGACGGTACAGTTGCGACGGGTACGTTTGCTGGCATTGACTGGGACGCGAGTGATCACTTTCTCAAGGTAGAAATAGATCGCGGATCGGGCTTTGTCAATATGGGAACTATGCAATTTATGAGCGTGCCATATAGTATCTATGCTAAGGAAGCTGGCACTGTAGACATGGGCCTGGAAGGCCTTAATAACGTCTCAGGAACTCCCACAAACGGATTCAAACTTACCTGGACAGGCAGCGCCTGGGAACCTCGCCCAGACAATGTCAACGATGCAGATAATGATCCCAATAATGAAATTCAGGCTCTTTCTGTTTCGGGTGCGACGCTGAGCCTTTCCAATGGTGGTGGCAGCGTGACGCTCCCCACAGGCACGACCTACAATGCCGGCTCAGGTATCAGCATCTCTGGAAATACGATCTCCAATAGCGGTGATGCCGATAATAATGCATCGAATGAAATCCAGACGCTTTCGCTTTCTGGCAATTCCCTCAGCCTCTCCAATGGTGGTGGCAGCGTGACGCTTCCCGCTGGTGGATCAACCTATACGGCTGGTGCAGGAATTAGTATTTCGGGCAATGTTATTTCAAATACTGGGCTTACAGCAGCTTCTTCTGCGGCAGGCGATGTGAGCGGCAATTTTAATGCGCTTACGGTACGCGGCCTGCGCGGACGCACAGTTTCCAGTACGGCTCCTTCCAGCGGACAAGTCCTGAAGTGGAATGGTAGCGCCTGGGCTCCTGGATCTGATAATACCGGAGGAGGTTCTGTCTGGAGCACGAGCGGTACTGACGCATACTACAACAGTGGTGACATCGGTATTGGTACGACTTCACCCGATGGAAAATTGGAAATATTTGCGAATGCTTCGCTTTCTGATCCGCAGCTTTTGCTCCATGAGAACGGCAATGACTACGCGCGCATTAGGATGCAGAATAACAATGGCTCCAATTATTGGACGATTGCGGCATATATCGCGAGCAATAATCGCAACGACCGCCTCAACTTCTGGAATGGAACTTCGGGCGATATCATGTCGCTGACAGGTGACGGAAGGTTGGGCCTTAATGTGGGGATTTCTCCTAAAACGACTTTTCATATCGGCAATGGGAAGCGCGTGCTCTTTGGTACGGATACACTTGGAAATGGAGACAAACTCATGTTTTTGCCTGACCTACACGCCTTCCGTGTCGGAACGGTAGCTACGGGTGCTGCCAGTACCTATTGGAACCGTGATAGTATCGGGCTCTATTCTTTTGCCTCAGGATACAACACACGTGCCCAGGGATTTGGTGCTACAGCCATGGGCCGCGACACCGAAGCCACCAATAGCTACGCCTTTGCTTCGGGCTTCTTCTCCAATGCAGATGGACAGTACTCCACCGCGATGGGTTTCAACACTGATGCCTTTGCACTTGGTTCTACAGCGTTGGGTTATAGTACAGACGCAGAGCAAAATTACAGCTTTGCCGCTGGATACTTTGCCGAGGCACAAGCCATTTATTCTGTTGCGATCGGAAATGCTGTTCAAGCCGAGTCATATGCGAGTATGGCTATCGGCCGCTATAACGATAGCCGTGGAAGTGCTACTGCATGGGTGGCAACAGATCCTATTTTCGAAATTGGGATTGGAACAGGTCCTTCTGCCCGAGACAATGCAATGACGGTGCAAAAGAATGGTAACGTCGGTATTGGTACAGATTTCCCTGCTGCTAACCTTCAGGTTATTGGTACGACTCGTCTTGGAACCTTTGAAGAAATTACTGATGGAGGTTCATATGTTTTGGACTTTGATGCAACATTACGCCCTGTTACTAATAATGGCAGAAGCCTCGGAAACTCAACCAAGCGCTGGAGCACTGTATTTGCCACCAACGGTACCATCAACACATCTGACCGTCGTGAGAAGCAGAATATTAATGCTATCAGTTATGGCTTGTCTTCTGTGCTGCAACTCAAGCCAGTAAGCTTTGAGTGGATCGAAACTCCTGAATATGGCTTGAAACTAGGCTTGATCGCGCAAGAAGTACAGAAAGTTATTCCAGAAGTGGTGAAGGATACCGAATGGGTGCAGGATGAGGAGACAGGTGAAAAAAGTGAAGTGAAGGCTCACCGCATGGGCGTTTTTTACTCAGACCTCGTTCCTGTTTTGATCAAAGCTACTCAGGAACAGCAAGGTATTATCGACCAGCAGGAGCAACGTATCGATCAGCTTGAAGCACGTCTGAAAGCCCTTGAAGACCTTATCAAATCTAAAAAATAAGCGATGCGAAATTTAATTACGATGCTCATACTGGCGGGCTTTTCTAGCTTTGCTTTTGGGCAACTGAGCCTGGAAAGGCAGGTGGTCAGTACGACGGGAGGCATGTTGGAAAATGGACAAACAAGCCTCAGTACGACCGTAGGAGAAACGGTTGTGGAGACGATCTCTCAAGGAACGTTGGTGTTTACGCAGGGATTCCAGCAGGAAGTCTTGACGGGAGCAGTAAGTATCGATAATGCGGTTGACGTTAATTTGGAGTACCAAATTTATCCTAACCCTACGACCAGCACCGTTACCCTCTCATTGGAATATCCTACCTCCGCCAACATGACGATTTCTGTTATTGATAATGCAGGAAAAAAGGTGCTTTCTGATAAGCAAGTAAAACTCGTTGCTGGAATGAATAATACCGAACTCGATGTTTCGGCGCTTGCTACTGGTGTTTATCGAATAGTACTTTTTTCAGACAAACATAAAACCGGAGCGGTATTTAATCTGGAGAAGCTGTAGGAGATTGAAGAAGTTTTGTGTTTAGGCAAACACAAAAAAACTTCTCCAATCTGCAATCGCTAATCTGCAATCGTCATTCTGCTTTCTGTGTAAAACCATCGCAGATTGCAGAATGACGATTAGCGATTGCAGAAGTTTTTATTGTTAACCTAATCCAAACATATGCCATAGCCAGGTACAACTATTTTTTACCTACCTGACTAAGCATATGAAAAAGTTCTTGTTTCCGCTCCTTTTGTTACTCGCTGGCGCTTGCCTGTTTGCCGTGAGTTTCTTTACAGGTTCATCCGGTTCTGATGATGTCGATGTCGAGATTCAAAAAGTAGCCTATGTCATGCCAGCTGCGCACCAGGTCTACGCTAATAAAGAGGCGCTCGATGGAAAGCATTATTTGTTCAAAGCCCGCATCAAAAACAACTCCGGCAAAGCGCTTGAAGATGTAACCGTACGCTATCGTGTGCCAGGCTTTATCGAGTGGACCGAGCTTGATGTGATTGGGGAAATGTTTGAAGGCCAAACCGCTGCGGTGGTCTGCTATCCAAAATTTAAGGAAGAAATCACCGCCAAGATGACCGAGTCACTCGAAAAAGCGGAAATCGAAATTACCTGGGATGGCGCAGAAGAAGACGATGTGATCGAAGAGGAATTTGCTTTTCGCATCACCAATCGCAACGAATTTATTTTTACCAATGTCCCCAAAAGCGAAGTGGCCGGTTGGGCCGATGTCTTTAGCAATAAAGAGCTGCTTGCCTGTTTTGTTACGCCCAATGATCCTATCGTAAAGTATTACACACAAGTCCTTCAGGAAAAGGTATTGAAGGGAGAATCGGCAGCGGTGGCTCAGGATGTAAAAGGCGCAGTGAATGTGTTGTGTGGGATTTATGAGGCCACGCGCATGTCGCACATGGTCTACAGCAGCACCCAGTTTATTCCCAAGCAGATGGACGATGTGTCATCTTCTGCGCAGCATAACCGTTTGCCACGTGAGGTGATCACAGGAAATACAGGCTTGTGCCTGGAGCTAAGCTTGTTGTATGCGAGCGTACTCTCCGCCGCAGGAATTGATCCTATTATCTACTTGATACCCGGGCATGCATATCCTGGATTCAAGATGAAAGGGCAGTATTATGCGATTGAGGCGACAGGTATTGGAGGAGAAGGTTTGGGGTCGATTAGTGATGTGAAAACGGCTTTTGAGGCAGGACAAAAACAGCTACAGGAGTTTATTCAAAAAGCCCAAATGGGCGATCCGCGCTATGCGATTATCGATGTGCACGCGCTTCATGGACAAGGCGTCACGCCGATGAACCTGAATGACGATGCGTTTATGCGTAAAAAGGTGGACGAAATTGCGGCAAAATTTGCTCCGGGCGCAACCAAGAATGTGGCAGTTGCTGCAACGAGAAAAAGGAGCTCTTCTGGCGCTTCTTCAGGAGGAGGAAATAATAGCGGAGGAGGAGGTTCATCTTCTGCGAATAGGACCGCAGGTCCTTTGTCATTTGCCCTGCCGAGTGGATGGTCCGCACGCCGCCGTCCTTATCCGGATATGCCGATTGTAAGCCTTGAGGCTATATCTCCCGACATGACGGCGAATGCCATGGTGTATGATGTCGCTGCCACCAGTGTCGACGAAGCGATGGGCGTCATCGCGCAGTATCTCAGCTATATGGGCAGCGAGGTTACCTATGATCGCAACGGCAATAGCCTGCAAGGGCAGACCTTCTCCATGAATGGTAATTACCTCTGGAAAGGCCGCGCAACCCGCACGAACTCAGGAATCAGAATCGTCGCCGTCGGAACCTATGATTATCTGTTTAATCAAAAAGCAGGCACCATCAATTCGATTATCAATAGCATTCGCTAAACGCGCCCTGGTAGAGAAAAGGCATGCCTTTTCTCTACGGGGACGCATGCCTTTTCCCCTCAAACCAAAAACTACAATGAAAAACTTCATATATATCCTTCTGGCCCTCATGGCTTTTTGCCTGCATACGACCGCTTCCGCCCAATCCATGAAGCAAAAGATTCACATGCGAATCGACTCGCTGGGAGATGCGCATATCGATATTTCGATGAATATGGATGCTTCCTCCTGGCAAAACTGGACCCAGACTGTTGGAAATAATCCGGCCCTCCTCAAGCGCGAAATCGAGCGCACAATGCCGGGTTATTTCCTGGATGATTTTAAATTGGACAAAAACGATATGGATCGCTCTTTCAAACTTTCGTTACGTGCGTATGGTGTTTGTAAGGTCGATAAAAAAGGGCGTTGGAGCCTGGAGACCGATGAGAAAAATCCAGACATCACCGAACTTACCGAGCATAAATTTATGCTCGTGAGTAGCCCGGAGGAATTTGGTGGCCAAATCCAGCAAACTTATATCGTAGAGTTTCCGGAAGTCGCCCAAAACGTGAAAGTGGATAAAGACGCCTTTGGGAAAACGAGCTTCGAATTCAAGATGCAGAACCCCGCTCGAGGCGGATTCAATTTCCTCCGCTGGGGCGGCGTGCTGCTGATGCTCGGAGGAGTTGTATTGGCGGTGGTGAGTGGGAAGAAGAAATAGTAGAGGCGCAACAAATTTTGCGCCTCTACTGCGTGCACTATCGCTTCACAATCCTAAAGGTTGAATGTTCGCCTTTCGAAGTTGCGATATTGATAATGTACATACCTTGTGAAAGGTGGTCGCAGGCGATTTTGTGGCTCGATTTTCCTGCTGTCAGACTAAGCGGTCTTTCCATCACCGTTTGTCCTTTCGCATTTACAACACTGAGCATGGCAGCTCCAGCCTGCGCGATTTGAACATCGACATTGAAGAAGGTATCGCAAGGATTTGGGTAGGCTTTGGTCGTAATTTCGTCGTGATCTTCTTGAAGGAAAACTGCGACTTTAGGATAAAAAGAAACCTCACCGCTATAATCGACTTGCTTAAGCCTGTAGTACGAAACGCCCATGATCGGATCTTCATCCAGCCATTCGTATGCTTTGTAGCCCGTGCGCGTGCCGCCGCCCGCGATGTCGGCCACATTGACGAAGTCGGTTCCGTCTTTGGAGCGCTCCACGATAAAGCTCTTATTATTACTTTCTACCTGCGTAAACCATTCGCAGCGCACTTTATTATCCGATTGCGGATGTGCGTCAAAGCCTAATAAGCTTACAGGAAGTGGACGTAGATAGCAATTTGCCGGGACTATCTCAGGCGTATCAACCAGTGGAAGTTTTTGATTACTAAAAGCACCAAAGTTCATCAGATTCAGGCTTTGCTGATCCGCTCCTAACCAGTCCTGTAGGATCGTTGTGAACACTTTTCGATAATCATTATCCAGTGTCGTAAGGTCGTTCCTGTTGAGGTTCGTCAAGTCGGAATTATTACCCATAATGCCAGCCTTGACATGCTTGCCTACGACAAACATCGGTGCAAATGTACCGTGGTCTGTTCCGCTGCTGCCGTTCTCGGCGGCGCGACGACCAAATTCGGAGAAGGTGACCGTCATGACGCGATCCTCAAGACCTTGTGCAGCAAGATCATCCTGGAAAGCTTTGATTGATTCTGAGAGGTGATGCATCAAAACAGCGTGAACACCTTTGCTATGGTCTGTGCTGTCGGTCTGATTTACATGGGTATCAAAACCGGTAAGGCGTACCCAGTAAATTTTCGTTTTACTTCCGCCGCTTATCAGGCGCGCTACTGTCTTGAGCTGAGGCGCAAGTTCGTTATTGTAACGCTGTGATGCGGGAGAGTGATAGGTCAATGGATAGGTGACTGTTGCGCTATTTGAGCCGGCATTGAATATGGTGTCAATGCGCTGGGCATAATTGTTAGAACTGAGCTGTGTGTCAATAACGCGCTGGAGCTTGTCTCCAAAGTGGGTTGCAGGTACGGTTTGAGGAACCGGGCCTCCCACGCCTGACACCAATGAATAATACCCTGCCGGATCACCTTTCATCGCCAGCGCGATGGAGCCGCCCGTTGGCTTGTGAAATGACAGCGACACAGAGCTTGCTCCCAATTCCAGGCCGATAGGATCAGGCATGGAAGGATTGGGATAGCCTGTCGGGTAATTCGGATAGTTATGATCGAGAAAACGACCAAGCCAGCCCGAGGCGTAGCTTGTCTGGCTATCACTTCCTGTCAGCCAATCATCTTTCGCCTTGAAGTGTGATCGGTTATTGTTGGCATATCCAGCATTTTGAATAAGCGCCATTTTACCCGAATCATATAAACTCTTGAAAGCACCGAGTTCGTGGTTAAGGCCTACTTGCTGATTCACCGGAACGGTTGAGTCCAGTGTGATAAGCGGCCTCAATCCTGTGGTCGGCAAGTTGATGCTGGGACGGATCGTATTATATGTTGTCAAGTGGTTGAGCGGAACAACGGTGTTGAGTCCGTCATTTCCTCCATGAAGTTGAACGACTACGAGAACGCGGTCTGTTACTTCAGCACAGGTCAATTGTGTGGCCATGCTATTGGCCATCACGCGCACAGGAATTCCATTGAGGAGGATAGGCGCTGCTCCCACGGTGGCGAGCTGTTTTAAAAAGCGTCTGCGTTGCATGCTGTTTTATTTATAGAGAAGGTGATTGTTTGGAGTTTTGTGTTGGGCGTTTTGAGTTCAACTTATACAGAAAACAAGTCCTCAAACCCCAAAACCCTTAACTCAAAACTAACCGGCCTGTGTAATTAAGTAAGTTGGTATTCAGGAGACTGAATAATGCCGCGAATCAGCGTTTCGATCTGTGGCTTGACGGTGGAGTCGTCGCCGGTAGTGACATAGTTGTCCCATTCAAACATCCAGTTGATAGGGGAGAGATTATCAAGAAGTAAGTCTTGTAAAAAGTAATCTCTTCTGACTGCACTGATAGGTTTGGGTATTAAAGCGTTAAGCAGAATATCGACCATGTGCGTTGCTATTCGTGGCCCAGGATGCGGGCCGGCATTCCCCAAAGGATCGTTTCCTGGATATATGGGGATATTGGCCGCGTTATTTACAAAAGCCATCACATCAATTTGCGCATATAGCTGACCGCCAGTGATGACCTTTGTGCCTGTAAGCAGCATGTCAGCAAAGGTATATCGAACCGGAAGCGTGGTGCTATTCACCCAGAGGTCGTCCATCGCTGGTTCCTGGTAGAAAGGAGGATATCCCGCTACATCGTTAGGATTCATCAGGTTGATACCAGACTCTCTGAATAGATAGATCTGAAGTGTACTCCTCATGAAGAGACGGTAATAACGATCCTGATCCAGTACCTTGTCTGGTAGCGGAACTTCAAAATACTTGAAGCTGCCCATATAAAAGTCGATAGGAGACTTGATCATGCCGCCGACGATTTCGTCATCGCTATCAGTATCGTCTTCATCATAGAAATGCTGGCTCTTAAGCAGCATTTTCAAGATAGGCTCCAGGTTATAATTTGCCCTGATAAGCATTTGTGCCAGTGGTGTGATAATATCAGTTTCTACTTCAGCGGTGATATTAAAATGGACAAAGAAGCGATACAGTTTTCGGCAAATATTTTGAGCGGTAGCCATTTGGCTAAACACCATATTGATGAAGTCAGCAATTTCCTGCAAGACTCCAGTGGTGGTATTTTGGCCTGTTATGGTAGTGGTTTGAAAAGCTGTAGAGAAGGTCTTATTGGTAATGTCGTGGCGGCTCAAGGTGATTTTACCTCGAAAAATATTGGTATCAGTATCAATATTGGTCGTGTAGGTCTGGTCTTTTTGCAAGCCAGTGAACAGTCGTGCCGCTTCCCGTATATCCGCCTCGGTGTAGGTCGTATAGTTTCCAGGAGCGATTTGAGGGCCTTTTCCGATGGTGAATAGCTCCAATAACTCACGAGCAAAGTTCTCGTTGGGATTGGTCTTGGTGCTTTGCTGAGAATTGAGAAATCCGATCATGCCATTGTCCATGCACATTTTCTCTGCCAGCTTCTTGTAACTCCCCTTTGCATAATGCCGCAACAATAAGAGCTGGTGGTACATGTCATCTGACTTGATAGAGAAGTCATTAGGGAAGTTTTGGTGTAGAAAAAGCATCATTTTCTGCAACATCGTCGTGCTGGAAAAGACTTCATCCAGCCACCATGCGACCGTATAGTATCGTCGGTTTCCTTCTGAAGAATTCATGCTGCCCGCAAGTCCTGGTATCCAGGTTGCGCCTGTCGCAGGGTCTATAGGAGGGCCAGGATTTGCTGAGAAGTTAAGCAGGTCGTCCACGGCCTGATCGGCTGTTTTGCCTGCATATGCAGTGAGTTCAGCTTGGGTAAATCCCATGGTGGTGCGCCGCAATATATGCGCCGCTAGGCGTTCTCCTAGAACGCCTGTTCGTTGCTGTAATGATGCCATAAGCCTAGAAAGTATTCTCGATGTAATTCGTTATCCAAATGTAGGTTTTAGCGAGGTGAAAAGAAACTGCTTGTTTCAATTTGTGGAATTTATTTTTCCAGAACAAGTGGGCTGCAATACCTATGCCGTATGGACATTCATGAATATTTTTCAGCTGACTTGTTAACGTCTGAAGCTTGCTTTCCATAGCCTTTTGAAAGAGACACTAAATGTTTTCACAACTGGTTTGTACTACCTCTGTCAGGTTCCAACCGCTTTAAGCATACTGGTGATGCGCTGACAGAGGTTAGCAACCCAAACATTGCCGTTCGTGATACTCATTTGAAAAATGACATGATGAAAACCTACACACTTACCTTCATTGGTTTCTTGCTTTGCTGCATGCAGCTCGAAGCTCAACACAACTACCGGTTTCAGCAGGAGTACTTTTTTGGAAACCTACCTTATGCCAAAACTGAAGCCATGGGCGGCGCAGATGTTGCGATAGGCGGCTCACTGAATAGTATTTTTCTCAATCCTGCTGGTCTGGGCCTTATTGGTGATCAAGAAATTAGCTTTTCCACTTCAGCGCCTTTTTATGCGCTTATTCGCTCTGATTACTACTTTGCTGGCTACGCACGCAAGGTCAACGATAAGCTAACGCTTGGACTGAGTCTGAATCAGATAGCAATCGGACCTACGACTTTTACTGCCAATATCAATGGGCGATTTTATCCTACAGATTTCCCCAAGAGCACCAACTTGACGTTGACAGGAGCCTACGCCCTCACCGACAATCTGCACATCGGCCTCAATGTGAATCGCCTGGAGTTCAAGTATTTTGACGATGCTCCGAATTCAGCGGCTTTTCATTTTGATTTGGGTGTTTTGTACAAAATTCCCCTTAAAGAAAACAGCCGCTTACAGCTAGGATTGAGTGCTGCGAATGTTGCAGGTGCATCAGTGAAGATCACCGCCCCGGACGGCATGGTCGGCACCCCATCCGACTTTCCTTTTGTGGGAAGAGCTGCCGTCGCGTATATTCTCAATTCCCAGATTGGAGTGCCTGGCGCGGGTAGCGGCGACTTTGATTTTACGGCTACGCTAGGCTATCAGAATGTGCTGAATAGCGATTATCGAACAACGGTCCGATTTGGTACAGAGGCTGTTTTCTATAAAGCACTGGCGATCAGAATGGGCTATTTTACACAGAAGGTTTTTAATCTGAATAATGCCTTAGCCAACCGATCCCGCATCAATGACATCACCTATGGCTTCGGCATTATTGTGCCGTTAAAAAAGCTCACAGACGGCTCCCTTCCTTTTAATGCACACATCGATATCACAAGTCAAAAACAGCCTTCCTTCACCTGGAGAGGCCGCCGCTTACCCAATATGCGCGCATTCGGGCTGAGGTTGGTGTGGGATTAGTGCCGCAGGCACTAGCTCTGAAATCGCTAATCGTCAATCTGCAATCGTCAATCCATTCTGCTACAAAGCTTTTTATACTCATAGCCTTGTTAAGCAATATCATACTCACAACAATGAAACACTTCATCCTATTCATATCGCTTATGGCTGGCCTTTCCAGCCTTCAGGCACAGACATATTTCGGCTTTCAGACCCTGGGCAAAAACACCATTTTCCTTTCGCTTACCTGGCAAGGCGAACCCCAGCTAGGGCTAGGCTATAATACACGCGGTTTTGGAACGACATTCACCGACGTGCAGGCCGAGGTTCGCTTTCCGCTAGCTCACCTGTATGATCTGGATCATGTGAAGGTCGTCACAGGCGTGTATAAGCCATTTGTCCTCGGGCGCAGCTTCGTCGCCGGAGGCTTGCACCTGCGCTGGGAGCGTGAAAAAATAGAAGAAGAGCAAAGCTCCCGCTTGAGCCTTGCGGCCTCTGTGTTACCCACCTTGTACTACGGCTCCACGCTAGTAACTGACAAAGCATTTGGAACGGCTGCACTCAGGATTACCTACGCTCCTGTGATCGTAGCACATCGCGGAGGATCATCTACCTTTTTTACTGATCATAAACTGGAAGTAGGGGGCCATCTGGATATGCATATCGAGCGCTCGTTGAGTATCGGCCTGGACGGATATTTCTCAAAACAATTCGGAAGTAAAAAAAGCCTCTTTGAATATGACGACGGAATTGAGCTAGAAGGAAATCTATACATCGGATTGAATTATAGTTTGTATCGACTTTAAGAGACTGCATTTTTTAAAGAAATCGGTATATTACTATTTCACAAAAACCTAAAAGCAAAAATGAAAAAACTACTTATACTCACCCTTTTCGCAGCTATTACTACCTGCGGTTTTTCCCAGCAAGGTATAGAAGTACCCGGCATGACAAGTTGCGACAATGCTATAAGCCAATTTCTGAGCACATACAGCATTCCATCTGCCACGATGGCGCTGGGCAAGGATGGCCAACTTGTGTATTCGCGCGCTTTTGGAAAGGCCGATTTAGCAGAACAAGTCCCGACTCAGCCATATCATATGTTTCGTGTCGCGAGTATCTCAAAGCCGATCACGGCGATTGCGATTATGAAGCTTGCGGAGTCCGGGGCGATCAAGCTTTCAGACAACGTTTTTGGGCCGGAAGGTATTTTGAAAAATAACGCCTACTTCGATTCTGTGAACGCGACCGATACGCGCTTAAACACGATAACTGTACAACATCTACTGGAACATACCGGTGGCTGGGATCGTGACGTTGATTGTATACAGGGCGCAAATCCGCCATACACATGGACCATTAACCATTGTGATCCCATCGGCTTCCCACGCTATGTGACGCAAAGCCTCAATGAACCGAATCCGGTCAGCCGTCGCGCATTGGTGAAATTCCTGATGCTGAAAGGGCTTGCGTTTGAACCGGGTACTCAGTACGCATATTCCAATATCGGCTACCTGACCTTGGGCTTGGTGATTGAAGAGATTACAGGCCAGTCTTATGAATCGTATGTAAAGGAGTTTGTCCTCGATCCGATTGGCGCTTGTGACATGTATATAGGAAAAAATATGCGGGCCGATAAGCGTGAGCGTGAAGGGGAGTATAAAGGAAACGGCTTTAGAGCGCCTTCTATCTATGGCGGTGCGCTCACGCTGCCTTGGGAATATGGTGGCTGGAATCTGGAAGCGATGGACGCACACGGCGGCTGGATCGCCACTGCGCGCGATCTGGTGCGGGTGCTTTGTGCAATCGATAATTTCAGTACACGTCCTGATATCCTTACCCGGACCTCGATTAATACGATGACAACGGCTTCATCCACGAATGCTAATTATGCCAAAGGTTGGTCTGTAAACCAATTTAATAATTGGTGGCATACGGGTGCGCTTGATGGGACAGCAAGTATCATGGTACGTTCGAATAACGGCTACACTTGGGCGCTCATTCTCAACCATCGCATCATCGATAATCGATCCAACGATTTCTGGACTGATATGGATGGCCTGCCTTGGAGCTGTATTCAGTCGACTACGCAGTGGCCGGCGCATGACCTCTTTGAGGTTCCGTCAACCAATGCCGATACGATTTCTTTCGCCAACGGTACAACGACTTCATTTGATGTGAATTGGGTTCGGGGAAATGGTGAAAAATGTATTGTCGTTGCGAGCACAGGCTCTCCTGTTGATGTGTTTCCGCTCGATGGTGTAGACTATAATGCGGATGCTGATTTTGGCTCTGGTGACGACTTGGGAGGAGACCAGTATGTCGTGTATAATGGTGCTGGAAATTCGGTAAACGTAAAGAGCCTGAATGCCAGCGAAACCTATCACTTCCGTGTTTTTGAATACAACCAAAACAGCAAAACGGGGAATCATGCTTTATACCAGCTTTGTGCTTCGCCTCAAGCCAACGCCAAGCCATCCGTCAATGTCGGAAT
>JBGCFB010000137.1:0-23473 GCA_045106685.1 Bacteroidia bacterium | reverse complement strand
TAATGAAAAAGAAAGGAGTAATGTCAGTGCTAAAAAAGCTACAATTCGCAGGTGTGAATTGCTCAAAAGAAAGCCACTTCTCAAAATCATTTTAGTGATGGTCGTAAAAGTCATTTCTGATGTCGTATTAGGGCTATTCATTTTTTCGAAACAATATGGCCTCCTTAGCTTAAAAAGAGCAAAAATCAACAAAATAATTTTGTGGCCTGAGCGAAGTCGAAGGCCCCACAGCTAAAAATCGACAGATTTCCTTACCGGTATGGCTTCGGCTACGCTCAGCCACCAGTAAATATGCTGGTTAGATGGTATTTGCGGACGCTAAAGCATCCCTTTTATTACGGAAAAATGAATGAACATCCCTGATCTAGTATGTAGTATCTCTATCAAATGGGGGCCGGAAATACGACATCAGATTTTTTAGGAAAAATCCTAGAAAATTAAAGCTTATTCCTTACCTGCACGCTCAAGTGCTTCGTGTCGGATCGACGTCGTCCAAACACTTGTGCGACCCTTATCAAGGCGAGTCCATACAGGCATTATTTTTCCTTGAACAGCTGAAATGTCGTTATAATCTCCGAAAAAAGCATTTTTCACAGGCTTAAAAGGAGACTCACTGATTTTAACATTGGTAAAAGTCTGCCCGCCATCCTTGGAATAAGCGACGTAAACCTCCGTGGAATTTCCTTCTCCATTTCTCCTATCATAAAAAACACAATAGAGGTAGCCGGTACTTTGATCGACGGTGAGCCAAGGCAAAAACTGAATATTCCCCGCCGGGTCATCATTTACCCGAACAGGCTCCGACCAGGTAGAACCGAGATCTGATGAGCGACTCAAAAAGATGTCGTGATCTTCTTTCCCATTGCGCGTATCGGCCCAGCAGATATAGACATTTCCAGCATGTGGTCCTTCGCTTAGATCGCAGACCGTGATCGGCATTCCGTTGGTGCGATAGATGCCTGGAACCGACTGTTCCCAGCCACCTGGCTGATCAGCCACGCGAGTATCCTCGTCCATCCAGGTAGCGCCGCCATCAAGCGAACGGTCGAAATAAATCGCTTCGTCTCGCGCCCAGGCAACATATACTTCACCATCGGGGCCGACGGCGGGAACTGCACCTTCGGTAGTTTGATCGCCATCCAGGCAGTCACCCGGAAGCTCATTGATTCGCTTGGCTTTTGACCAGCTTTCGCCTTTATCATCCGACCAGGATATGAGGATATTGCTTTCGTGCTTTTTCTTTGTGCTTTCGTATTTGTCAAATTGTGTCCAGGTAACATACACGCGTCCACTTGAAGGGTCCTCCACAGACCATTCCTTATCCTGATCCTCGCGCTTTTTCTTACCAATAGAGCTACCAGCGCTCCAGGTTTTTCCGCTATCCGTACTCGTCTGACAAACGATCTGATTGAGAAAGCTTTTTTCGCTTCGTTCACCTGGCATCGCAAGGTGGAAATAATAAAAGCGCCCATCTTCCGCCGCCAGAATATTCGGATCACCGAAGATGCCGTGCTGGGATTCCATATCCAGGTCTTCCCAGGTTTTCCCGCCATCAAGGCTGTAATAGACTTTATTGAGAACTGCTCCTGCGACCACGAGATTGGTATCGAGCGGACTGATCGCGATGCTTGGCTCACATGGATAAAAGGTGTTCTTCTGCTTGTCGAGCAATACGTTTGGGAATTGCGCGACAGCGAAGGTTGTGAGGAGCGTTATGAGTAGGAAAAGGCGCATGGTATTAGTCAAATGAGTACATGAGTGCAGAAATCAGAATACATGAAATAAGAGTAATAAGAGACCTCTGATTTCTCTACTCTGCACGCTGATTTCATGTACTCAGTTTTTTAAAACCAACTACTTTTTTTACGCGACTTCCCACCAAGGCCAAGAACGCCTAGTAGTCCACGCCCAACTTCACGTGCAAGGGTGCGACCAACCTGGCGTACCATCGTATTTTTTGAAAGCTCTTCGAGCATGGTTGGCGGTTCTTTCACGCGGCGACGAGTCACTGCTTTCTTTGCTTTGGCGTGCTCTTTTTTGCGCTCTTCTTGCGCTTCTTCTTCCTGGGCTTCTACTATTTTTTCGGACAAAATCTCATATGCGCTGTCTCGGTCAACTTCGCGATTATAGCGCGGAATCAAGGTTGACTGGGCGATGAGCGCTTCGATTTCATTTTTGGTGAGGATATCCATCCGCGACTGTGGCGCGCGCAGCATGGTGTGCACCAATGGCGTTGGAATACCTTTTTCATTCAAGCCTGTAACCATCGCTTCTCCGATTCCCATACTGGTCAGCAGGTCCTCCACATCATAAAAATCTGAAATTGGGAAGTTCTGAGCAGCAAGCTTAATCGCCTTGCGATCTTTGGCGGTAAAGGCGCGAAGTGAATGCTGCACTTTCATACCCAGTTGGCCGAGCACATCTTCAGGAATATCCGCCGGATTTTGCGTCACAAAGAAAATCCCCACCCCTTTGGAACGAATCAACTTAATAATCGCTTCCAACTGGTCGAGTAGTGCATCGCTCGCTTCTTCAAAAATGAGGTGTGCTTCGTCGATAAACATCACCAACTTGGGAGCATCCAGGTCACCTTCTTCAGGGAAGGTGCTGTACATCTCTGCCAACAGGCTCAGCATAAATGTGCTGAACAACTTCGGGCGATCCTGAATATCGGTTAGGCGGACAGTCGAGATCATTCCCTGGCCGTTTTCATCTAGGCGAAGAAGATCATCTACCTCAAAGGATTTTTCACCAAAAAATATCTCCGCTCCCTGCTGCTCAAGTTCTATAATCTTGCGAATAATAGCACCTGTGGATGCTGTCGATACGCGGCCATACTCTTCTTGGAAAGCTTCTTTTCCTTCTCCTGTGATAAACTGGATTGTCTTTTTGACATCCTTCAAATCAATCAGCGGGAGTTTTTCGTCGTCGCAATATTTGAATATTACTGCCACGATGCCCGACTGGGTATCATTGAGGCCGAGTATTTTGGAGAAAAGGACCGGACCGAATTCGGTGACCGTGGCGCGCAGGCGCACGCCTGGCTCTTCTGAAAGGCTGAGCAGCTCAACTGGTGCGGCCTTGGCTTCAAAGGGCATGCCGATGGCGGCATGGCGCTCGTCGATCTTGCGATGGCCAGGACTCGCCTGGGCAAGACCGGAAAGGTCACCTTTAATATCCATCAATACAACGGGAACGCTGTTGGCACTCAGCTGTTCTGCAAGAACCTGCAGGCTCTTCGTTTTGCCAGTACCAGTAGCACCGGCGATAAGGCCGTGACGGTTGAATGTACTAAGCGGCACTTTTACGTGTGTTCCGGTCTGTACTTCCCCATCTATCATGGCTCCTCCGAGGGTAATGGAGGCGCCTTTGAAGGTATATCCTTTTTCGACTGTTTCGATAAACTGCGTATTCATGGTGGAAATTTACGCAGGATTACGGAATTGCACAGAATTCAGTATTTACTCTTTAATTTCTTCTTCGTTCCAAATCTCAAGTACATCTTTTGAGGGAAGGCCTGTAAGCTGTGCAAGCACATCGATACCAAGCCCTAATTCTTTTCCTTTGAGAATAGTATCGCGGTTTTTACGGGCCTCTGCACGTTTTGCTCCACGCTTTTCTCCACGCTTTTCGCCACGCTTTTCGCCACGTTTCTCCAACTGCTGGGCCATCGTTAGCGCTGTGTCTCGGCTTTTTCTTGATAATTGATCTGCGATATCCATAATGAAGACAACGATATTGGCACAATACAAGAAGGCTTTTACTTCTTGTTTTCTTCCTTCCTTAAAATTTCGGATACCTCTTCAAGTGAGAGCCCTGTAAGCTGCACCAGCACTTCAATGGCAAGCCCTAATTCTTTGCCTTTTAGAACTGTCTCGCGGTTTTTACGGGCCTCTGCACGTTTTTCTCCACGTTTCTCACCACGCTTTTCACCGCGTTTTTCTCCACGTTTTTCGCCACGTTTCTCCAACTGCTGGGCCATCGTTAGCGCTGTCTCTTGTTGTGGCTCTGGTAATTCCTTGATTGCATCAATCATAATACTGACGTTTTCTTGAGAAGTATTGAGTAAATATAGTGAAGTAATACGAAAAAAGCCATCAGGCAGTTGGCCAAAATCCTCTCCATTGGAGAGCCTCAAGATGCGAATAATGTTCTGGACGAGTCCTGCTTTATCTCGGCTATGCTTCAATGCAAGAACTGCATTTCTAATCAATCCTGCCTGTAATTGAACAATACTATGGTCACTCCATTTTCCCAAATCTGAAAGCAAATATTGAAATTCAGGAATAAATTTCTGAACAACAACATCATCTATTTTAAAGGCTTCATTGAACTTTCGCTGCTTCCAGCCTTCCTTACCATGATACACTACAATAGGAATAACAGGAGTGAGTTTTTCCTTGGGGGTATCTTTTCGCTCCTTTTCCCAAAGATTTAGCATATACCGGAGTAACTGCAATCCAATAAAAGAATCGTAATAGCTTTTGTGCTCTAAAAGAAGCGTGATCTTCACTGGTCTTGAAGGCTTGTTATCCGACTTATAAACACAGGTGTAGAGCACATCCGAAAAATGCTCTTGCAATTTTTCATCAACAAAAGAGCCTTCAAGAAGCGCTAATGAATCAAGATCTAAATGTTTGACAATAGTTGAATCAAGAAAATGCTTGATAAAATCACGTGCAATTTCCTTGTCCTTGAATACTTTTTTAAAGTAGGTGTCATGGGTAGAGGACATGTTTGCAAATTAGCAAACATGTCCCAAAATGGCAATTTTACTAGCAAAAAACTAATTACTAAAGCTCGCAATTGGCGCTCGTCGGCCTTGGCGTATTATTGAGGTTGAGCAAATAGGCTGAACACTGGTCCAGGTTGGCCGCGCGGCGCGCTTTAGAAGTACTTCCAAAGATGCCCAAAACGGTGGCAGAACTCGTGAGGTTGGTATACTCTAGGCGTACCGTATTGAAATCTGTGAAACGAGGATCGTTTACACGCATGTAGTTGGTAAGTGCTGTATCAGCAGCTGTCACCTCAAAGGTAAGTGCGGTTGACAAATCAGCCGCAGACAGACAATCTGTGGTGGATTCAAACGTGTATCGGGCTCCGTCTTCCTGGTTCATGTTAAACAGTAAAAAATTGAGCAACTCACCTTCAGGGATACGATGACATAACTGGCTTCCAGATGCCTGACATCCACTCCCTTCTGTGATCAGACTGGTAGGCCCCCAAACGATCTCATCCTGAGCTTCGCCATTTTTCTCATAATTCCAGTACGCTCTCAATTCAAAACCAAGACCTGCCCCAATTTCACTTCTTCCTCTACCCCAGCTTACATCATAACGATTATGTAATTGTAGCGGAGTAAGTCTGAATGTATTACCTGGGCAGGCTACGATGCCTGGACGAGCAAATGTAGGCAGAAGCGGAACTGAGGTCTCCCCCTCGATTTCAAATGTTTCATCGCCTGCCTGTGTAATTCGCAATTTATAACGACCTCCTGCCACCAATGGGCGATCTTCCGGCGTATCGAAGCGATACACGGTAGTATAAGGGAAGAAGGTTCCATCCTGAGGATTAAGCGCGACGCTGTCAACCTCACGAGCATTCCACTCGCGTCCGCGGCTATCAGTCAGGGTTACAGTAAGGCCTTTTTCGCTTTGATCATTTTCTTTGGCAAACTCGAGCGCATCTCCTGCAATCAAAAATGCTTTTGCAATACGAATGTCTTGCACCTCTGCATCATGACGCAGGATGCCATATACAACCCAGATATCTTTGGGTTCTGCATTGAGGTCGATCTCTGTCGAGCAGCCGAAACCGCCTACCAGGGTGAGTACTAGAAAAACTAATCCGATAAAGCTTTGGGTGGTATTAGGAAGAATCATGGTTTTCATTATAGCTTTGTTAAAAATAACTCGACAAATATCGCTTATATGTCAACGGCAAAAAAGGGAAAAAGACGCGTCACCACTGCACGTTTATGGGAAATGAAGGAGCGCGGAGAGAAAATCTCCATGTTAACCGCCTATGATTACGCATTTTCGCAAATTATTGATCAGGCAGGCATCGACGTAATTCTCGTCGGAGACTCCGCTTCTAACGTGATCCACGGACACGAAACGACGCTACCGATCACGCTTCAACAGATGATCGATCACGCTACGGCTGTGGTAAAAGGGATCGACCGTTGTCTCGTGGTAGTAGACCTCCCCTTTGGCTATTATCAAAGCGATAGTAAAATGGCGCTTCGATCTGCGATCCGCATTATGAAGGAGAGTGGCGCTCACGCCATCAAGATGGAAGGCGGCTCCTTTATTATGGATTCGGTGAAGCGTATTATTTCGGCAGGAATTCCCGTCATGGGACACCTTGGCCTTACGCCACAATCGATCTACAAATTTGGCACATACGAAGTCCGCGCCAAAGAGGAAGCAGAAGCTGAGCAATTAAAGAAGGATGCAAAAATGCTCCAGAAGGCAGGCTGCTTTGCTTTGGTCATGGAAAAGATTCCTGCTCCACTCGCCAAGGAAGTAACCGCATCGCTCAAAATCCCAACGATCGGAATCGGTGCGGGTAATGATTGCGATGGGCAAGTGTTAGTAACGCACGACATGCTCGGCATCAACAAGGAGTTTAGTCCTCGTTTCCTCCGTCGTTACGCGAATCTCTATGATGTTATGAAGGAATCTATCGAGCATTACATCAAGGATGTAAAAAGCGGTGACTTCCCGAATGAGAAGGAAAGCTATTAGCGTTGATTAGCTGATTTGATGATTAACTAATTTGATCATGAATAATTAGTCATTTATCATTTGTGCCGTTTTGTTTATTGTTCATTGCTCATTATTCATGAACAATGGTCTAATGAATAATGACGCATGGAATTAATTCGTTTCTACACAATCACAATTCCCTCTATTGCTTTCCCAAACTGCTCGTAGGCTTTTTGTTCAAAGCGAATACTTCCCAGCATGGCAAGGAGCGAGTCAACGTGATGCCAGTCTGGTAATGATGTAGGTATTTCAAACGGGAAATGCTGGTCTATTACTGCCAGCACTGGAGCGATAGACGCCTTTTTTCCTTTATAATCTAATGCTTTCAATTCCAGGCGGCGGGCTTGCCAGCCGGGATAGGTTTCTTGCAAGGTGACTCCAGATTTCTGAAGGTTGACGCGCAAGCGCATGGCGCGCGCTGTGAGCCCTCCCAGAAACATTGGCGACATCGCCTTCAGCGCACGATCTGCATCCCGATAGAAATAATCGTCATAGCTGTCAAGGTCACGATACACACCAGGCAGGCTAAGTGGTGCGTCGAAAAAGACTGTTGAGGCTTTTAGCGCTGGCAGCCGTTCGAGCAACCAGGCATCAGCATCCTGGCCTTTTTTACTCGCAAAAAAACGCAACGCATCACCATCCCAGTGTGCGACAACGGTTGTACCCGCAGTTTTGCTTCCATAATCTACGCCTGTGTGCATGCGTGTTAATTTGATGATGAATGATGAACAATTTGATAATTAAGACCTAGAACTACAATGAGTAAAGAGATTCAATTGTTCATCGCTCATTATTCATTGATACAAAATCGCACATAAAAAAAACGCCGCCCAGAAATTAGGGTCGGCGTTTTCTTCGTTTGGCGTACTCGGCTAGAGGATAAACATGGCTGGGTCTACCTGCTTGCCGTTTTGAATTACCTCATAATGAAGATGAGGTGCAGTGCTGAGGCCGGTGTTTCCGCTGAGGGCTATCGTGTCGCCACGACTTACGGATTGGCCTGCTCGTACGAGAAGTTTTGAAAGGTGAGCGTATCGGGTATTGATACATTCGCTTTCGAAGGCTTCCTCGTGTTCAATGATGATCTGTTTTCCATAACCGCTTTTTGAAGGATCTGTCACTGTCCTTGCGATGATGCCGTCTCCAGTAGCAATTACCGGGGTGCCTTTAGGGGCGGCAAAATCTTGTCCGGGATGCAACTTGCGTCGCTTGAGGACGGGGTGATTTCGCATACCAAAGGGGCTGGCGAAATACACTTTTTCAGTTTGTGCGAGTGGGTATAGCGAAGGTACCTGTGGAAGATCTATCCGGTCGATACGATTCATGTGCGCAAACTGGCGGCTAAAAAAAGCATGATCAGGAGATTGGGTTCCGGCTGGGCGCTTGATCGGTTCGCTCGAAAATGAGCTAGCCAATAACACCATGACCGAAAGCAATCCAAGTTTGAGTGCTTTCATAGCAGTACTCCATGCTTTTACAAAAGGGGAATGTTTAGTTGTAAAACAAAAGGTATCTAAGCGTTGTGCATGGCAACAAGGTGCTTATCTACCAAAAAGCTGAAGCTGAGGAACGTAAAAAGCCTGCTGTTTTTGCTTGAATTTTCGATGATTTTGTCTGAAAAAAAATTTGAATAACGCACTATCCAAACTGCCTTTTCTAGTCGAATCAAACGAAACGAGCGTAAAACGCGGACATTTTATTGATTTATTGTTCCAAATCAGTACGTAAAAGAGCTTTTTGCAAATGGGCTGCAAAAGTATGTCGAATAATATTGCGAACCTAATACATTTGGTTCATTCGAAATATCAAACGGCAGATACGGTTCTTTGGTGTGCAAGGTTTTTAAAAGATATCCACACTGAGGTACTTGTGATTAAAAATAGGCAAGTCCGTCACGCAATACTTTGGGGAATGATTGCACATATCCAGACCCTTCTCGCTTAATAGCCATCATTTATCACCAATCCCTAGGAGCAATCAACTCTTCCACATCAGCCTCAAAGCCATAGGCCTTAGCGATTACTTCGAAGTCCATCGCAATGGCCTCTCGTGCAACGGTTTCCAGTTCGCTGCCATGCTTATCAAACTCGTCTTCCAGATCATTAAATCGCTCGGTAGCAGCATGCGTGAGTGCGTACAATTCGGCAAGCGTGGCTGGATTTTCCTTTTCGATTTGCATACACAAGTTGATCAAAATCGCTTTCCCCTGATCCACGACGACATCAGGGAAATAGGTATCCTGATACATAACAGTCAAAAATGGGTGACTTCGAAGCTGTTCGTTTTTAAGATTCTTTTGAATCATGATGAGCTTACTTGTAGATGATGCCAGGGCTTGCTCTTCGCCACAACTGCATACAAGAAGCGTTATAAATATGATAAAGCACTTTTTCATCTTAGTTTTTGTGATAATGGTTTATGTAAAAAATGGTTCCAATAAAACAGGTTATACCCAATGACTTTGATCTCCTTTCATGTATCCGTATTATTCTAACAAAATTCAATGGAGAAATTGGTTACGCTATTCCCCCTACTCCTTCTTCCCATCATAAAAGCGCTTTAACACAAAGAAGGCCTTCTTTTTTTGGCCGTCTTCTGCGATGAGGCCTTTGCGGTTCCAGCCGTCCTGAATGCCAGGCAGCACTCTGCGAGGCGACCTGAAGTCGACCAGAATCCAGGGCGATATGCCGCGCAGGTTTTCGATATTACTCAGCATCCTGAGCGTTTCTACATAGAGGTGTTCCTGAAACTCTTCTGTCCAGCGCGTGTCCTGGTCGCCATGAAGTCCATGCTTGGCTCCAGCACCAAATTCGGAGATAATAACGGGTTTGTTTTGCGTAATACGCCAGCTAATCCGGCTACACTTCTCTGGCAAGCCATCATACCAACCGATGTACTGGTTGAAGCTCAGGATATCGACCACATCGGCAAAGGGATCATCGATGGTGCGAACATCCTTGGAACCTTCCAGGTCGTGCTGCTCAAGCGCTGCGCTGATCAAGCGACTGGGATCAAGTTCGCGAGCATGCTTGGCAAGCCTGGTCAAAAACCGGTTTCGTGCATCACTATTGGGCGTTTCATTCGCCATGGACCAGATGATCACCGAGGCGCGATTTTGATCACGGCTAATCAGCTCTGTTAGTTGATTTTTTGCATTCAAAAAAGTGGCTTCATTCTCCCAGTCGATTGTCCAATACACCGGATTTTCCTCCCACACCAAAATCCCCATTTGATCAGCGAGGCGCACCATATGCTCATTGTGGGCGTAGTGAGCGAGTCTGACATAGTTACACCCCAGTTCCCTAGCCCATGTGAGCAACTGCCTTGCATCGGCTTCGGAGTGCCCTCTTCCTCCTCGAATGGGGCTTTCTTCGTGAATCGATATCCCTTTCAAAAAGATGCTTTTACCGTTAAGCAGAATATCAGGACCATCTGTTTCGATGGTGCGAAAGCCGATTTGATCAACGACCTTTTCCTGATCGGTCTGGATTATCACTTTGTAGAGATGAGGATTCTCCAAGGACCAGTATTGAATATCTTTAGCGTATAAACCGACCTTCAACTGGCCTTCTGCATCAGTAGTCGCTGTTCGGCGGATACCTAATTCGGGAATGATGATTGTCACTTCCTTTTGGCCGCGCTCGCTTCCATTTAGTGCCACAAATGCCTGTATTCTTTCTGTGTTCGTTTTGTCGAGTTGGATGGTGTATTGCTGAATAAAATTGGCAGGCGTTTCGATCAATTTCACCCCTCTTGTAATCCCTCCATAGTTCCACCAGTCAGTATTGAGGGTGGGAACAGCTTCTTTCTTTCGCTTATTATCAACCTTGACGATAAGGAAATTGTCTTTCGTTTTTAAAAGCCCTGTTACTTCAAAATTAAAAGGTGTAAAGCCGCCGATATGCTTACCAAGCTTTTTGCCATTTAAGTAGACATCTGCTTCATAATTCACGGCTTCGAAATAGACAAAGACTCGATTGCTTTTTTGGGACAAAACATAATCAAATGACTTTTTTAACCAAATCGTTCCTTCATAATACAGCAGCTTCTCTTCCTGCGTATTCCAGTCACCTGGCACTTGCATGCTATCACTTCGATCAAAATCATATTCTATCAGGTCGGTCTTCTTCGTTGGTTTTGTATTGGTAAAAAAGGCGTCCCGCCAGGGGTTTTCCTGATTGTCAAATGGCTCATAGCGGTAGTTATAAAAGCCATTTTCATATGGGTCAATAATATACTTCCACTCGCCATTCAGAGACTTTGAAGTCCGGTGATATGCGTTGGTAATCAAGCTCTCCTGAGCGCATAGCGAGGTCAACAGGAGTGCGAGGAGAAAGGGAATAAGGATGTACTTTTTCATTTTTAGTAAAGACTTTTCTCAAATTTTCAATACCCATTCACTAATCTGCAATCTATCACCTATATAATGGATTGGAGATTGCATATTAGTGATTCTAAATTTTTGAAATACTGATAAATAGGCAAAAAAGCGCAGTGCTACCAGAAAGTAACACTGCGCTTTTAATTATCAAATCTGCATCGAGAATTAACGAGGGATCGCGGTTCCGCGACCTACGTTACGTGTCCAGATCAGAATCTTATCAGAGTTCTGAACCTGACCGTCGAGGTTGTAGTCAGCAGCCTGATAACCATTTTTACCAGCAGCAGGCATCCACAGCATAACATCATCTGTGTTTTGTACCTGCCCGTTTCCATCAGCGTCACCAGCGACAAGCATGGCATTACCCTGGCTCACGTAGCGAGTTGCGCCTGCTCCAAATATCTGGAAGTTAGGATCGCTAAAGTCTAGCGAAGTACCCATCATAACTGCATTTGCAGTCATTACACCGACGTGGTTACGGTGAAGAATCGCAACGTGGTAAGGCACAGCAGTATTGACATTTACTCGTACATCACTCACCCCATCAGTATCGACAATGGTACCATCCTTCAATAGAAGTGCGGCGCGTGATGCAATAATGATACGAGGATCAGTCTGATCGCGTAGTTCTACCAATACCCAGTCAACGATATCCGTATTCTTCTGAACGGTTGCTGTGATGCTTTCACCTCCACCACCAACAAAGGTGTAACCCAAGCTTGTATAAGGCTCAGTAGTAGGCAGAAGGTTCTGTGTATTCAATGTTGTGCGCATATTTCCAGCGCTTATATCAAATGCTCCTTCGAGTTTTGCACTCAATGGTAGTCGTCCACAGCTACGGTCTACAGTAACCAAAACGCCAACCTGCTGGCGACAGCCTTGGCGTGTCACACCGACGATGTAATACACATGATCTGAAGTAGGGCTTACCATCACCTGATCAGAAACCCTAGCAATTCCTCTAAAGGTGCGAGCAGTTCCGATAAACTGACCTGTTGTATAAGGATCGTCATCATAGAAATCAAACCTTGTAGCCAATAAACTATAGTCTCTCACCAAGCTAGCCAGATTAACCTGACCACCGTAGCAAATATTGGCAGGAAGTGCCTGAATATTGGAACTAGCACGTGGGCGAATACTGACGTCTACTGTAAATGGTGTACCTGGGCAACCATCTGTCGAGGTAGGTGTAACTGTATATTGGATCGTCTGTACTGAGCCTGTAGTATTATCAGGTGTGTCCGTAAGGAAGTCACCCGTTTGAGGCATAGTAGAAATGCCCGTAACGCCTGCTACTGGAGCTGCTACCCAGCTAAAGTCACTATCGATACCATTACCAAAAGCAGTCATATGTTGCTGGAGCCCATATTGAATGCTGGCATTATTACAGAGTGTAATCTGGTTATTCGTAGCAGATGGAAGCTCCACAACCGTCACAGTAAATATGCACGGGGCTGTAGCTGGATTTCCTTTTGAGTCACTTCCTCCAACCCAAATAACCGGGACAGAACCTGTCAGGAGTACAGCTCCTGAGTCTGGTCCTACGATCAAGGTACCAGCCAAAGGGCCTCCATCACAATTATCACTCCAGGTAGGTCTTACATAGCTCACCTCGTTTATCCCATCATTACACACCGTAACTGCTGTAGGGCAATTGCTAGCTATAGGACCTTCGGTGTCGTTTACCGTAACATCTACCTCACATGTATCGGCATTACCAGCAGCATCAGTAGCGATCCACTGTACAGTAGTTGTTCCTACTGGATACATACCGCTTGCATCGTTTGTGCTATTGTAATCATTCACGATGGTAGTGGTAGCGCAGTTGTCTGTGAAGTTAGGAGCCGGAAGGCTCACCATTGCACCGCACATACCGGGGTCATTTCCTACATTAATAAAGCTAGGCAAGCCCGCGGACGCAGGAAATGTAGAAAGCGCAGCGTTATCATACATAATGGCTCCACCACCTGCATTTTGTGTAATGGCTACAAAACGAACTGTCACAGCACCTGCAGGAGCAACATCGTTAAAATTGAGCAAGGTCCAGACATCGCGCGGAAGCGTTTCATTATACTTACTGGACTCTGACACTGAAATTATACCTCCAGTACTATTAATATATTCCAGCTTGAGAAAACCATTACTGCCAGTCTGCATAGGATCAAAAGAAGCATTTTGAACATATATCGAGGCGACGACAAGGTCTCCAGCTTGCACTGGGTTGTCCTGGAATATTCCAGAATTACCACCAAACGTTTTCAAATAGAAGGTACCATCCTGGGCAGGGTTAGGGACATTATTCTGATTTAGAGGAAATACCGCTCCGAAAGGAAGCCAATTAGGTACCGAACCTTGCTGGTCATGAACAGCACCTTCAAAGCTATTGTTCGTCAGTATGTTCGGCCCTTGAGGTACCGGACAGTCGATAACAGGTGCTTCAACGTCATTTACGGTAACTGTAAGTGTGCATGAACCTGTGTTTCCTGCCTGGTCCAAGACTGACCATGTTACTGTCGTAGTTCCTACTGGATAAAAGCCAGAGGCATTGTCGGTTGAGTTGAAGTCGTTAGTCAATGTTCCAGCAGCAAGGCCGCAGTTGTCAGATGTTACCGGGATTCCCATGGAAACTTGTGCGCCGCACATGTCTGGCTCATTATCTATTACTACATTTCCTAATGGTGGTGCCGGTGCAGTAGTATTCACGAGGCTCGCATCATCAAACATAACAGCACCACCAGCAGGGCAGTTCATAATAAGGACCATACGAACTGTAGCAACTCCTGGAGGAACGATTTCATTCATCGTAACCTGCGTCCAGACATCAAGTGGAAGTGAATTAGTAAGCCTATTTGATTCTACTACTACATTTGGAATAATACCTCCACCACTATTCAAATAGTCAAACTTGATAAAACCTTCACAGCCAGGCTGCATTTGATCAAAGCCGGCATTCCGGATATAGGCCGAAGCGACGAGGTTGTCTCCAGGAGATACAGGATGATCCTGATAAATACCTGACCAAGGTCCGAACATTTTTAGATAAAAATCACCATCATTAGCCGTAGGAATGATTCTGGCATCAATAGCAAATGCAGGCACATTAAAGTCAACCCAATCCGCAGGACGAGGCACGTTAAATACCGCGTTCTTTTCAAAACTCGGGTTATTCAGAAGATTTAGCCCACCTTGTGCCAAACTACAGTCAACCACTGGGTTAACTACATCGGGCGCGCATTGGGCTTGAAGTGAAGAAAAAGTAAAAGCAAGTGTACTTATCATCAGCAGGCTGGCGATAAGGTTTGAAGTAATCAATTTTTTCATAAAACGGTGCGTTTTTGTTGCATTAAAGTGGAACAAAAGCAAGGGGTAAAGCAATTTAGCGATTAGCGTTTGATTATTTTGTATGCTTGATTATTTGATTGAAAAATATATGTACCGCTGGACAAAGCGGAGACGTCGATTGTGGCGTGATTTGCATTCAGGAATTCAACATTAACATCCCTATCAACAGCTCTTCCATACATATCATACAGTCTAAAATCATGGCCTTCAAGCCCTTTAGCCTGAATATGAAGTGTATTGTTTGTGGGATTTGGATAAATTTGAAACACATCATTCCCCTCAATGTTCACCTGAAGTGTTTGAGATAAATGTGTTGTACCGTTTACATCAACCTGTGCCAGGCGATAATATAGCTTTGCACCTAAAACTGGGGGAAAAGCATCTACATATTGGTAATCAGAAATCGAGGTTGTATTTCCTACTCCTTCAACGGTACCAATAGCTTCCCAGCGCTGGTTATCAGTAGAGCGCTGAATTTTGAAATAATCATTCCCTACTTCAGATGCAGTAGACCATGCTAAGGCTACGGAACCATCCGCCATTCGCTCGCCATCGAAGTCGAGGAAAGACACAGGAAGCACAACAGGAATAATGCAGGTAGCAAACTCCGATGTAGAACCTGTCGCGGTCGTCTGGGTAGCAGTAACCTGCCCCGTAGCGAGAATAGCCAAACCAAGGTTGTGTGTAAATGACCAGGCTCCCCCCGACACGGTAGTCGAACCGACATAGGTTTCGCCTTCACAGTCGCAGCCTGTTCCCGTACTTTGGTGGGTGTAGATGTGAATGGTGCGACCATTGTCGCCTGTACCTGAGATACTATTCGAATTCGAAAAATTAATCACAGGCGCAGCCTGGCTTTCATTTGAAGCACCTGTTCGCTGGATTCCTTTACCAGCATTGCAGTGGATATTATTGAATGTAAAGGTGTTATTATTGCCAGCGCCTCCTGCGATGGTAACGCCGTCGCCAGGCGCCGAAGGGCGCTCGCCGCGCGTGTGCGCGATTACATTCGCATTTGCCAGGCTTCCTCCAAATACATTTCCGCTTGAGGATGTAAAGTCTATATAGACCCCAAAATCCCAATTGCCTAGGGGCGCTCCTGTAGAAGTTTCACCTACGACATTGCGATAAAACTCATTATTATTAGAGCCATTCCATACCCAGATACCTTCGTTACGATTATCCGAAACGAGGTTATCAAGGATGTCATTATTGGTGGCGCCGTCATTGATCGAAATACCAGCCCAGTGATTTCCCAGACCAATAGTACCCGTAGAATCAGTGCCAAAGTAGTTATTTTGTATAAGGTGATTGTCGGTCCCAAGAAGGCGAATGCCATCACCGACAATTCCATTATCCGGATCAGCTCCAACAGTAAAGCTGCCATTTCCAGAGGAGACGTTTCGTTCAGCGGCGGTTGGGCCACCTACTATCATATTATTGGAGCTTCCCTGACTTACGATTCCGTGTTGATCGTTTTTGATAAGCGTAGAACCGTCTGCTCCTATTCCAACAAAGTTCGCTTTGATGGTTGCTCCGCTCGATGTGCCGTCGAGTACAAGTCCATTTTGAGCATTTCCAGAGATGATATTTCGCGATCTGCGTGTAACACCTCCTATGGTACAATCTTGTGAGTTTAATATAAAAACCCCAAGCTGAGAATTTCCCATATCAACCAGACCAGTACCGTTCACTCCCACATAATTATTTTCGATAACGACTCGGGGTGAATTAGCGATAAACATTCCGGACTGGAGGTTATTAGAAACAACATTGCGCGCTGCGAGCGCCGTTCCACCAATTTGAGAATCCTCACTTTCATTCAGGCCTATGCCGGCCGCGCCATTGCTTACTGCGGTTAAGCCATTGGCTGACACTCCGATCATATTTCCTTGTATGGTCGTATTTCTTGAAAATACGCCCAATACACTTACTCCTGTAGAGGTATTTCCTGAAACTACATTTCCTTCGCCAGCAGCATCACCTCCGACTTCCAGAAATTCACAATTCTCACCCCGAACTCCGTTTCCAGTGTTTGCCCTTACAGTAAAACCATCGCCGGCCACTCCCATATAGCTTCCCTGGATCGTGATATTGTCGCAGGAAGTAAGATTTATTCCGTTCCTGCCATTTCCAGAGATCACATTACGCTCATTGAGTGTCGCTCCTCCGATCTGCCCTACATCGCTACCCGAAGTTGCTGTGATTCCATCCAGGTCGTTTTGCACGGCAGTACTTGCATTCGCTGCCAGCCCGATGATATTCCCTTTGATGGTGAAATTGTCGCAATTTTCAAGTGATATTCCCGTCTGCGCGTTTCCTGAGATAACATTGCCTTCGTTTGCAGCTCCTGCTCCGATGGTAAGCATGGCTGCATCGTCTGCAAAAACGCCATTGCGATTACCCAAGTCCGTGCTGCCGTTTGCTCCAACTCCGATATAGTTTCCGTTAATAGCATTGCCTGACGAAATAGCGCCATCAATACGAACACCTTCCTGACCGCACGCACTGATGATATTGCGATCGATCAGGCCGCCATTTCCACCAATGGTATTATTATTTGAACCTACTAGATGAATTCCATGCTGCGTGACTGTACTCGTGGCAACCGCGTTTCCAGTATTATTAACACCTATCCAACATCCTGAAACAGTGTTTCCACTTGTATTGGCGTCCATCCGAACACCTTCAGTGTTTCCATACATGATAAGCCCTTTGATTTCAGAGCCTGTAGAACCAAAAGTAAGATTGATTGCCGCGAGGCAAGTAAGCCCATTCCCATTCAATTCGATCTGTGGATTTCCTGCAGATGCGCCAGGTTGGCTATATCCATCTATAATAACAGGGCTGGTAAGAAAGAACCATCCAAAGCCGCTACAAAATGAAGCGTTTATAACGGTCGATCCTGTTATGTTGAAATTTATATTATCTGAGCCAAAATTTGCGTTAGCAAGTCGAATACATTTCCGGAGCGTGTTTGTCCCATCCCCCAAGGTATACGCAGCATTATTATCTGTATCTGCATTACTGTCGACAACGAAGGTTGCACCAAATGCAAAAGCTCCCAATAGGAACAATGGAATCAATAAAAGACGTAGCATAATTTCAGGATCGTGTTGTAAAAATAATCCTACCAAGGTCGACAGAAATTACACGAAATCGTTATAGATAACTACAGCACCAGTACTACATGCCTTTTCTCTACTACATCAAAGGCACTACAGGATATTGGGGCCATTTGTTAAATGTGCTTAAAAATGGCCTTATGGAGCATTTATGATCCCATACATGATGATGCTTACCTATCTCCACATTTTCAAATCGGGAATATATTGAAAGTCTTTTCTGTTTAGGGTAAAAAGGGGTAAATCAGCTTCTAATACCGTTGCTGCTATTAACGCATCAGGCAAATTTAGACGATGACTTAAGGAATACTTGGTAAGTAGCTTAATTGCTCGATTAGATATCGCGACAGTGATGGGTAAATGGGTTAGAACTGATAAATCCTTCTGGATATGAATAAGTTCATTTTTATTAAAAGCACCGTAAATCAATTCTGCTTCAGTAACACTTGATAATGCTATGCCTTTTTGACCTATAGCCTTGAGTTCTTCACAGATCTCTATGTTATTCTTGTAAAATTCGATGAAGATATTCGTGTCACAAACTACTAGCGGCTCCATGCTGACTTCCTTAATTCATTCGCATCAATATCCCTGCCTTCAAACAAACCTGCTGAAGAAAAAAAGTCGTGCTCCTTTTCAGCCTCTACCGCTTTAATCTGGGTAGTAGAGATCACGTTTATAAATGGCAACTTTTCCAATATGGAAAAAAGCATTGCTCTTTTATTTATATCCTTTAGTTGAATAATAATACGTTCCATTGCTTTGATAAATAAATCGTGTTTAAATACGATCTGGTCTTCATATGGTTAAAAATAGCGCTTAATAGCTTATTTTCCAATCTCCCTTCACCATTACCAAATAAGCAAATCCCTACTATCTTTGCCCTATGCAACTAACCGGGCTTGAGATATACGGCTTTAAAAGTTTTGCAGATCGGCAGAAGCTTCTGTTTGATGCTGGCATTACGGGTATTGTAGGCCCGAATGGCTGTGGCAAATCCAATATCGTTGATAGCATCCGCTGGGTGCTGGGAGAGCAGAAAACGCGTAACCTGCGTTCGGACAAGATGGAGAATGTCATCTTTGCCGGAACGAAGGCGCGCCGTAAGGCGAATTTCGCCGAAGTTTCGCTTTCTTTTGAAAACACGAAAAACGTCCTTCCTACTGCGTATACAACCGTTACGATTACGCGCAAGCTCTTCCGCTCAGGTGATAGTGAATACCTTATTAATGGCGTAAGCTGCCGTCTCAAGGATATTCAGAATCTCTTTATGGACACGGGCGTCAGCTCTGACTCCTATGCCATCATTGAGCTCAAGATGGTGGACGAGATGCTCACCAATAAGAATAATGAGCGCCGTCGTTTCTTTGAGGAAGCCGCAGGTATTTCGAAGTATAAAATCCGTAAAAAGCAGACACTCAAAAAGCTAGGCGACGCGGACAAGGACCTGGAGCGTGTAGATGACTTGCTTTTTGAAATAGAAAAAAACCTCAAATCACTCGAAAAGCAGGCCAAGCGTACGCAAAAGTACCTTGAGCTAAAAGCTACTTATAAGGAGATTAGCGCGCAGTATGCACTACTCAAGCTGCGCGATATCAATATTCAGCGCGAAGCCCTCAAAAAAGAGGAAGACGCGATCGGTGACAAGGTAACAAAGTTGCAAACCGAGATGGCGCAACGAGAGTCGCGCCTGATGCAACTCAAAAAAGAGCTTACCGATCATGAAAAAGCCCTTTCAGAAGCACAACAAAATCTCAATCGCCACCTGAGCCGCATTCAGTCGGTAGAGACGGACAAGACCGTGAAGAGCGAGCGTCTGAAGTACTTGCAGCAGCGCGAAGTCGCTATCGGCGACCAGCTGGAAACTGAGCGTAACAAGCTGCGCCAGAATGAAACGGACGTGGCAGAGCTACGCATCAAACGCGAGCAGCTCGCGAGCGAGCTTGAAGCCGCCAAAGAAGGCGAAAATAGCTTGAAAGAAATCGTCGCTACCATGCGCGCAGCGCGTGAGGATGCGGACAAAATCGCAGCTGAACTAGAGAAGGAGCACCGCGAAACTGAAGCAGAAGTACAGTCGATGCGCCAGGAGATGGAGATCAACGCCGTGAAAGTAAAGAGTCTTGAAGACGAACTTTCCCGCGCCGAAGAGGACAAGAATCAGCGGCGAGATGATATGGGCGCTTTCGAAGTAAAAATGAAAGAGCTTAATACCGAGATCAAGAAGCTGGAAAAAGAATTCGACGCGCTCACCGTGAAGAAGGAAAAGCAAGCTGCTGAAATCGATATTACGACCAAAACCATTGAGGCACTGAAGGATAGCGTATATCGCAAAAACCGCCTTCTTGATGCCAAACAGAACGAATATAATCTTACCAAGAGCCTTGTAGAAAACCTGGAAGGCTTTCCAGAGAGCGTAAAGTTCCTCAAAAAGAATGCCCAATGGATCAAGGATGCGCCGCTGGTTTCGGACATCTTTACCACGCAGGAAGCTTATAAAGTCGCCCTTGAAAACTACCTGGATCAATACCTGAGTCACTATGTGGTACCGGCACGCGAGGACGCGATGCTATCTGTACACATGCTCTCAAAGTCCAGCAAAGGCCGAGCAAACTTCTTCGTTTTGGAAGAGCTGGGTGATTATAGCGCGCCTAATCCGCTGCTATTTACCCAAGCTACTCCGGCGATGGATGTGGTCGATTTCGCACCAGAATATCGCAAGCTGGCGACGTATCTTTTAGGTAATGTCTATCTCGTGGAATCAGAAAACGACATGCCTGAGGACATTCCTGAAGGCACTGTTTTCCTTACCAATTCGGGTAATGTAACGCGTCGTCGTTTTCGCGTAGGGGGAGGTTCGTTGGGTTTGTTTGAGGGCAAAAGATTGGGACGTGCCAAAAACCTGGAGGCGCTCGATAAGGAACTCAAAAAGCTCAATAAAGACCTTACCGCTGAGAAGCTAAAACTCGACAAAGCGGACGATAAAATGCGTAAGCTCAAGGCTGACGATTTTGCCGGCGAGCTGGAGCCTGTTCGTAAGACTTTGTTGGAAAAGCAGCGCGATCGCTCTGTACTGGAATCTCGTGCCGAAGAGCACAAAGCATTCCTGGAGCGTGTAGGCCAGCGTTCTGAATCGTTGTTGACGGAGATGGAAAACCTGCGCAAGCGTGCAGAAGAAATCACTCCGAGATTACGCATCCGCCAGGAAGATCTCCTGCAACTTTTCAGCAAGCTATCGGCTCAGCGCGCCGAGGCGCAGGAGCGCGCGGAAGCACTCAGCCAGCGTTCGCAGTCTTATAATGATGCGAACATTGTCCTGATCCAAAAGCAAAACCAGGACAATCTCCTCGCCCAGGATCTTAGCAGAAAGCGCGAACAGATTTCGCAGTTTGACCAAACACATGCCCGCCTAAAAACGGAGCGTGAAGCGGTCGCTAAAGAGATTGACGGGCTGATCAGCGCCAACTTGCAGGACGATGAAGTCATTGTACAACTCTACAATCAAAAACGTGGCCTGGAGCAGACGGTCGACTCCAATGAGCAGATCGTAGGCTTGACCAAAAATCAGATCGCTCAGGGAGAAGAAGCTTTGGGCGAGTTTCGTAGCAAACGAGAAGGCCTGATCGAACATAAAGGCAGTTTTTCAGAGCAAAGCACCGAATTACGTGTGCAGCTTACTTCGCTCAAAGAGCGCATGAACGCCGAGTTTATGCTCGATATTGATACGCTTTCCGAAGTTGGTGTTTTTGAAAAACCGATTGAAGAATATCAGCTCGAAACCATCGAACCGAAGTTGCAGAAGCTGCGTGAAAAGGTGCTAAGTTTTGGTGAAATCAACCCGATGGCGGTTGAAGCTTATGAAGAGATGCAGGAGCGTCATGTGTTTATTACGGAACAGAAAAACGACCTTCTTGCTGCGAAACAGACGCTTTTGGACACCATTGCCGAAATAGACGAAACTGCCAAGAAGCACTTTTTGGAGACCTACGATCAGGTACGCGAGCACTTCAAAAAGGTCTACAAAAGCCTCTTCTCAGAAGATTCAAGCGCGGACCTCATTCTCAAAGAACCGGACAATCCGCTAGAGTCCGACATCGGTATTATGGCGAAGCCCAAGGGCAAGCGCCCTCAGACGATCTCGCAGTTGAGTGGTGGTGAGAAGACGCTGACAGCGGTTGCGCTGCTCTTCTCGATCTACCTGATCAAGCCTGCGCCTTTCTGTATTTTTGATGAGGTCGACGCTCCGCTCGATGACGCCAATATCGACAAGTTCAATAATATCATCCGAGAGTTCTCTGCGAACTCGCAGTTCATCATTGTAACGCACAATAAGCGCACGATGGCATCGACGGAGGTCATGTATGGCATCACGATGGAGAACGCGGGCATCAGTACTGCGATGCCGGTGAGTTTGAAGGAGATTTATGGCGGGAGTGAAAATTAAGCCTCCTTTTCTGATAGTGGAAAGTTCATAGTAGAAAGTTTAAAGGTTTGAAATATGTAGCATGGCAACAAATCTCAATATTGATCCAAACCTTCTGGAAGAAGCTCAGAAAACAGGTGGCTTAAAAAGTAAAAAGGACACCGTTACTTTAGCTTTACGCGAGTTTATCCAAAGACGAAAGCAGCTAGCGATCATTTCATTATTTGGAACCATCGATTATGCTGAGGACTTTGACTACAAAAAGCATAGAAAGTTTTGAATTGGTTTAGGCAGGGATTATACACTGGCCAGTAGCACAATCCAGAAATTCTTGCTAACAGAATTACGGGTCTAGTTTAGATAAGTAATAATCAAAGGAATTATTAAACTTTCTAATTATCCCAACATTGGGATCAAAATATATGTGATACTTCTCCCCTGACTTGGTATTAACAACCTCATAGATAAATAGGCCATTACTTAGTTTTTTTTGTGGAGTATATCTAAAAATGTCTTTGAATTCAGGAAACATCCCAGGTTTTTGAATGCTTAGAGAGTATGATAAATCATCAAATATTTTTCCTGAATAAAACAGCATGAATCTTTTAGAATTGAAAATATACCAATCCCCATTTGAGTCAATTAAGAAAGTGTCAGAATCAAAAATGATAGGCTCTCCCCTTTCAGTTGGCTTAATTTTTTGTTCTACGAAAACAGAGTCGTTCAACCAACAGTGTTCAATATCATAACTCCTAATAAACAGGGAATCGTTTCCATATACAACAAGGGATGTGCTATCAATAAAAGCAAATTTTTCGTTCGCTTTATTCTTTTGAGCAACAACAAGCCCTGAACTGCATAAAATGAAAGCAAAAAGAAAGATGAAGCCTAATTGGGTATTTTTTGAGGTCATGAATGTATTCTTTAAATCCAAAGATATGGATTACCATATAGCCCTTACACAACACCGAAAACCCAGCCATCGCTAGAGAAAAGGCATGCCTTTTCTCTACTCCATTTTCTTCAAAAGCGCTACCGCCTCCGCGTGCTTATAGTGAAGCGAATTCTTGGTAATACTTTCCAAAATATAGCGCGCTTCAGCGCTTTCATTATTAAGGATCAGCACCATGACCAATCGCCATTCGGCGGCGTCATAATAGTCGCTGTCGCGGAGCCTTTGATACTGGTCAGCAGCTTCCGGATACTTTCCTGTAAGACTCAGACAATCAGCGTAATACATGCGAATATCGTCAGAAGTCTGCCCTGCATCAGGTGAGGAAAACATGCTTTCAAATACTGCAAGCGCTTCGCTATACTGGCCATTTTGATAAAAGGAAAAGGCCTTTTCTTTCTGTTCAGCCAAAGGCGTGTTCTCTCCTCTACTGGTCAGCAAAGGATAGGCTTCGAGTTGGCTGAGGGCGAACTCCTGCGGCGT